>NZ_JAMYMZ010000017.1:0-120380 GCF_040318825.1 Mesorhizobium sp. M1006
TCGAGAAGACAGCCCGAAACTACCTCGCCATCGTCACCATCGCCGCAACCGTCCTCTGGATCAGATAAGTGTCCACACGACCTAGACCATGTTCATGGCGCCGATCTGGTCGGCCAGGCCGGCACCGGCCGGAACAGGAGCCTGATCGCCGCGGCCGGTGTTGGAGATCAACCCGGACAGCCCCTGGATCAGCATGTCCTGGCCGGGGCGCTCGACATAGGGGCCTTCCTCGCCATAGCCGGAGCCCGAGCAATAGATAATGGCGGGATTGACCGCCCTGAAATCCTCGTAGCCATAGCCGAGCCTGGCGAGCACGCCGGGGCGGAAATTCTGCACCACCACATCGGCCTTCTCAGCCATGTCCATGATGATGGCATGCACCTTGCGACTTTTCAGGTTGAGCGCGATGGAGCGCTTGTTGCGGTTCCAGGCGAGGAAATTCGGGCTTTCGGAGCCGCCGACCCATTTGGCGAAGAAGGTCATGCCGCGGAACATGTCGCCGGCGCCGGCACGCTCGATCTTGATGATGTCGGCGCCCATGTCGCCGAGCAGTTGCGTGGCGAACGGCCCTTGCAGCAGATGGCTGAAATCGAGAATGCGGACGCCTTCGAGGGCTTTGTTCATTTCATGTCTCGTTGGTTGTCAAAGCAGGTCGGGTACGTAGCGGGGTGCCGCGGTGAGGCCGCCGTCGACGCGCAGGTCGGTACCGGTGGTGAAGCCGGCGGCGTCGGAGGCCAGATAGACGGCGGCTTCGGCCACCTCGGACGGTTTGCCGATGCGGCCGAGCGGATGCATCTTGACCCAGGCCTTGGCGAGATTGCCGCCGATCTCCTTGACCAATTTGTCGTTCATCGGCGTGTTGATGGTGCCGGGCGAGATCGAGTTGACGCGGATGTTGAGCGGGCCGAACTCGACCGCCATCTGGCGCGTCATCGCCATCACCGCACCCTTGGCGCCGGCATAGGCGGTCCAGCCGTCGAGCCCGATATGCCCTTGTGCCGAGGCCATGTTGATGATCGAGCCCGATTTCTGCGCGATCATATGTGGCAGCGCATATTTGCAGCCGCGGAACACGCTGGTAAGGTTGACCGCGATCAGCCGGTGCCACTGCTCGTCGCTCATTTCGTGAACCGGCATGCCGCCGATGGCGATGGCGGCATTGTTGACGAGAATATCAAGATGGCCGGTCTTGCCGACGGCTGCGTCGATCAGGGCGGCGATGTCGGCCTCCTCCGCCACGTCGCAATGGATGTAGTCGGCGCGGTGGCCGGCGGCGCGCAGCTCGGCTGCGAATTTTTCACCCTTCTCGTCGGCGATGTCGCCGAGGAAGACGTGCGCGCCTTCCCTTGCCATCGCCTCGCTGATCGCGTGGCCGATGCCGTCGGCGGCGCCGGTGACGATTGCGGTTTTCCCTTTGAGACGATCCATATCAGCCTCCAATGGCGCGCCGGCGCTTTGCTTCGTCGAAGGCGACGGCGGCAATGATGATCATGCCGGTGATGACCAGTTGCCACTCGGTCGGCAGGCCGAGACCGCGCAGCCCGTTGGACAGGAACTGCAGGATCAGCACGCCGAGCGCCATGCCGGTCAGGCTGCCTATGCCGCCGGCAAGGCTCACCCCGCCGAGCACGGTGGCGGCGACGACCTGGAACTCGAAATTCAGCCCGGCCGTATGCTGCGCCGAACCGACGCGGGCTGCCAGGATGATGCCGGCTACCGTCGCCAGCAGCGCGCTGATGATGAAGCAGGTGAACTTGACGCGGCGCACGTCGTAACCCGCCAGCCGTGCCACTTCCGGATTGCCGCCGACGGCATAGATCTGCCGTCCGAACGGCCGGTGCTGCATCACGTAGGCGAAGACGGCGAGCAGGACGATGGCGATGACAGCCGAATAGGGAACGACGTTGAACAGGCGGCCGTCCGACAGCGCGATGAAGCTGTCGAGCGCGGCGTCGTCTGGAATAGCACGCTGGCCGGTATAGAGATAAACGCCGCCGCGCATGATGAACATCGTGCCCAGGGTCACGATCAGCGAGTTGATGCCGGCATAGGCCGTCAGATAGCCATTCACGACGCCGATGATCAGCCCGAACAGCAGCGCGCCGCTGATGCCGAGCAGCAGAGAATTCGTGTCGTTCATGATGATGATCAGCGGCAGTGCGATCGTCGCCAGCAGCGAGCCGATCGAGATGTCGACCTCGCCTGATATGAAGACGATGGCGCAGCCGATGCCGGCTGTCAGCGCCAGCGAAGCCTGACCGAGCACATTGGTGATGTTGCGCACGGAGAAGAAATTCTCGGCGGTGAAGGAAAAGAACGCGATCACCAGGATGAGGCAGAGGAGCAATGCCAATTCCTGCCGCGCGACGAGCCGCGCCAGCATGGACGGCCCAGCTTTCATGGTGTCGGTGCTTGCCAGGCTCATCGCTTGGTCCCTTTGCGAAGCGTCATCGTCTTAGCCGATTGCCGCATTGAGGATGTTCTCCTGCGTGGCCTCGTCGCGAGGCATGATCGCGGTGAGGCGGCCTTCGCACATCACCGCGATGCGGTCGGCAAGCCCCAGCAGCTCGGGCATTTCGGACGTCATCATGACGACCGCCAGGCCTTCGCCGGCGAGCCGGTCGATGAGCGCAAAAATCTCCGACTTGGCGCCGACGTCGATGCCGCGGGTCGGCTCGTCGACGACGATCACCTTCAAGCCTCGCATCAGCCAGCGCGAGATCAGCACTTTCTGCTGATTGCCGCCGGACAGGTTCTTGACCTGCTGGAACAGGCTGGGCGTCCGGATGCGGAAACGGTCGACATAGTCCTGCACCGCCTTGCGTTCGCTGACCTTGTCGACGAAGCCCATTCTGGCGAAGGCGCCGAGTGAGGCGAGGCTGGCATTCTGGTAGACCGGCAACTCGCCCATCAGCCCCTCGCTCTTGCGGTCCTCGGTGAGCAGGCCGATGCCGAGCCGGACGCCGGTGTGCGTTTCGTGCGGCAGCAGCCGGCTGCCATCGACCGAAATGGCGCCGGAAGTGATCGGGTCGTAGCCGACGATGGCCTTGGCGAGCTCGGTCCGGCCGGCGCCCATCAGGCCGAAGAAGCCGAGGACTTCGCCGGCATGCGCCTCGAACGACACATCCTTCAGCTTCTTGGCGGTGCTGAGTCCTTCAACGGAAAGCGCGACCTTGCTGCCCGGCGCGCCGCGCTTGCGCGGGAACAGGTTTTCGATGCGCCGGCCGATCATGTCCTGGATCAGCGTGTCGTTGGTATGTTGGCCGATCGGCCTGGTCGAGACGTGGCGGCCGTCGCGCAGCACGGTCACGGTGTCGGCGATCTCGAAGACCTCGTCGAGCTTGTGGCTGACATAGAGCACCGCGATGCCCAGCGCGGCCAGCCGGCGGATGACGGTGAACAGCAGCGAGACCTCGTTAGGCGTCAGCGAGGAGGTCGGCTCGTCCATCACCACGACGCGGGCCTCATGGGCGAGTGCGCGGGCGATCTCGACCATCTGCTGCTGGCTGACCGGCAGCGATCCCGTGCGCGCCGCCGGGTCGACGTTGAAGCCGATACGCTTGAACAGAGCGGCCGCATCGGCACGGATCTTCTTCCAGTCGATCGAGCCGCCTTTGCCGGTCGGATAGCCTTCGAGGAAGATGTTTTCGGCGACGCTGAATTCGGCGATCAGCGCGATCTCCTGGAACACCACCTTGATGCCCTCTTTCAGGCTATCGCGCGGCGACTTGATGTCGGCCTCGCGGCCGCGCAGGCGGATGGTGCCGGCATCCTTGCCGTAGACCCCGGCCATGATCTTGATCAGCGTCGACTTGCCGGCGCCGTTCTCGCCCATCAGGGCATGGATTTTGCCGGGTTCCAAGGTCAGATCGACATTGTCCAGCGCCATCACGCCGGGAAAACGCTTGCCGATGCCGCGCATCTCCAGCGCCGGCACGCTTTTGTCGACAGCCACGGTTTCGCCGGGGTGAAGGAAATCAACCGACATTGGCTCTGTTCCGCACGATGTCGAGATAGGTCGCCAGGATGATGACGATGCCGGGCACCACCATCTGCAGGTCCTGGTTCCAGCCGAGGATGATGATGCCGTTGTCGATGACCTTCAGCACCAGCACGCCCAGCAACGTGCCAAGCAGCGAGCCGCGGCCGCCAAGCAGGCTGGTGCCGCCGAGGATGACGGCGGCAATCACCGTCAGCTCGAAGCCGCGGCCAGCGGTCGGCTGGCCGGCATTCATCAGCGACGACAGGATCATGCCGGCGACGCCGACGCACAGGCCGGTGACGACGAAGGCGAACAGTTTCAGCCGTTGCGAGCGCACGCCGGAGAGACGAACCGCGCGCTCGTTGGCGCCGACAGCGTAGAGATAACGGCCGAGCGTGGTGAAGCGCAGCGTTGCCGCGGCCAGCGCGAAAATCACCGCGGCAACGACCACGGGCAGCGGGATCGCGCCGATATAGCCAGCGCCGAGATCGGTGAAGCCGGCAAGCCGGTGGTGGTTCTGCACCGCCTCGCGGGTGAACAGGTAAACGCCGCCCTGCAGCATCATCATGGTGCCGATGGTGGCGATCAGCGAGTTCACCTTGAGGCTGGTGACGACGAGGCCGTTGAAAAGGCCGACCGCGCCTGAAAAGACGAGCGCCGCCAGCAACCCGAGCGTCAGGCTGTGCGTTGAATTGAGCACGGCCATGCCGATGCAGCCGACAAAAGCCAGCGATGCACCGACCGACAGGTCGACTTCCGCAGTGATGATCAGCATCGTCATGCCGGAGGCAACGATCAGCACCAGCGCGCATTGGCGCAGGATGGCGATGATGTTGGCCTCGGAATAGAATTGCGGCGCGGCAATCGAGATGGCGATGCAGAGCACGGCCAGGATCACGCCGAGCACCAGCTGGCTGCTGCCCAGCAGCTGGCCGCCGATGAAACGCCTTGGCGCAGAGGATTGCGTAAGCTCGCTCATGTCCATTTCATTTCCGGGCCCGTATCGGTGCCGTCGCCATCTGGAAACTGCCGGCCAAAACAGGACGGTTGCCCTGTTTTGCCGTTCGGCATATCCGATCCGCCGCCCTTCCCGCCGTGCGGGAAGGGCTACCCGGAATCCTTACTTCTTCAGATCGGCGGAAGTTTTCATGCATTTTTCCGGTGGCTGAAGCGCATTGACGGCATCCCATTTGATTTTGCGTGTGGTGCCATCGTAGTCGTAGAACTTCTTCCAGTCGTCGCCGTTCATCGGCGCGGTCGGGCTGACGATGTGTTCCGGCACCTCTTCGCCATTGAAGAGCTTAACCGCTGCATCGATGGCGGTGTAGCCTTCCTTTTCCGGGAACATCGCGGCCTCGATGCGGTAGGACGGCTCGTTCTGCATCGCATTGATGAAGGCGAGGCCTTCGCCGCCGGTGCCGACAGTCAAGAGGCCGTCCTGCGACTTGCCGGCCGCTTTCCAGGCCTGAAGGCCGCCGAGCGAAGAGGAATCGTTGATGCCGTAGATGATGTTGATGTCGGCGTTCTTGGCAAGAGCCGCCGAAGAGACTTCGAGCGCGCGATCGGGATTGCCGCCGCCGTCGAGGTCGTGGACCATGACCGCGTCGGGGATGATGGTCTTGAGGCCATCCATGAAACCCTGCGACCGCAGCACGGTGGCGGACAGCAGCGGCAGGCCGACATTCATCACCTTGGCTTTGGCTTCGAGCTTTTCCTTGGCGTATTTGCCGGCTTCGACGCCGGCGGTGTAGCCGGTGTCGTAGTCGCAGATCGCGACCATTGTGGTCATGCCCTTGACCGGATTGCCTTCGAGCACGACCGGAACGTTGTTGGATTTCGCCTGGCGCAGCAGCGGCACGACGCCTTCCTCGTTGACGGGCGTGATGATCAGGACGTCGACGCCCTTGGCCATGAAATCTTCGGCGGCGGAGACCTCCTTGGCAACGTCCAGATTGGCGTCCTGCACCTCGAGCTCGATACCGAGTTCCTTGGCGCGGGACTGCATGCCCTTGATGACGTTCTGATACCACTCATGCGTGGCGTAGTTGGTGACGTAGCCGATGCGCTTCGGCATGTTTTCGGCGTGTGCCGCGGCGGCGCTCAGAGCAAGCACCGCCGCCGAGGCAAACAGCATCGATTTGGACCAGTTCATGTTTCTTCTCCCTGTATTTCTTGTCAGTTGCTGAACGGATAGTCCCGCCGTTCCGGGTCGGCACGTGAAGAGGCGGCAGCTTCGCCCGCGCCCAGCGCCGACGATATCGCCTCGGCCGCCGCCTTCGTCCGCTCGAACACAGTGCTGCGATCGAAGCGGGCGGCCTTTTGCGGCAGGAAGGGGACGGTGAGCGCGGCAATGACGGCGCCGGTATGGTCGCGCACCGGCATCGAAATGTTGGTGCAGCCCTCGACAGCCAGCGAGGCGCGCATTTCATAGCCGAGCCTTGCGACTTCGTTCAGCCGCGCTTCGATTTCCGCCCGGCTGCCTTGGCCTTCGCCTGCAGCGACGATCCGTTCGACGATGCGGTCGCGCTCGGCGCGGCTCGAATGCGCCAGCAGCACCGCGCCGGAGCTCGTTTCGAGGATCGGGAAATGCGAGCCAAGGGCAACCGAATAACGCATCGGCAAAGGCGAATCGATCTGCAGCACGACCAGTGCGCTCTCGCCTTCGCGCACGACCAGATGGCAGCTCTGGTCGGCATTGGCGGCGAGGCCGCGCATCACCGGCAGCGCGCATTCGACCAGGCGGTTCACCGGCGGATGCATATGCGCCAGTTCGAACAGCTTCAGCGACAGGCGGAAGCGGTCCGATTGCGTCCGGAAAATGTAGCCGCGCTTCTCCAGCAGCAGCAGGATGCGGTAGATCTCGTGAATGGAGCGCCCCATTCCGGTGGCGATCTCGGTCTGGGTCAGCGGCTCGCCGCTGGCAGCCATGAATTCCAGTATGTCGAGCGCCTTCTCCACAGCGGGCACCCGATAGCCGTTGCGGCCGCTTTCGCCTTCGTCGACGATCTGGGCAATATCGGCGGCCATTACGCGACGCTCCGTTGCGGCTGGCCATGCCTGGTCTCGCGATAGAGCCGGTTCAGCCGATCCGCGAGCTCGGCCGCCTGCAATTCGCCGGCGATCGCCGCCGCGGCATGAGGGGCGCATTGGCGGAAGAAGCTGATGAAGCCCGGATGGGTCGGGCGCAGATAAGAGGCTTCGATCGTCGCCAGCGTCGAGGCGAAGAAGCCGCCCGAGAGCGCGTTGACCTCGGTATCCTGCCACGCCGCCAGCGACCCCGGCTGTCCGCCGGATTTCACATAGTCGCCGCGCTGATAGCCGGGCGAGCACAGAAATAGCGCGTAATCGATGGCTGCCTGCTTGTGTTTCGATTGGGCGCTGACGCCGATGCCGGCGCCGCCGAGCAAGGCGCCGGCGGATCGCGGCGTCGGCACGTCGGCGAAGCGCAGATACGGCCTGTCTGCCCTGGAGGCGTAGTTCACGTAGCCGAAGGCGAACGGCACGTAGACCACGTCGTCATGCGCAATCATGTGATCGTAGCAACGGATCGGGTTCCATTTCGGCGAGTTCGGATGCGACAGCGCCGCAAGCTGGCGCAATTGCCCGACGGCCCGCTCGATTTTTTCCCCGGCGATGAACCCGTCGCCGTCTTCCCGGGGCCCACCGAGCGTCAAAAGCAGGCACATGGCGTCAGTCGGCACCAACGGCAGCCCAAGCCATTTGCCGTCCTTCAAGGCGCGCCGGCCGAGCTCCAGCACCTCGTCATGGCTGCGCGGCAGCGGTCCGTAGCGCTCCAGGAGATCGGGGCGATACGAGGCAACCTGACAGGCGGCGTCGATCGGCAACGCCCATTGAAGCCCGTCCCTTGCGTAGGATTGCCAGGATGCGCCGACCGAATCCCGTTCGAAGCCGTGGCGCTGCTCGGCCGACAAATCGAACGGCACCATCAGCCCGCCTTCGGCAATATCGCCGATGAACGGATGGTCGAACACGACAAGGTCATAGGCGCCGAGCACCGGACCAAGCGCGCCCTCGCCGAACTCATAGAGGCTGCGGCGGTCCCATTCGATCTCAAGACCGGGATTGGCGGCACAATACGGCCCGATGCTGGCGTCGAGCGGACCCCAGCAGCGTCGGTGATCCCACGCGAGGCCCCGCAGTCTTGTCATGCCGAAATTCCTCCCAGAGGCGGCCATGCGCCGGCCCAGCCGATTAGTAGCAACTATTTTCACCTAGACAAGTAGTTTTTACATACGCAAAGCCAGTCCTCGCTTCCGCTTGGCGAGAAAGCCGCCCAACCATCCCTGGTGCGCATCGCGTTGCCGCCGGCCTGCAACCAAAGGCTGCGACGGATCTGGCTTTTTGGAACTTTCGCGACGAACATTCGTTCGGTTGGCGCAACCATCTTGAGCAGCATCATTGGAATCAGCAGCCACGTCGCAGGGAGCGGACTAAATGGACCAACCGTGGGCGGGGCCATGAACCGGTTTACCGCCTTGGCATTCGCCACGTTTCTGGCGATAACTTCGATCTGGGCACTGTTTCTGATTTCTTAGGATTTGGCTCTGGTTGCTTGGGATTTGCCGCTGGTTTTTAGGATTTGGAGGGTTCTCGACAGGTTGACCGCTTAACGATGACGTCCGCCGCGTGTGGTTCTGCCAGCCGGAGCCCCGTGCGTGAAGAAACTGTCGCCAGGAGCACACCGGCGCGCACATTCGGGGGTTGGCAGCCACGCTGCCTGCAACGTTCCATCGGTTTTCAGGAAACGGCGAGATGTCATGCTGCTGAGGGCGATCGTTCGAAATTGTGCCGCCATCCGTGTTGGCCGCGTCGGCGCGACGATGCTTGTTGCCGCGCTGCTTGCCGGCTGCCAGGGCGGCGTGCTCGATCCGCAAGGGCCGGTGGGGGCGGCGCAGCGGACGATCCTGCTCAATTCGGTCGCTATCATGCTGGCCATCGTCATCCCGACGATCGTGGCGACGCTCGGCTTTGCCTGGTGGTTCCGGGAAACCAACACAAGAGCGCGGTACCTGCCGGAATGGGCCTATTCCGGACGCATCGAACTGGTAGTCTGGTCGATCCCCATCCTCGTCATCCTGTTTCTGAGCGGCATCATCTGGATCGGATCGCATGACCTCGACCCAATGAAGCCGTTGGATTCCCAGCAAAGGCCGTTTGAGGTGCAGGTCGTCTCGCTCGACTGGAAATGGCTGTTCATCTACCCCGAGCAGAATGTCGCGAGCATCAACCAGCTTGTGGTGCCGGCGGGCAGGCCGGTGCATTTCTCGCTTACCTCGGCAAGCGTCATGAATGCGTTCTTCGTGCCTCAGCTCGGCGGCATGATCTACACGATGAACGGCATGACGACGCAGCTTCACCTGCAGGCGGATCAGCCGGGCGAATTCTATGGGCGGTCGGCCCATTTCAGCGGTGACGGTTTTCCAGGCATGCAATTCGTGCTGCATGCCGTCGCGGCCGATGCCTTCGAGGCGTTCGTCAATTCGGCGCGAAGCCAGGGACAGGCACTCGACAAGGCCAGCTACCAGGAACTGGCCAGACAGAGCATCGACGTGCCGCCTTCGACCTATCGCTCGGTCGAGCCGGACCTTTTCCACGAAATCGCGACGCAGGGCGTTCCACCCGCGCCCGGCCCCCAGGCCGGTCGCCCCGGGCCGAGCGTATCGCCCAAGGCAGGAGGCTGACAATGCTCGGAAAATTGAGCTGGGACGTCATTCCGTTCGATCAGCCTCTGCCGATGATCGCCTCGGCGGTCGTCGCCCTGGCAATCCTCGGCGTGCTGGCCTGGGTCTTCCTGGCCGGCCATTTCCCCTATCTCTGGCGCGAATGGATCACCAGCGTCGATCACAAGCGGATTGGCGTCATGTACACGCTGCTGGCGCTGCTGATGCTGCTGCGCGGCTTCAGCGACGCCGTCATGATGCGGTCGCAGCAGGCCCTCGCCTTCCAGGCGCCCGGCTATCTGCCGCCCGACCACTTCAACCAGGTCTTTTCCGCCCACGGCACCATCATGATCTTTTTCGGGGCGATGCCGTTCGTCATCGGCCTGATGAACCTGGTCGTGCCGCTGCAGCTCGGCGTCCGAGACGTTGCCTTTCCGACGCTCAACTCGGTGAGTTTCTGGCTCACCGCCACCGGTGCGCTGCTGGTCAACATCTCGCTGGTGATCGGTGAATTCGCGCGTACCGGATGGCTTCCCTATCCGCCGCTCAGCGAGACCGCCTATTCGCCGGGCGTTGGCGTCGACTATTATCTGTGGGCCGTGCAGATAGCGGGCGTCGGAACGCTGCTCACCGGGATCAATTTCGTCACCACGATCCTGAAGATGCGGTCGCCCGGCATGAGTTACCTCAGGATGTCGATGTTCTGCTGGACCTCACTTGCCGCCAGCCTGCTCATCGTCGCCGCCTTCCCGATCCTCACCGCCACGCTCGCGATGCTGACGCTCGACCGCTATTTCGGCTTTCATTTCTTCACCAATGAAGCTGGCGGCAACATGCTGATGTTCGTGAACCTGATCTGGGCCTGGGGCCATCCCGAGGTCTACATCCTCGTCCTGCCGGCGTTCGGCATCTTCTCGGAGGTCATCTCCACCTTCTCCAGCAAGCCGCTGTTCGGCTACCGCTCGATGGTGGCCGCGACGCTCTTCATCTGCATCGTCTCCTTCATGGTGTGGGTGCACCACTTCTTCACGATGGGCGCCGGCGCCGACGTCAACGCCGCGTTCGGCATCGCCACCAGCATCATCGCTGTCGGTACCGGCGTGAAGATCTATAACTGGATGTTCACCATGTATGGCGGCCGCATCCGCTTCGCGACGCCAATGCTGTGGTCGCTGGGCTTTATGGTGACATTCGTCATCGGCGGCATGACGGGTGTGTTGCTGGCGGTGCCACCAGCCGATTTCCTGCTCCACAACAGCCTGTTCCTGGTGGCGCATTTCCACAACGTCATCATCGGCGGCGTGCTGTTCGGCGCCTTCGCGGGATATACCTACTGGTTTCCCAAGGCATTCGGCTTCCGGCTGCACGAGGGCTGGGGCAAGCTGGCCTTCTGGCTGACGCTGATCGGGTTCTACGCCACCTTCGTGCCCCTCTACACTGTCGGCCTGCTCGGCATGACCCGCCGCATGCAGCATTTCGACGTGCCGGCCTGGCATCCGTGGGTGCTGGTTGCCGGCGTCGGCATGTTGATCACCACCGCCGGCGTGGTCGCGCAGATCGTACAACTCGTCGTCAGCATCCGGCAGCGCGCGGCGCTTCGCGACGCCACCGGAGATCCCTGGGACGGCCGCTCGCTGGAATGGGCCACGCCCTCGCCGCCGCCGGTCTTCAACTTCGCCGCGCTTCCGCATGTCGAGGGCGAAGAGCCCTACTGGAGCATCAAGCAGCGGGCACGCGAGCAAAACCGGCTGCGCGACGAGCCTGACTACGAGCCGATCGAGATGCCCCGCAACAGTCCCACCGGGTTCATCTGCGCCTTCTTTGCGACCGTGATGGGTTTTGCCCTCATCTGGCACATCTGGTGGATGGTGGCGCTCGGCGCGCTCGGTGCTTTGGCCACCTTCGTCGTATTCGCGTGGCGCGACATCCCCGAATACGTCATTCCTGCCGCCGAAGTCGCCCGGATCGACCGCGCCAACCGAAGTGCGCGCCGCGAGGCGCTGGCCACTTACACGGGGCCAAGGCCATGACCGCGATCGACGTTCGAGAGCGTGACCCCTACCGCCTCCATGGCGGGCACGGCCATGCACCCGGCCACGGAGACGGCGGCCCGGCACCGATCCGGATCGTCGTGGGCTACGGCTTCTGGATCTTCCTTCTGAGCGACATCGTGATGTTCTCGGCCTTCTTCGCGGCCTATGCGGTGCTGGCGGGCAAGACGGCGGGCGGACCAAGCGGAGCCGAGCTGTTCGACCTGCGCAACGTCGCGATCGAGACGGCCGCTTTGCTGTTGTCGAGCTTCACCTGCGGTCTCGCCAGCCTCGCCGTGACAGCGCGGCGAAGCTCCTGGTTCTATGTCGCGATGGCTGTCACCTTCGTGCTCGGCGCCAGCTTCATCCTGCTCGAGTTGCGCGAGTTCGCGCATATGGTTGCCAGCGGTGCCGGACCGACGCGCAGCGCTTTCCTGTCGGCGTTCTTCACGCTGGTTGGATGCCATGGCCTTCACGTCACGGCGGGGCTGCTGTGGCTGCTCACGATGATGGCGCAGATCTTCGCCAAGGGATTCCGCGACGATATTCTTCGGCGTTTCATGTGCTTCAGCCTGTTCTGGCACGCCCTCGACATCATCTGGGTCGCCCTGTTCACGGTGGTCTATCTCCTGGGAGCAAGTCGATGAGCAATGCGGACGATCGCCACGCGCAACGGCGCGACACCGATGGGCTGGAGCGCTACGACATCGATACGGCGCCGGGTGACGAATACCTCGGCGACACCGAGGTCGGATCCGGGCTACGCGGCTATGTGATCGGCCTCGGGCTGGCAACGCTGCTGACCATCGCCTCGTTCTGGTTGCCCGGAACCAACCTGATATGGGCACCCGGCATTCCGGTGGCGCTGGTCGTGCTGGCGATCGCCCAGATGGGCGTCCATCTCGTCTTCTTCCTGCACATCACGACGGGACCGGACAACACCAACAACGCCCTGGCGCTTGCCTTCGGCGTGCTGATCGTAGTTCTGGTGATCGGCGGCTCGATCTGGATCATGGCCAATCTCGACCACAATTTGATGCCGATGAATGCGACCATGAACATGAACCGCTAGCGATGTGAGGCGCAGCGCAGTGCCTCCAGCCCGGCCTTGCCCGCCGCTTCAGACGCATTGCCGGATGACGGACCGGTATCAGCTGCGCTGGCTGGAGTTTTGATTTTTGCGATCCTTCGGCGATATCGCGCCTTTCGAGGCCTTTGAGCCGCCGCCCCACTCCTGGGCTTTCCGTGCCTGATCGCCTGCTTCCTTCGGTGCCTCGGCCTTGTCGCTGCCGCTGGCTTTCTTGCCGGATATGGGTTGGTCGACAGGGTTTGATTTGTTGTCCATCATGCTTCTCCGTTTGTGCCGAACCAGGCGACGGGGTGGCGTGGCGTCCTCAAGCCCGTTCGAACGTGCCGACGAGCTCGGCCTCTCCCACGACGTGCGGCTCGGCCTGTTTCAGCACGTCGTCGACGGCAGCCTTCTCGCCGAGATGAAGCGTCTCGGCGTCGAGTGCAAGAAGCCGGAAATGGTAATGGTGGAGCCCATGCCCAGGCGGCGGCTGGGGGCCGTCATAATGAGGATTGCCGAAATCGTTGACGCCGTGTCCGAGGCTCTCGGTCTTGGCGCCGGCGGTCGTGCCTTCGGGAAGAAAGTTGCGCTGTGCGTCGATGTTGTAGACCGCCCAATGACGGAACGTGCCTGAAGGGGCGTCGGGGTCCTCGACGGCCAGGACGAAGCTTTTGGTTCCTTGCGGGGCGTCCGTCCACTCCAATGGTGGCGAGACGTTGCCGCCGTCGCGGGAATAGCGCGGCGGTATTTTGTCGCCATCGGCAAAGGCAGAGCTTTTGAGAGTGAAAGCCATGGTCTCCATCTCCCTGTCTGACGTTCCCTCATAAACAGCTACGAGCCGCCGATGTTCCGGTCGCCGCCCCGGTCAAACCGGATTGCCGGCCGTTGGCCGGAACATTCGCCGAGGAAGCGGGTTTTTCGGTTCGGACGCATCGCCGCGGAAACGGCAATGGGCTCGGCAATGGACGAAGGGCGCGACATGACCGGGCTAAGCGGTAAGCAACCAAGCGGGGCGAAAGGTGTTGTGGTCGCATTCTCCGCGCCGGGCGGCGAGACAATCTATACCCACGAGCGGGAAACCGTCGCTGCCGTTGCGCGCACGATTGCGGCGTTGAAGGGCTTTGCCTTCCGCGAGGGCCTGAGTGAGGGCGGCGGTGACGGTCGCCGACTGTATTTCGTGCCGGACGACAGCCTGCTTGCCGTCGATGCGCTCCAACTGGGCATAAACGGGCCCGACGACCTCTTCGGCGGTGTGGTGCCCTGGCGCCTCGCAACCACCAAGGCCATAACCCACGAGCTGGTGGACGGGTCGGCGGCACGGCCAAAAGAATGGCCAGCCGGCTTCGGCAGAGCCGTCGGCGCGGCCGTACTGCCCGGCTATACCGCATTTTCACGCGATGACGCGCTGCGCGCAGCGGAACGTCTGCTGCAGCTAGGGCTGGTCCGGTTCAAGCCACCGCGCGCTTCGCGGGGCCGCGACCAGCACACCGCCGCGACCGTTGCCGACATCGAAAGGCTGCTGGAACGATATCCATCCTCCGACCTGAGGGAATACGGCCTTGTTCTCGAAACGGAGCTTCGCGATATCGTCACGCTGAGCATTGGCAGAACGGCGATCGACGGAACATCGGTCGCCTATTACGGCGTGCAGCGAATGACGGCCGACAATGCCGGACAGCCCGTTTACGGCGGATCCGATCTGGTCGTCGTGCGCGGCGGATGGGAGGCGCTGGACGGGCTGCAGCTTTCTCCGGCGCTAAGTTTGGCTGTGGCGCAGGCGAGGATCTACGACGCCGCGATGGATGGCTATCCCGGATTCTTTGCCTCACGGCGCAACTACGACATCGGCCAAGGTGTCGATTCCTCGGGCATCTGGCGATCGGGAGTGCTGGAAGCCAGCTGGCGGATCGGTGGCAGCAGCAGCGCCGAGCTTGCGGCGATGGACGCCATGAAGCGCGACCCCGACGTGCAGATCGTGCATGTCTCCGCCGTCAAGCAGTTTGGCAGCACTGCCCACCTGCCGCTGAACGCAGCGATCCATTTCCACGGGGAGGACCCCGAGGAGGGTCAAATCACGCGTTATACCGTCGTCACCCAGGCGATCCGAGGGCCGGTCGGGGAGGCCGGCCGATCGTCGTTCTAACCATGTCAGGTTGAAGCCAAGCACGCCTCCGGCAGGGAACATCCGCCAATGGCCCGAGTTTGTTTCGGGCAGGCAGCAAGTCAGAGACCGGAGGAAAAAATGATCGAGATGATTGCCGCTCCCCAGAATGTCGCCGCCTTTCGTGTCACCGGCACCGTGACGGCGGACGACTACGACAAAGTCATCCCGGCAATCGAAGCGAAACTGAGCGACCACAAGGACATCGGCGTCCTGACCGATCTTGCCGATTTCGAGGACATGACGGCTGGCGCCTTGCGGCGCGACCTGCAGTATGGCCTGAGCAAACTTGGCGAGGTCCACCGCTTCAAACGTGCCGCCGTGATTTCCAACAAGCAGTGGATCAAGGCAGCCACGGAAATGACGGACGCGCTGTTTCCGCAAATCGAGGCGCGGGTGTTCCCGGAGGACGAAAAAGCCCAGGCCCTGAAATGGGTGGCAGGCGTACAATAGCGGTGTTGGGGAGTGCCATGCCGTTCGACAAACGACAGGATCCGGAAGGCCTCTGGGAGGTCTATGACAGCGAGAGCGACGAAGCCGTCGTGGTCGGCGGGTTGCCGCTTTCCGGTCTCGACGAAAGCGAAGCCGATGAAGCGATTGAAAAGCTCAATCGGGGCGATCTGACGTCGGACAACATCCCCGAGACGGTTCGGTCAGGGTGGCCTCCGACCAAGGACGGTTTGTGATGACAGCCTGACGGACGTCACCGAGGACCGGTCGCGGATCTACGACGAGGCCTTGACCCCAAGCTTGCGGGCTTTGTCCTCAAATTCGTCGCGAATATCCTCGATCGTCGGCAGATGCAGGCGCCGCAGCTGGGCGTGCAACTTTTTGGCGGCATCTGAGCTCAGGTCGCGCTTGAAATTGGTCGCGACCTCCTCGGCCGAGCCGTAATGGCGATAGCGCTCGATCTCGGTCTTCGTGGCTTGCTGGACGTGCTCGAGCGTCTTGCGTTCGGCATCGGATTTTCCGTCTGGTTTGGCCCGCATGACCGGATTGAACGCTTTGCTGATAACGAATTCGACCAGTTCCTGCTGGGCGTGAGCCATGATTGTTCTCCCTCGAAGAAGGGCTGTCCGAGCCTAGAACGGTTCATCGGGGGAAACGCTGAACCGATCACTCTTGTTTTGACGCAATTCCGAACGGAAAACCGTTTCACACTTTTCCTGGAATTGCTCTAACCGCGGCGGCAATTGAAGGTTCCCTGGCTTGGGATTTCATTGCCGCTGGAGGTCAAGGGCGAAGATCACAGCCGCGCCTTGGTGGTGCGCGGCGTTGCCAGGAGCAGGCTTGTTTCGCTGCCGGTAATTCCGGGAATCAGCCGGATACGTCTCAGCACCGCATCGAACTCGCTCAGCGTCTGGGTTCCGAGTTCTATCACCAGGTCCCACCGGCCATTGGTGGTGTGGATGGTCGAGACCTCGGAGAAGCCGCCCAGCGCCCGGATGACGCGATCGGCGGCATGGCCCTCGATCTCGATCATCATGATGCCACGCACCCGCTGATCGACCGCGTCGGCGCGTAGAATGACGGTGTAGCCGACGATGACGCCGTCTCTTTCAAGTCGCTCGATCCGGGACCTTACCGTTGCCCGGGAGACACCCAGGCTAACGGCAAGGTCGGAAATGCTGCGCCGGGCGTCGTGCCGCAAAGAGGTGATGATCTGCTCATCGAGACGGTCCATGTTTGCTCACAACGGAAGTAGATGCTGCCGCTATGGTAAGGCACTTCGACAAATTTGCCAATTTGACATGTTCATTCTGCCAGCGATGCCGGCTTCAATAAAGCCATCGTAATTGGCGGGGTATGACAAATGCATTGCACGATCGTTGGGGCGCCGATCCAGGCCGGCTCAGGCCGCATGGGCTGCGAGATGGGGCCGAGCGCGCTTCGCACGGCAGGTCTGGCCGGCGCGCTGACCGAGCTTGGCCATACGCTGACCGACCTCGGAACGATTGTCCCTGCCGATATGCGCCCTGTCGTACACGGCAACGCGGCGGTGAAGGCGCTGCCGGAAATCGCCGCCTGGACGGCAGCGATCAGCGAAACTGCCTATGCCGCAAGCGCCGATGCGATGCCGATCTTTCTCGGCGGCGACCACAGCATTTCGGCCGGCACGCTCGCCGGCATAGCCCGCCGCGCGGCGAATGCCGGTCGGCCGCTCTTCGTGCTGTGGCTCGACGCCCACCCCGATTTTCATACGCTCGACACGACGACCAGCGGCAATCTGCATGGCGTGCCGCTGGCCTATGCCAGCGGGCAGCCCGGCTTCGAGGGCTATTTCCCCCGGCTTGCAGCACAGGTGGAGCCGGCTTGCATATGCGCGCTGGGGATCCGCAGCGTGGACCTGGCGGAACGGGATGCATTGCGCAGAGCCGGCGTGACGGTCCACGACATGCGTTCGATCGACGAGCACGGCATAGCGCAACTGCTTCGCGCCTTTCTCGAACGGGTGAGCGCCGCCAATGGCATGCTCCATGTCAGCCTCGACGTCGATTTTCTCGACCCGTCGATCGCCCCGGCGGTGGGCACCACCGTTCCCGGCGGCGCCACCTTCCGCGAGGCGCATCTGGCGATGGAAATGCTACATGACAGCGGCCTCGTCACCAGTCTCGACCTGGTCGAGCTCAACCCATTTCTTGACGAGCGCGGCCGCACCGCCACGCTTTTGGTTGACCTGACCGCAAGCCTGATGGGCCGGCGGATCATGGACCGCCCGACGAGGGGGTTCTGAGCCATGACCGTCAATTTGAACATCGTCCCGTTCGTCAGCGTCGACCGCATGATGAAGCTGGTGCTTGCCATCGGCATCGAGCGCTTTCTGGTCGAGCTTGCCGCCTATATCGAAGAGGATTTCAGGCGCTGGGAGCTGTTCGACAAGACGCCGCGCGTCGCCTCGCACAGCATTGACGGCGTCATCGAGCTGATGCCGACCAGCGACGGGCAGCTTTACGGCTTCAAATACGTCAACGGGCATCCGAAGAACACGCGTGACGGCCGCCAGACCGTGACCGCTTTCGGCGTGCTTGCCGATGTCGGCAACGGCTATCCGATGCTGCTTTCGGAAATGACCATCCTGACGGCGCTCAGAACCGCCGCAAGCTCGGCCGTCGCGGCGAAATACCTCGCTCCAGAGGCCGCCAGTTGCATGGCGATCATCGGCAATGGCGCGCAATCGGAATTCCAGGCCATTGCCTTCAAGGCGCTGCTTGGCGTCGACAGGCTGCGTCTCTACGATATCGACCCGGCGGCCTCGACCAAATGCATGAAGAACCTTGCCGGCGGCCTGGGCTTCGACATCAAGCTCTGCGCGTCGGCGCAGGAGGCCGTTGAGGGTGCAGAGATCATCACCACGGTTACCGCCGACAAGCGGTCGGCAACAATCCTGACCGACAACATGGTGGGATCCGGCGTGCACATCAATGCGGTAGGCGGCGATTGCCCGGGCAAGACCGAGCTGCATCGCGACATTCTGCTGCGCTCGGATATTTTCGTCGAATACCCGCCGCAGACGCGCATCGAAGGCGAGAGCCAGCAGCTCGATGCGGATCATCCGGTCACCGAATTGTGGCAGGTGATGACAGGAAAGGCAGCAGGCCGGACGGACGCCCGACAGATCACATTGTTTGATTCCGTCGGCTTTGCGATCGAGGATTTTTCCGCGTTGCGTTACGTTCGCGATCAGCTTCAGCGGACCGGCCTTTACGAGGAACTAGACCTTCTGGCCGATCCCGATGAGCCGCGTGACCTGTTTGGCATGCTGCTGCGCGCCGAAAAAGCGACCGGGCTGGCGGCCGCCGGCAGCTGAGCTGCGATCCTGTCGGTCAGTCCTTCTTTTCCTGATACAGGCGCTCGGTGGCGCGCTCGCTTTCCCTGCGCTCCGCCGGGCCGCGACGGCGCTGCGTGAGCAGGGCGTAGGCGATCAGGATTGCCAGCAGCAGTGGACCGCCTGCAACAACGAGCAACCACAAACTATTCCCAGACATCGACCGTCTCCTTTCCCTCACAACCGGGAAGGACCCGAACCGTTCCTCCGTCTTGTTGGGAGTCGTCAGCGGGGCGCGGTGCAATTCAGGATTTTATGCCTCGGTCAGGACGTTGCACGCCTTGTCTGCACTCAGGATGTCCTTATCTAGACTCTTATCCTTCGATCACATGCACTCTCTGCGAAGTGAAGGGAACCACAAGGGCTTTCTGACATTTGGTTGTTCAAGAGACAAACGTGCAGCCACACCGGCTCCGGGGCTAGGAATACCATGCGTGAGAATCAATCCGACGTCTTCGATCTGTTTTCCGAGGTTTACAAGAATGCGGCTCAGGAGGAGATAAGCCTCCAGCAATATCTGCTTGCCTGCCGCGAGGACAAGTCGATGTACGCCTCGGCACCCGAACGGATGGTCGAGGCGATCGGCGAGCCGACCTTTGTCGATACCAGCAAGGACGAGCGGCTCGGCCGTATTTTTTCGAACCGGACGATCAAGATCTATCCAACCTTCGCCGACTTTTACGGCATGGAGGATACGATCGAGCGTATCGCCGGTTATTTCCGCTATGCCTCGCAAGGGCTCGAGGAACGCAAGCAGATCCTCTATCTGCTTGGCCCGGTCGGCGGCGGCAAGTCCTCGCTTGCGGAGCAGCTGAAAAGGCTGATGGAGCAGCGTCCGATCTATACGCTGAAGGTCGGCGGCCAGGTCAGCCCGGTCTTCGAATCGCCGCTCGGGCTGTTCGACCCCGACCGCATGGGCGACCTTTTGGAGGACAAATACGGCATCGCCCGACGGCGGCTGAACGGCCTGATCTCGCCCTGGGCGGCCAAGCGCCTCGACGAATTGTCCGGCGACATCTCCAAATTCAGCGTCGTCAAGCTGATGCCGTCCAGGCTGCGCCAGATCGGCATTGCCAAGACCGAGCCGGGCGACGAGAACAACCAGGACGTTTCGGCCCTGGTCGGCAAGGTCGACATCAGGCAGCTGGAAAACTTCAGCCAGTCCGATCCGGACGCCTACTCCTATAGCGGCGGGCTGAACCGGACGACGCAAGGGCTGCTCGAATTCGTCGAGATGTTCAAGGCGCCAATCAAGGTGCTGCATCCGCTGCTGACCGCCACCCAGGAAGGCAGCTACAACGGCACCGAGAATTTCGGCGCTTTCCCCTATCAGGGCATCATCGTTGCCCATTCCAACGAATCGGAATGGCTGCAGTTCAAGAACAACAAGAACAACGAGGCGTTCCTCGACCGCATCCTGGTGGTCAAGGTGCCGTATTGCCTGCGCGTCACCGAAGAGCGGCAGATCTACGAGAAGCTGTTGCGCGAAAGCGAATTGGCTAACAGCCCCTGCGCTCCGGAAGTGCTCGATATCCTCAGCCGGTTCACCGTCTCGACCCGCCTGGCCGAACACGACAATTCGCCGCTCTACACCAAGATGCGCGTCTATGACGGCGAGAACCTCAAGGAAACCGATCCCAAGGCGAAGTCGGTCCAGGAATACCGAAACGCCGCCGGCGTCGACGAAGGCATGACCGGCGTCAGCACCCGCTTCGCCTTCAAGATCCTGTCGCAGACCTTCAATTACGACACCGAAGAGGTGGCGGCCGATCCGGTGCATCTGATGTACATCCTTGAAGAGGCGATCAAGCGCGAGCAGTTCCCGAAGGAGACCGAGGCGGACTATCTCGATTTCATAAAGTCGGAGCTGGCCACCCGTTATGCCGAGTTCATCGGCCACGAGATCCAGAAGGCCTATCTGGAATCCTACAGCGAATACGGCCAGAACCTGTTCGACCGCTATATCGCCTACGCCGATGCCTGGATCGAGGATCAGGACTACAAGGATACCGATACCGGCCAGATCCTCAATCGCGAGGTCTTGGACAACGAATTGTCGCAGGTCGAAAAGCCGGCCGGCATCGCCAATCCCAAGGACTTCCGCAACGAAGTGGTGAAGTTCACGCTGCGCGCGCGGGCCAGAAACCATGGCCGCAACCCGTCATGGACAAGCTATGAAAAGCTGCGCGAAGTCATCGAGAAGCGGATGTTCGGGCAGGTCGAGGACCTGCTGCCAGTGATCAGCTTCGGCTCCAAGCAGGACAGCGTGACGGAGAAGCGGCATACCGAATTCGTGCAGCGGATGATCCAGCGCGGCTACACCGAGCGCCAGGTCCGCCGGCTGGTGGACTGGTACATGCGGGTGAACAAGGCGGGTTGAAGCCAGCCCGGGGTAACATATGCCGATCTTCATTGATCGCCGACTGAACCCGAAGGACAAAAGCCTCGGCAATCGGCAGCGTTTCCTGCGGCGGGCGCGCGAAGAGTTGAAGCGCACCATCCGCGATCAGATCCGCGCCGGCAAGATCGCCGACGTGGACGCCGAGCATGCCGTTTCGATGCCAGCGCGGGGTACCGGCGAGCCGAGCTTCAACGATGCCAGGAACAGCGGCAGCCGCCAGCACGTCCTGCCCGGCAACAAGCATTTCACCCCAGGCGACCGGCTGCCCAAGCCCGGCCAGGGCGGCGGCATGGGATCAGCCCCGGGAAGAACCGAATCGGAGGACGATTTCCGTTTCGTGCTGTCGCGCGAAGAGGTTCTCGACCTCTTTTTCGAAGACCTCGAACTGCCGGACATGGTCAAGCTCAACCTCAAGGAGATCCTCGCTTTCAAGCCGCGCCGGGCCGGCTTCGCCGCGACCGGCTCGCCGACCAACATCAATGTCGGGCGCACAATGCGCAATAGCCATGGCCGCCGCATAGCACTCAGGCGCCCCAAGCAGGAGGAACTCGACGCAATCGCGCAGGAGATCACGTCGCTGGAGGCGAAGCCGCAGAACGCCGAGAGGCGCCAGCGCATCGTGGCGCTGCAGGAAGAGCTTGAGCGACTGGAGCGCCGCCGCAAGCGAATCGCCTATGTCGACCCGGTCGACATCCGCTTCAACCGCTTCGACGCCCAGCCGGTGCCGAATGCCAATGCGGTGATGTTCTGCCTGATGGACGTGTCCGGCTCGATGGGCGAACGCGAGAAGGATCTGGCCAAGCGCTTCTTCGTGCTGCTGCACCTGTTCCTGAAACGGCGCTACGACCGGACCGAGGTGGTCTTCATCCGCCACACGCACGAGGCGCAGGAGGTGGACGAGGAGACCTTTTTCTACAACACCCAGAGCGGCGGCACGGTGGTTTCCACGGCGCTCGAGGAGATGCACCGCATCGTCGAGCAGCGCTATCCCAGCCGCGAATGGAACATCTATGTCGCCCAGGCCTCGGACGGCGACAATTTCGTCACCGATTCGGAGCGCTGCATCACCCTGCTCGACGAACAGATCATGCGGCTTTGCCAGTATTTTGCCTACGTCGAGATCCTCGACGAGCGCGAGAGCCACATCTTCGGCGCCACCGACAACGGCACGTCGCTGTGGCGTGCCTACAGTGCGGTCAAGCTGAGGTGGTCGAACTTCCAGATGAGCCGCATCGCCACGGCGGCCGACATCTACCCGGTTTTCCGCCAGCTCTTCGCCAGACAGCCGGGTTATCAAAAGAGCGGTGAAAGAGGGGGCTGATGGCGAGCAGATCCGGGTTGTTGTTTTCCGGTTCCGACTGGGATTTCAGGACGCTGTCGCGCGCCTACGAGACCATCGAGGCGATCGCCACCGAAGAGCTCCACCTCGACGTCTATCCGGTACAGATGGAGATAATCTCGTCCGAACAGATGCTCGACGCCTATTCCTCGGTCGGCATGCCGCTGATGTACCGGCACTGGTCGTTCGGCAAGCACTACCTCTACCAGGAATTGCTCTATCGCAAAGGCGGACGGGGGCTCGCCTATGAACTCGTCATCAATTCCAATCCCTGCATCGTCTATCTGATGGAAGAAAACACCATGGCCTTGCAGGCCCTGGTGACGGCGCACGCGGCACTCGGCCATAACCATTTCTTCAAGAACAATTATCTGTTCCAGCAGTGGACGGACGCCAGCGCCATCCTCAGCTATCTCGACTTCGCCAAGGGCTACATTGCCCGCTGCGAGGAGCGGCATGGCGTCGATGCGGTGGAAGAGATCCTCGATGCCGCACATGCGCTGATGGAGCAGGGCGTGTTCAGATATCACCGGCCGCCGAAGCTGTCGTCGGAAAAGCAGCGCGAGGGCGTTCGCGAGCGCCTGGAATACGAGGAGCGTTCCTACAACGACCTATGGCGCACGCTGCCGCCTTCGAAGGACGGCGCCAAGCCCCGCGAGACGGACATCATGGCGGAGCGCAAGAAATCGCTCAAGCTGCCCGAGGAAAACCTGCTTTATTTCCTGGAGAAGAACAGCCTGATCCTGGAACCGTGGCAGCGTGAGGTCATCCGGATTGTCCGCGTCATCGCGCAGTATTTCTATCCGCAGCGCCAAACGCAGGTGATGAACGAGGGCTGCGCCACCTTCGTGCATTACACGCTGATGAACCTTTTGTTCGACCGCGGCCTGATCGGCGAAGGTGCCATGCTGGAGATCCTGCGCAACCATTCGAACGTGATCTTCCAGCCGGGCTTCGACGATCCGCGCTTTTCCGGTATCAACCCTTACGCGCTGGGCCTCGACATGATGCAGGACATCCAGCGCATCTCGACCGCGCCGACTGCCGAGGACCGCGACTGGTTTCCCGATATCGCCGGCAATGGCGACTGGCGCCAGACCCTGCTGGACGCCTGGGCCAACCATCGCGACGAGTCCTTCATCCGCCAGTATCTGAGCCCTACCCTGATCCGGAAATGGCGGTTCTTTGTGCTTGCCGATGCGGCCAACGATCCGCACTACGAAGTCGCCTCGATACACAATGAGCGCGGCTACGAGAGCATCCGCGCCGCACTCGCCCACAGCTACGATATCGGCGCCAGCCGGCCGGACATCCAGGTGGTGGACGTGGACCTGCTCGGCGACCGGCATCTGCGCCTGCAGCATAAGGTCAAGGACGGCATAGTGCTGGAAGGCGGCAGCCGCGACGCCACACTGCGGCATATCCGCAAGCTCTGGGGCTACGAGGTCAGCATGGTCGCGGTCGACGCGCAGACCGGCGCCACAGTCCACGAACGGTCGACCAGCCAGATCGGGGAATGACCGAACCGGACTTGCCGGCGAAGTCGGGTGTCGTTGCCTTTACCGGATCACCAACCACCCTATCTACGCGCGCACCACGAGGGCATGGTCGGGAGCAGGAACATGCGCGCATTGACGATCGCCACGCTTCTGTTGGTCGCCGTGTCGATGGCGCTCTCGCTCGCGCACGCTCTGGAATTGCCCGGCAAGTTGCGCCTCAAGGAGGCCACCTACAGATCAGTGCAGGCGATCTACTATCCCGGCTTCACGATCGGCGGGTTCGCCGAGATCGGCGGCATCATTGCACTCGCCGTCCTGCTTTACCTGACGCCCTATCCAAGCGCCCGATTCTGGTGGACCTTGGCGGCGCTTGTCTTCCTGCTGGCGGAGCACGCGACCTATTGGTTGGTCACGCACCCCGTCAATAATTTCTGGGTGCAAGACACTGCCCTGCCGAAATCCGCCGCGACGTTCTTTTCAATGTTCTCTCGAAAGCAGACCGGCGACTGGAGAGATTTGCGCAGCGTCTGGGAGGCTTCGCATGTCGCCAGGGCAGGCCTGGCGATGCTGAGCCTCGTCTCAATTGCTGTCGCCGCGACATTTTTTGCCGAATAGCCCCAGGGATCGAGACGGCGCCCTCGTCCGCCAATTTTGCGGCCACGAACGCTGCATCCGTCAGATCAGGGAACGGACCCGGCGCCGTATTGTCTTAACGTCAAGCGATCCGGCCGTTCAGCGGTCGGCGCGATGCTTGTTGTGGGCGCTTTCCTGGTGCTCGCCGCGGATGATGTTGCGATCGTCGGGATCGGCAATATCCTTCGGGTCCGATCTGAGCTCGGCACCGCGCCGGAACGCCTCGCGCTCTTGCCTGGTCTTTTTCAAATCCGCTTCCGCGTCGAAATCCTTGCCGGCGTTTTTCGTGTTCTCGCGCTCTTCGATGATGCGCAATTGCTGCTCATGAGTCTTTTTTCCGGCCATCGGTGACCTCCTTCTTTTGATTTTCCGCTTTCCCAAGGTCCAAATTCGCTACAGCCCGAAAGGATAGGTCTCGGGAAGGCCTGTCCCCGCATGTTCCGGCCCAAGCGGCGTCACGGCACTGGTTTCATCGAACCAGACGAAAGCATCGAACTGGCGGGCGAGCGAGGCGTCCGCATAATGGCTGTGGAGCTCGGTTTCGGGCCGGTAGATGACGCCGATAAAGCGTTCCAGCCGGCGCTCCAGAAGCCGTTCGCGCAGCGTGTCGTCGCGCTCGAAATCGAGCAGGAAAGGCGAGACGCCGCTGTCGTGGCAAAGCCGCTCATAGCTGTCGTTGTGGGAAGGCCGAACCGGTTTCACTTCCATGTCGCCGTCCCAGTCGGTGGCGGCGGCCACCGTCCCGGAATGCGTACTGAGCCCGATCAAGGCAACCTCGTCGCCAAAACGCTGGCGGCAGAGCTGGCCGATATTCAGTTCGTCCCTGACGATCCCCATTTCGGTATAGCGGGCATCGCCGATATGGGAATTATGTGCCCACACCACCGCCTTGGCATTCGGGCCGCGGGCCTGCAGCAGGTGCTCCAGCGTTTCGAACATGTGGGTGTCGCGCAGGTTCCAGGATTGCGCGCCGCCATAATACATGGTGCGGTAATAACGCTCGGCGGAGGCGACCAGGCGGGCGTTCTGGGTGGCGTCGAGGAAATCGATACCGTCCTGCTGCGCATAGTCGAGCTCTCTGGAAAGCAGTTCCCGGCATTGCTCGAGCACGGCCTTCTCGCATTTCTGGTAACCGGAGGTGAGTGCGACACGGCCATAGGTGGCCGGGTCGTTCTGCCACGGCGTCAGGCAGCCATAGCGTTCGCGCGCGATCCTCGCCGCCTGCGGATCGACCCGGTCGAGATATTGCAGGACCGCCGCAATCGATCCGCCCATATTGTAGATGTCCAGGCCATAGAATCCGGCCCGCCGGGAGGATTTGCTGATCCGCTCATTACGCACTCGCATCCAGTCGACGAACGCCGCGACGTCGGTGTTGCGCCACATCCAGGTGGGAAAGCGCTGGAACGGCGGCGCGGCGCCCGGCCGCCGCGGCCGATGGCGGACATAACGGTCGATCGCCGCGGCATCGGGCCAGTCGGCCTCGACCGCGACGATGGTGAAGCCATGCTTCTCGATCAGCCTGCGAGTGATCGCGGCGCGCGCGCGGTAGAACTCCGACGTGCCGTGGCTGGCTTCGCCGAGCAAGACGACGCGGCGGTCGGCAAACCGGTCGAACAGCGCACCGAAGGCCGGATCGTCGAAATCCGGAAGCGGCTCGGCGGCGGCCGCGATCATCTGCGGCAGGCTGCTCCTGCGCTGATGCCGGTGCGGAAGCTCGGCCGCTATCTGGCTGTCGCTGCCTGGCTCGCCCCAACCTTGCTCGCCGATCAGCGGAACAAACCGCACGCCGCCGAAATCCTCCTCGGTGTAAGTTGCTGCGCCGGTCCGGGTGACCTTGAGCAGACGCTGCGAGTCGAATTCGTCGCCGACCGGGATGACAAGCCGGCCGGCGACGTCGAGCTGTTCCTGCAGAGCGAGAGGTGCGCCGGGTCCGGCGGCCGCAACCAGGATCGCATCGAAGGGTGCCGCCTCTGGCCAGCCCTTGGTGCCATCGCCGGTGCGGACTTCGATATTATCGTAGCCGAGCTTTTTGAACCGTTGCCTCGCCGTTTCAGCTAACGCGGCGTGGCGCTCGATCGTGTAGACGCGTTCGACGATACGGCTCATCACGGCAGCCGCATAGCCTGATCCGGTGCCGACCTCGAGGACGTGGTCACCGGCTCCGACCTCCGCCATTTCGATCATGAACGCAACGATATAGGGCTGCGATATCGTCTGACCTTCGGCGATCGGCAGCGGCCCGTCCTCATAGGCGAATTCTTCGAAACCAGGCTCGACGAAAGCCTCGCGCGGGACCTCGCGCATCGCTAGAAGGACATTGCGGTCGCGAATGCCACGGCGGCTCAGGTGGATATCGACCATTTGGTTGCGGGCATGGGAGAGATCGAGCATCTTTCTGCTCCTCCTAGGGCTTCCGCTGCAATCGCCCAAGCTACTCAACGGCACTTCGGCCGGCTCATATCTCAGGGCCTCGGCGGTCCCCTTGGATTCAAGCAATGCGGTGCATCTTCCTAACCGTTGGCAAGCCCCGAGGTTCCCCAAAAGACCGACCCGCTTTTGTCTGGCGAGGCGCGTTGCAGGATCGACAAGCGGGCGCCGGCCGCGCCGCCCAAACTTATTTCGAGGCAAATCCTTTCTCCGACGCGACGCCACTCCAGATAACGACGGACGAGGGTATTCCGGAGGCATTTCCATGAACGACGAGGCCCGCACCGCTGCGCATACAACCGGCCTTGACCAGATCGATCTGATGGACCGCTACTGGCGCGCCGCGAACTACATCTCGGTTGGCCAGATCTATCTGCTCGACAATCCGCTCTTGCGCGAGCCCTTGCGGCCCGAGCACATCAAGCCGCGGCTGCTCGGCCATTGGGGCACGACGCCCGGCCTCAATTTCATCTATGTGCATCTGAACCGGATCATCCGTGAACGTGGTCTCGATGTCCTGTTCATCTGCGGTCCGGGTCACGGCGGCCCGGCAATGGTCGCGAACACCTGGCTCGAGGGCACCTACAGCGAAATCTATCCCGAGGTCGGCGGGGACGAAGACGGCCTGCGAAAGCTGTTCCGGCAATTCTCGTTTCCCGGCGGAGTGCCGAGCCACGCCGCTCCGGAGACGCCCGGCTCGATCCACGAAGGCGGAGAACTCGGCTATGCGCTGGTCCATGCCTTCGGCGCCGCCTTCGACAATCCAAACCTTGTCGTTGCCTGCGTCGTCGGCGACGGCGAAGCCGAGACCGGCCCGCTCGCCGCGGCCTGGCATTCCAACAAGTTCCTGAACCCGGCATCCGATGGTGCCGTCCTGCCGATCCTGCATCTCAACGGCTACAAGATCGCCAACCCGACGATCCTCGGCCGCATGGAAGACGAGGCGTTGCGCAGCCTGTTCCTCGGCTATGGCTACGAAACCTTTTTTGTCGAAGGTCATGAACCTGCCGCGATGCATCGCGAGATGGCCCGCACGCTCGATACGGTGCTCGACCGGGTCCACTCCATCCAGGAGCCGGCACGAGCCGCGGGCTGGAAGGGAGACCGGCCGCTGTGGCCGATGATCGTGCTGCGCAGCCCAAAGGGCTGGACCGGGCCGAAAGAGGTCGACGGCAGACGAGTCGAGGATTTCTGGCGTTCGCACCAGGTGCCGGTGTCGAATGCACGCGGCGATGCGGCGCACCGCCAGATCCTGGAAGACTGGATGCGCAGTTACGAGCCGGAAAAACTGTTCGACAAAGGCGGCCATCTCCTGGCGGAGCTCGCGGCGCTAGCGCCAACAGGACCAAGACGAATGGGCGCAATCCCCTACGCCAATGGCGGCCTGCTGAAACAGGACCTGGTGCTGCCCGAGTGGAGAGGCCTGGCGCTCGACGTACAGCGTCCCGGCGGCGCTGTCGGAGAGGCGACGCGGACCGTGGGAAGCTATCTTCGCGACGTGATCCGCTTGAACGCCGATGCCAGGAATTTCCGGCTGATGGGACCGGACGAGACGTCCTCCAACCGCCTCGACGACGTGTTCGAGGTTACGGACCGGGTCTGGATGGAGCGGATCGAGCCCTACGACGTCCATCTTTCCCGTGACGGTCGCGTCATGGAAGTGCTCAGCGAGCATCTTTGCCAAGGCTGGCTGGAGGGCTATCTGCTGACCGGCCGCCATGGCCTGTTCTCGTGCTATGAGGCGTTCGTCCACATCGTCGATTCCATGGTCAACCAACATGCCAAATGGCTGAAGACCTCCGGCGAGCTTGCCTGGCGCAAGCCGATCGCCTCACTCAACTACCTGCTGACCTCGCATGTCTGGCGGCAGGATCATAACGGCTTCAGCCATCAGGACCCGGGCTTTGCCGATTTCGTCGCCAACAAGAAGGCCGACACGGTCAGGCTCTATTTCCCGCCCGACGCCAACACGCTGCTGTGGATCACCGACCATTGCCTGAAAACCTACAACCGCATCAACGTCATCGTCGCCGGCAAGCAGCCGGCGCCGCAATGGCTGTCGGCCGAGGACGCGGAAGCGCACTGCCAGGCCGGCGCCGGCATCTGGGAATGGGCCGGGACGGTTGCCAAGGGCGAAGAACCGGATGTGGTCCTGGCTTGCGCCGGCGACGTGCCGACACTGGAGGCGCTTGCCGCAGCCGACATCCTGCGCTCGGGCATTCCGGACCTGAAGATCCGCGTCGTCAATGTCGTCGACCTGATGATCTTGCAGTCGAATTCCGAGCATCCGCATGGCTTTGCCGACGACAGATTCGACGCACTGTTCACCAGGGCCAAGCCGGTCATCTTCGCCTATCACGGCTACCCCTATCTCATTCACCGTCTGACCTACCGGCGCGCCAATCACGACAACATGCATGTGCACGGCTTTCGCGAGGAAGGCACGACGACGACGCCGTTCGACATGGTCGTGCTCAACCAGCTCGACCGCTATCATCTGGCGCTCGCTGCGATCGCGCGCGTGCCGGGGCTGGCCGAGCGGGCGAAGGAGCTTGCCGCGGCGCTGCATGGGAAATTGGCTGAGCATACGGCCTATGTCCGCGAACATGGCGAGGACATGCCCGAGATCCAGAAATGGTCCTGGCCGCAGGACGGCGCGACGAGGGCCGGCGATTGATGCGACGATCGATCCTTGCGTTGAATGCCGGCTCGTCCAGCATCAAGTTCGGACTTTACGACCTTGCAGCGTCCGCCGAGCCGGATCTTGCCTCGCGCGGTTCGCTGGATCTGGGCGATGCGCCAAGGCTGACCGCGAAAGCCGCCGATGGGGAGCTGCAGTGCGATCGGCCACTTACCGCGGACGCATCACGCGACATGGGCCTCGGCCAGATGCTGCAGTGGATCGAGAACGAACTTGGCGGAAGGAAGTTGATCGCCGCCGGCCATCGCATCGTCCATGGCGGACGCGAGTTCGTCGAACCTGTCCGCCTGACGCCGACAGTTATCGAGGCTCTCGACAGGCTGACCCCGCTTGCGCCATTGCACCAGCCACGCAGCCTCGCACCAATCCGGGCGCTTGCCGCGCTGCGGCCCGACCTGCCGCAGGTCGGATGCTTCGACACGGCCTTCCATCGGACCATCGAGCCTCTGGTCAGCCGTTTTGCGCTGCCGCGCCGCTACGAGGCGGACGGCATCCACCGCTACGGCTTTCACGGGCTTTCCTACGAATATGTTGCCGGCCGGCTCAAGCAGATATCGCCCGATCTGGCGGCGAAAAGAACCATCGTCGCCCATCTCGGCAACGGGGCGAGCCTGTGCGCCATGCGCGACGGGCGAAGCGTCGATACGACGATGGGCTTTTCGGCGCTTGATGGCCTGGTCATGGGCACACGCTGCGGCGCCATCGATCCGGGCGTGCTTTTGTACCTGCTGCTGGAAAGAGGCGTTTCCGGAGAGGCGCTGCAAGACATGCTCTACGAGGAATCCGGCCTGCTCGGCGTGTCCGGCATTTCCGGCGACATGCGCACGCTGGAGGCCAGCGACGACCGCCGGGCCCGCGAAGCGGTGGAGCTTTTCGCCTTCCGCGCCGCCAGGGAAGTTGCCGCCCTCGCCAACACGCTGGGCGGGCTGGAATGCCTGGTGTTCACCGGCGGCATCGGCGAGCACTCGGCCACGGCCCGTAAAGCGATTTGCGACAGGCTTGACTGGCTCGGCGTGGCGATCGACGAGGCCGCCAACAGCTCTCATGCCGCGCTGATGAGCCAGGCGGAGAGCAAAGTGGAAGTCCGCATCGTCGCGACCGACGAGGAAGGTGTGATCGCCCGCCACACGCGCAAGGTGATGGAGGGGCCCGGCTGAGGCGGATGGCCTCGGCTCAGCTCGAATGGCTCTGCTCGACCAGATGGTATTTGTACCGGTCGCGAATATGCGCGTTGAAGAACCGGCCCTTCGACGAGGCTTTGCGGAATGCCGCGTGGACCTGCGGCGGCACGTCCTCGTAATCATAGCGGTTTCCGCTCGGGACGAACCATACGGAGAGTACCCTCGTCGCCGGCTGGTAATCGATGCTTCTGATCGCAGTTGAAGGCATTCTCAACAGGTCCAATCCACGCCGTCGTGTGAATAACCCTGCACGGAGAGCGAGGTTCCTTCCTGCCGAAGTAGCCTTGCCGCTACGGGCCGGCTTCACCAAATACGGTTGATGCCACCGCTCAAGACATCGGCTGCAGCCCGCCAGGGCGATCTCTTTGCCGCCGCCGACGACCTGCCGGAAGGATTCCGCTACCAGCCCGAACTGATCACGCCGGACGAGGAGGCAGCGTTGGCGAGCCAGCTCGCAACCCTGCCTTTTCAGCCCTTCGACTTCTATGGCCATCTGGCAAACCGGCGGGTGGTCGGTTTTGGGCAGCGTTATGATTACGACCGGGGCGAAGTCGTCGAGGCACCGCCGATACCCGGCTTTCTGCTGCCGCTCAGGGAAAAGGTTGCAGCCTTTGCCCGCTTGCCCGCCGAAACCTTCGTGCAGGTGCTGATCAACGAGTACCGGCCGGGCGCCGGTATCGGCTGGCACCGCGACAAGCCTCATTTCGAGGCGGTCGCCGGCGTTTCGCTGCTGGCCGCCTGCAGCTTCCGCCTGCGCCGGAAAAACGGCACGCGATGGGACCGCAAGACGGTCACCGTCGATCCAAGATCGGCCTATCTGATGACGGGTGCTGCGCGCAACGAATGGGAGCACAGCATTCCGCCGGTTGCCGAGCACCGCTATTCGATCACGTTGCGCACGCTGCGGCCGCAACGCGCTTAAAGCAGAGCGGGAGCAAGCCCGAGCACTGCCCTTAAGAACTGGGCTGAAACAAATTCATCCGTCGCCATGCCGACCGGCAAACTCCGCCAGCATGGCGCGCTGGCCTTTCAGGATCTTGAGGTTGGCTTCAGGCAGGGAGAACCAGCCCGCTCTGTCGACTTCGGCAAATTCCTTCATCGAGCCGGACCTTGGCGGCCATTCCATGACGAAGGTGTTGCTGTTGATGGCGTCGCTGTCGAAATCCGCCTCGACGCACCATGCGATGACGAGCTTGCCGCCCGGCTGCCTGTAGCTGCCAAGGTGTTCGAAAACGCCATCGATGGCGACGCCTAGCTCCTCTTCGGCCTCGCGTTTTGCTGCCGCCAGGTCGTCCTCGTTCTCGTCGACCAAGCCCTTCGGGATCGACCATGCGCCGTCGTCCTTCTTCGCCCAGAATGGTCCGCCCGGATGCACCAGCAAGACCTGGAGATGTCCTTCCCTTCGGCGAAAGATGAGCAATCCTGCGCTGCGTTGGGCCATCCCGCTATTCCCCTGACGAAACTGAAACGAACGTCCGGGCCGGCATATGGAACAGCCTGCCATGGCGGAACGATTTCGGCTCGCAGCCGTTCCGTCCGTTCGACAAATGAGTGATCGACATGGCGACGCCGCGAGCTGCCTGGAAGGGCTTTATGAAAGTCGGATCGGTTTCCTGTGGCGTCAAGATCATCGGCGCCGTCAGCGAGGCCGAGAAAGTGCATTTCAGGATCCTGAACCGCAAGGACGGTCTCCCGGTCAAGAGCGCTTATATCGACGAGGAGACCGGCGACACGGTCGAGGCGGCGGAGCAGGTAAAAGGCTATGAGGTCGAAAAGGGCGAGTTCATCCATATAGAGCCGGACGAAATCAAGAAACTGAAGATGGTATCGCAGCATACGCTCGAGATCGGCGAGTTCGTGCCCGCCGCCGAAATCGACGCACGCTACCTCGAAAAACCCTATTATCTGGTTCCGGCCGACGCGCCCTCCACGGAGGCTTTCGCGGTGATCCGGGACGCCATGGCCAGGAAGAAAGTGGCAGCCCGCTCCTGCGTCGTGCTGTACCAGCGTGGCCGAGAGGTGCTGATCCAGCCGCTTGGCAAGGGCATGGTAATGACGGAACTACGCAACCACAATGAAGTGGTCGCGGCGGACGCGGTGTTCGAAGGGCTGAAGGCTCGCAAGGTCGATCCCGAGATGCTGGAAATCGCGCAACTGCTGATCGACAAGAAGCCGGCCAAATTCGACCCGTCGAAGTTCGAAGACACTTATGAACAGGCGCTGGTTGCGATGATCGACGCCAAGCGCAAGGGCAAGAAACCGCCCAAGCCGGCACCCGAGCCGAGGACGAACGTCGTCAATCTCGCCGATGTTCTGCGCAAGAGCCTGGCGCAGGAGGGCGGCAAGGCTCCGAACAAAAGTCCGAGGGCGGCGGCGAAACGCAAATCGGCCTGAATGTCCGAAAGCAGATCGAACGGAACCGAAAACACTCGCGCGCATTTAGATGACGTAGCAATCCGTCGGCAATCCAAGCGGAGCGGGGGACTGGTGGACGTCGTTGAACTAAGGACTGGCGGAATCCCGCAAGTTTCTTCCGCCGATCTGATGCAGGCGTTGCCTGTGGCTGTCTACACCACCGACAGACAGGGCTACATCACCTTCTTCAACGAAGCCGCTGCCGATCTCTGGGGACATCGTCCGATGCTTGGCCAGGACCGCTGGTGCGGTTCATGGAAGCTTCGCCACCTTGATGGGCGACCGATGGCGCATGACGAATGTCCGATGGCCGTTGCCTTGCTGGAGGAGCGGGACGTTCGTGGGGGCCGGGCGATCGCCGAGCGGCCGGACGGCCAGTTCATCCCGTTCAGCGCGCACCCGGTCCTGCTTCGCAATGTGTGCGGTGAGGTCGTCGGCGCTATCAACACCCTGCTCGACCTGCGCACCCAGGCGCTGGCTGACGACGCCGGCATGAGGCTCGCTGCCATCGTCGAATTCTCGATGGACGCGATCGTGTCGAAAGACCTGAACGGCATTATCACCAGTTGGAACGACGCGGCACAACGCCTGTTCGGCTACACGCCCGCCGAGGCGATCGGGCGCCCGGTGACGATCCTCATCCCGCCCGACCACCTGGATGAGGAAGCCATGATCATCAGCCGCATTCGCGCCGGCGAACGGATTCCTTCATACGAGACTATCCGGCAGCGCAAGGATGGCACCCTGGTACCGGTTTCGCTCACCATCTCGCCGATACGCGACGGCATTGGGCGTATCATCGGCGCCTCCAAGATCGCGCGCGACATCAGCCCGCACAAGGAGAGCGAACGGCGCATCCGCACACTCATGCGCGAAGTGAACCACCGCGTCAAAAACCAATATTCGGTGATCGTCTCGATGATCCGCGAGACCAGCAAGCTGGCGGGGACGCCAGAGGCTTTCCTTTCACAGGTCCGGGAACGCATCATGGCGCTATCGGAATCGCACGATCTGCTGGTCGATGCCGAATGGCGTGGGGCGACTATCGGCGAACTGATCCATGCCCAGACCAAGGCCTTCGCGACACAGGCCCGTCTGTCGATGAGCGGGCCGATGATCATGCTGCAGCCGAACGCGGTGCAATATCTCGGCATTGCCTTTCACGAGCTGGCCACGAATTCGGTAAAGCACGGAGCGCTGTCGCACCATGACGGACGGGTCGAGGCCGAATGGACCGTGACGCCAGCCGCCGACGGCAGCGATGGCTTCCGCTTTGTCTGGCGGGAACTGGACGGGCCATTGGTGGATGAAAACACGCGACGCGGGTTCGGAACGGTTGTGCTCAAACGCGTCACGCCGCAGGCGCTCAGCGGCACCGGCCGCCTGGAATTCGCCAGGCACGGCATCAGCTGGACGCTGGAAGCGCCGCTGCGCTTCGTGCAGATGTCGACGGCTGGCATCGCGGCTGATTGAAGGCAGCTACACCGGCCGCGGCTTGGCGGCCGTGTGGCAGCACAATCCCCATGGAGGCAATCAGGAGGAGCAGCGATGAGTTGGCTGGGCATCTGGCAAAACCAGTACGGGTCGGTGGTCGAACTGACCAGCGAAGAGGGCGGACGGATCAACGGAACCTTCAGGACGGCGCTGGAGGACAGCGCATTTTTCGGCATGACGTTGCCGCTGTTGGGAGCCTGCCATGGAGATGTCATCGGCTTCACTTGCGCGGCCGAAGGGCGGGTCGGAGCCGCAGCGGTGAGCTATACCGGCATTCTCAGGGATGGGAAGCTGGAGATGCTGTGGCACACCGTTGCGGATGCCGCTTTGTCGGCGGAAAAGGAAGGTGCCCCGGCCCGAGCCAGGAAACTGCCCGCCTGGCGCGCCTTTGGAACCAGCCTCGACAGTTTTGAACGCGTGTCCTGACGCGTCGCGCCCGCCGCTCACAAGTGAGGCAGCAGGGTCCCGCGGCGCGTAGGAACTCGCACCGACGATGGCGCGTTGGTGCGCCAGGACATGCTCTGTTCGTTACGGGGTCGACCCAATGAGCGTGCTTTATCGCGCAGCGAAAATCGCCGAACAGGCTCATGCCGGGCAGACGGACAAGACAGGGCGGCCATATATCGAACATTGCCGCCGGCTCGTCGATGCCGTCGAAACGCTCGACCAGAAAGCTATCGCCTATCTTCACGACGTCATCGAAAAAGGCGACGGCTGGAACCGCGACCGGCTTGAGGCGGCCGGGTTCGGGCCGTCCATCGTGTCTGCCGTCGACGCCATGACGCGGCTGCCGAACGAGGACGATGCCGCGTTCGTTCGCAGGGCTGCGGCCAACCCGCTGGCGTTGCCTGTCAAGCGCGCCGATCTTGCCGACAATCTATGGCAGGCACGGCAGATCGGGGCCTCGACGGCGAAATACGAAGACGGCCTGCGCATCCTCAGAGAAGAGTTCGCGAGCTGACGGACCGCTGGCGGCTGTCGCCGATGTGGGTCTACTCGGTGACGTGCGGCGTGTGTCGCTTGTCTTCCGCGGGATCGGCGTCGATCCGCGCCCTGCCGGGATCGAACGCACCGTGGCGGGCGATCGCCAATGCCGGGGTGTCGGGCGTCTCGTAGGCCCACATGAAGTCTTCTGCCGACGAACCGACCGCATGAACACGCCAATAGCTTGCCGTGCCCTTCAGCGGGCCGTGGCTCGTCGTGTTCGTCTTCTCCAAGAGGTCGAAATAGATGTCCTCGAAGGGTATGTAGAAAACAGGATCATGGCCGTCTTCATAGAGCACCTTTGCCCGCTCGCTCGACGCAATAATGGCGTCGGAGAACCGGACGGTCACGGTTCCATCGAACGGGACAATCCTGAGCGGGCCTGGGCGGGGGGCGGAATCTGCGGCTAAGGACTGCATTCGACTTCTCCGTTGACTGCGCTGCTTTTCCGAAACGTGTTGTTGCCCGTCAGGGTTCCAGACCGCCGGCGCGCCGAGCCCGGATGGTGGAACGGTTCTGCAAGGTCGTCGTTGTTTCAGACCTCCGCACGCGCCATAATCGCAATGGCCGCCACTCACCGACTCAACAGCAAATGGATAACATGCTGGATCGATCGCCTACCCTTCCAAGGTCGCTTGGCGCTGCGCTGCGAAGGGAAGTGCCGCGGTTTACGGCACCCGGCAATGAAATTTCGTGCACCACGGTCGCATCCTACAACGTGCATAAATGCGTCGGCACCGACGGCAGGTTCGATCCGGAGCGGGTCGCGGCCGTGGTTAAGGAACTCGACGCCGACATCATTGCTTTGCAGGAGGCCGACGAAAGAACCGGAAGCAGGCAGGGTTTGCTGGATCTCGCAGCGCTCGAGCGGGACAGCGACCTCGTCCCCACCCATGTCCCGGAAAACCGCCGCAGCCATGGCTGGCACGGAAATCTGATCCTGGCACGCCGCGGCGTGGTCGAAAGCGTGAACCAGATCCGGCTGCCCGGCCTCGAGCCGCGCGGTGCGGTTATCGCGGACCTGGAACTGAAGGGCGTCTCGCTCAGGATCATAGCCGCACATTTCGGCTTGCTGCGGCGGTCGCGCTCGCAGCAGGCCAACGCGCTGGTCGAAGCCACGCACCCGGTTCTGCGGCCAACAATCCTGCTCGGCGACCTCAACGAATGGCGCGTCCGCAACAGGTCTTCGCTGCTGGCCCTGCTGCCGCATTTCGGTCCGATCGATGCGGTTCTGCCGAGCTTTCCGTCGCGCTTTCCGCTGTTTGCGCTCGACCGCATCCTGGCCAGGCCGCCGCACCTGATTTCCAGCATCGAGGTGCACAAGACGCCGCTAGCGCAGCGGGCTTCCGATCATCTGCCGATCAAGGCCCGGCTGAACCTGGACGCGATACGGCAGCCGCGGCTGCAACCAGAATGAACCTGAAGGGTTGTTAGTCAGATTTCAGACGGTTTGCTTCGCTGATGTTTATCGGTGCACTTCATGGATACAGCCATCTCGCGGTTTGCCCGGGACAAGATCGCTGCCGGCAATAGCGGGCTGCTGCTGATCGCCGACAATTATGACGCGTTTGCCGCGCGAATCCTTGCCGCGCGCAGTGCCACAAGCAGCCTCGACCTGATGTACTATCTCTGGCACGACGACCATAGCGGCCGGCTGCTGATGCAGGAGGTCGTCAAGGCGGCGGAGCGCGGTGTCCGCGTCCGCATGCTGCTGGACGATATCAATCCGCGCAACAGCGACGCTGCTTACCTGGCGCTCAACAGCTACAAGAACATCGAGCTGAGGCTGTTCAACCCCAGCGGCATGAGAAACGGCAGCATCTTTCGCTCGCTGGAGATGGTCGCCCGGCTGTTTGCGATGACCCGCCGCATGCACAACAAGGCCTGGATCGCCGATGAGGGCTTGGCCATCGTCGGCGGAAGAAATATCGGCGATGCCTATTTCGACGCTGCGGAGACGAATTTTCGCGATCTCGACCTGTTGCTTCTCGGTCCTGCCGTAGGGCAGACGATGCAGATATTCGAGGCGTTCTGGAATTGCGAGGCGGCAAAGCCGATCCAGCTGCTCAACCCGGCTGCGGTGGGCTCGCGCGCCGATTTCCTCGACAATCTCGACGCGACCGCGGACGGCCAGCTTTTGAACAGCCTCAGTGCCTGGCGCACGATCACGGAGTTCATTGCAGCGCACAGCGACGTCTGCTGGACCAAAGGCGTTCGTGTCATTTCCGATCCGCCGGAAAAGGTGCGCGGCAAAAGGCGCAGGAACTGGCTGACGAAAGAGCTGCTTCCCGCTATCGCGGCGACCAGGCAGCGCCTCGAAATTGTCTCGCCCTATTTCATCCCCAGCCGCACCGGGTTGGCCATCCTGTCGAAGCTGGTGGATCGTGGCGCCGAGGTTGCAATCCTGACCAACTCGCTCGCCGCGACGGACGTCGCCGCCGTGCACGGCGCCTATGCCAAATGCCGCCGCAAGCTGCTTAAAAAAGGTATCCAGCTTTTCGAATTGCAGCCCTTCGACCGCCAGGCCAACATTTCCGTTTTCGGTTCAAAGGGAGCCAGCCTCCACACCAAGGCCTTCACGGTCGACGATACGCTCGGGTTTGTCGGCTCCTTCAATTTCGATCCGCGTTCGGTGTCGTTGAATGCGGAAATGGGCGTGCTTTTCCATGATACCAATCTGGTGATGGAGTTGCGCCGGCTGTTCGAGCACGAAAAGTCACCGCAGACGAGCTATCAGCTGGTCCTGGACAAAGGCGCCTTGCGGTGGCTCGGCATGGCGGATGGCGAGATGCGGCAATATTCGCGTGAACCGGAGGCCAGTCTCTATCGGCGCATCGTTGCAGCGCTGGTTGGGTGCCTGCCGATCGAATCGCAGTTGTAGAAGCGACGGATTTGTCGGAACGCAACTCTTTGTCGGAACGGAACTCGGGGATCACGAGTTGTAACCCGTGTCCGGAGCATGCCGATGAAGACCACGATATACAGTTTTCTTGCTGAGCTCTTGCCGTTCTGGATGGCGCATAAACGCAAAATGCGCGCGGACCGCGCCGCCGAGTGGCCGGCACGACCGGCTGCTGCGGATGACGATGTTCGGCCGTCAGGCGATCCTAATCGAGCAGCACCGGCGCGGCGGCGCAACACGTCCTAAGGGCAGAATGATCCCGCTCCAACTGTCTGGCTAGCCGCATTTCCGCGACGCCGATAATCCCATTTGGCTGCAGAAGCTCTAGCCCTTAGGGCGATCACGCTATCGTCAAGTATCGCTATTCGAAATCCGGCGTTGCCAAGCATCCATTTTGCAGCACGTACGTTAATGTGCACTACAGGTTGCCGCTATAGGTGAGCGCCATGAGTGATAGTGCGATAGAATTCTTGCAGGACTGGATCCACGAAAACGTTCATGTGCCGCCGCCTCCGATCAAGCTTGAAAGGGAGGCGGAAATCCTCGCCAGGGAATGCAAGGAAGAGGCTGCCGATGCCGGCGTACCCATCGAAGACATCGAGGAAGAGGTCGGCGACCTCAAGGACCTGCTCGTCGCCAAGCTTGAAGACGCAGCCGAGGACGAGGCCCGGCAACTCAATGGCCACGGCCAAAAGATTTCTACGCTGGCGGCCGGGCAAAAGCGGGCCGTATGAGGCCGGTCCGAGCGCAGGCAAGGCATCACGAGGTGCGCCGCTTCGGCCTATTGTCCGATCATGTCGTCGACCTCGCCATGGCACGTCTCGCAGGCGACGCCTTTAGCGATATGGATCGAATGATTGAAATAGACGAAGTCGGGGACACTGTTCACCCGCTGCCACTGCAATGGCTGCCCGGAGGCAAGGCTTGCCCGTACCGGCGCCAGCATGTTCGCGTTGGTGAAAAGCTGCGAATGGCAGGTCATGCACACCTCGGTCGCCGGCAGACCCGCCGATGACGAAGTCTCGACGCCGCTATGGCAATAACGGCAATCGAGGCCAAGCTCGCCGACATGGTGCCTGTGGCTGAACGGCACTGGTTGCGCCAACGGCCGGCCAACGCCGGTGACGAAGTCCGAACGCAGGATGGCGGTGCCGCCGAGAGCCGCAAAGATCGCCATGAAACACGCGCCCCACAGAGCGAAACGTGAAATGCCGTTGGCGCTCCTTGAAAAGACCTGCGGCATTCCCTCGCCGATTTCGCATCCAGCAAACCGTATTCACCCCCCAAAACCCCTAACTGCGGCTGCGTGGGTAAGTTCCGGCTGGAGCAGCGGAGATCACAGAATGGTTACCCCGCCCTGGCCCATCAGGTCGGGCTGACCGGAAACCATCGACCCCTCCATACGTTCGGATGAGGTCACGTTCTGTTTCACCCGGATAAGCATCATGACCATCCCCGACTCCCATCCCATTCGCCGCCGGTCCGGCGTTGCCTTCTGGTGGACGATGTTCGTCGGCGCGCTGCTGACGATCCTCGGCCTGCTGATCGGAGGGGGCGGTGCCTGGCTGATCGCGCTGGGCGGATCCTGGTACTATCTGCCCGCCGGGATCGCCCTGCTGGCCGCCGGCAGCCTGCTGCTTGCCGGCAATACCGCCGGTGTATGGCTTTACGTCCTGATCTGGCTGGCGACCCTTGCACCCGGCGGCCACCATTTCATGGAGACCAGGATCGGCGACGACATCATTGCCTACGCACTGCCAAAAAGCTGACGCCGGACGATGACGGCTTCGCGGGACGCTTCCATCCTGATCGTCGGCGCCGGCCCGACCGGGCTGACGGCGGCAGTCGAACTGGCAAGGCGCGGCATTGCACCTCGCATCATCGACCGCAAGGAAGGCCCGACGTCGCTCGCCAAGGCGGTCGGCATCAGTTCGCACAGCCTCGACATCCTTGAACCGTCCAAAGTCGCTGGCCGGTTGCTCGCCGAAGGATTGAAAATTCGCCGAGCCCGTTTCTACTTCGAAGGACGAGCGCTCGGCGAGATCGATTTCTCGATCCTGCCGCACCGCCATAATTTTCTGCTGTCATTGCCGCAGCGCGACACCGAATCGCTGATGACCGACACGCTCAAGGGATTTGGCGTCGACGTCGAATGGCGAAGCACATTTATCGGCATGGCCGAGCACAAAGGCCGGGTCGAGGTGCGGATCGAGGCGCCAGACGGCCGTGACGAGGCAAGTTTCGACCTTGTCTTCGGAGCCGACGGTGCGCAAAGCACGGTGCGTGATGCCATCGGCATCGGCTTCGATGGCTACACGCATCGGCGGCAATGGAGCATTGCCGACGCCGACATCGACGATTGGCCCTATGAGCCGATGGCCGCCCACGCATTTCTTCACAGGAACGGCGACGTCGGTTCTATCATCCCGATCGGCGAGAAGCGCTATCGCGCGGTTTCAAACAGCGAGGATGCGTTGGCGCGCATCCCCGGCAATTACCGGATCACGCGGTTGTTGCGGGCCGACCGCTTCCATATTCCGGTACGACAGGCGCCGCGCTATCAAACCGCATGCGTCTTCCTGGGAGGCGATGCCGCGCATGTGCATTCGCCGTTGGGGGCGCGCGGCATGAATCTCGGCATCGAGGACGCCGCGTCATTCGCCAGGCGTTTCGTCGACGGCACGCTTGCCGGCTACACAAGCGAACGCCACCCGGTGGGGCAACGGTGGATCACGCTCAGCGAGCGCATCCTCTCGGTGGCCCAATCGGACAACGGCATCATGCAAGGCGTCAGAAACGCGGCCTTCAGCGTCGTCGGCCATCTGCCGCTGCTGCAACGGCCGCTGCTGGAGCGTGTCGCCGGGCTCAAGGAATGACGTGGTCGCATAAACCTTTTCGCCGGACATGCGTTGTTGGGTTTCAAGCCAGGGAGATGACCATGCAGATGAAATCGGAAGTCGCCGGCGAGGCCGCCAAGCAACGGCACATCCAGCGCCGGATCGACGAGAAGGACAAGTCCAAATCCAATGGCAGGCAAAAAGGCGCCATGCAGGCGGGCGCCCGCAAATATCCCGAGCCGCCCTTCCCCGAGCAGCACCAGCCGAAGCCGGGGCATGAATGGGCGATCGAGCCGGCGCCGCTTTACGATGCGCCGTACTATATCGGATCGAAAAAGCTCGACGGCAAAGTGGCCGTCATTACCGGCGGCGATTCAGGCATCGGCCGTGCGGTGGCCGTGCTCTATGCGCGTGAAGGCGCCGATGTGGCGATCGTCTATCTCTCGGAGGATAGGGACGCCAGAGATACCAAAAGGGCCGTCGAAGCGGAAGGCCGGCGCTGCATCCTGATCAAGGCGGACGTCAGCGAACGCAACCACTGCCACAACGCGGTGGCTGAGATCGTGCAGGAGTTTGGGCGGATCGACGTGCTGGTCAACAACGCCGCTTTCCAGATCCACTCCAGCGATTTCAGCGAGCTGACCGAGGAGCATTTCGACACGACGCTGAAGACCAACCTCTACGGCTATTTCCACATGGCGCAGGAGGCCGTGCCGCACATGAAACCCGGTTCGGCGATCATCAATACCGGTTCAGTGACCGGCATCGAGGGCTCGAAGCAACTGGTCGATTACTCCATGACCAAGGGCGGCATTCATGCCTTCACCCGCGCGCTCTCGGGCAACCTTGTCGAGAAGGGCATAAGGGTCAACGCCGTGGCGCCAGGCCCGGTTTGGACGCCGCTCAACCCCTCGGACAAGGAAGCCGGCGATGTTTCGAAATTTGGCGCTGACACGCCGATGAAACGGCCGGCCCAGCCGGAGGAGATCGCGCCGGCCTACGTGTTCCTCGCCTCGCCGCACTGCTCGAGCTACATCACCGGCGAGATATTGCCGATCGTGGGCGGCTATTGACGGCATGTATTTCATTGCCCTGGCCACTGACTATGACGGCACGCTGGCGCATGAAGGGATCGTTGCCGAGAAGACGCTTGCGGCGCTTGAACGGTTCAAGAAGAGCGGCCGCAAACTCATTCTCGTCACCGGGCGCGAGCTGCCCGACCTCAAGCGCGTCTTTCCCGAAGTCGCGATTTTCGACAAGGTGGTCGCCGAAAACGGCGCGCTGATCTACACGCCGGCCAGCGAGGAGGAGCGGACGATATCTCCGCCGCCCGCCCCCGAGTTCATCGCCAAACTCAGGAAACGCGGTGTCAAACCGCTTTCGGTCGGACGCTCGATCGTCGCAACCTGGGAACCGCATCAGGCTACCGCGCTCGAGGTCATCAAGAAATTGGGGCTGGAGCTGGAAATCATCTTCAACAAGGGCGCGGTGATGATCCTGCCCAGCGGCATCAACAAGGCGACCGGGCTGACAGCTGCGCTTCAGGACCTCAGATTGTCGCCGCACAACGTCGTCGGTGTCGGCGACGCCGAAAACGACCACGCCTTCCTGCGCGCCTGCGGCTTCAGCGTCGCCGTCGACAACGCACTGCCGGCAGTCAAGGATATGGCGGATCTCGTGACACGCGGCGCGCGCGGAAAAGGCGTCGAGGAACTGATCGCCAAGGTGGTCGAGCGCGATCGCGAGCTTGTGCCGAACCGCGACGGCATTCTGCTTGGCTCGGAGGATGGCAAGGAGGTGTATCTGTCGCCAACCGATACGGTGCTGATCGCCGGCAGCTCCGGCATCGGCAAATCGACCCTGGCGACCGCACTGACGGAGCGCTTCGTCGAGAGAAAGTTCCAGTTCTGCATCTTCGATCCGGAAGGCGACTATGACGGCCTCGAAGGCGCCGTCCGGCTGGGCGACGGCTCGAACGCGCCGACGAAGACGCAACTGCTCGATCTCCTGGGGAAGCCGGACAACAATCTGGTCGTCAATGGCCTGGCGCTGCGCGTTAACGAGCGGCCGGACTTCTTTGCCGACCTGCTGCCGGGCCTTGGCGGTGTTCGCTTCCGCACGGCACGACCACACTGGCTGATCATCGACGAGGCGCATCACCTCTTGCCGAAGCGGCGCGACGACACGCCAATGGTGCTGGCCATGGAATTGCCGGGCACGATCCTGATCACGGTTCATCCGGACGCGATCTCAACCGAGGCATTGCGGCTGGTCACCGCCGTCATCGCACTCGGCCCCAAGGCGAAAAAGGTCATCAAGACGTTCTGTCACGAGACCGGCACCGAACCGCCAAAGGACAAGGACCTGAACTCTCCAAAAGACGAGCGCGTGCTGTTCTGGCGGCCGCAGGCGTGCAAGAAACCTGCCATGGTCGAGCCGATCGAACCGCGGCAGTCGCTCAAGCGCCACAGCCGCAAATATGCCGAGGGCCAGCTCGACGAGAAGGGCAGCTTCTATTTCCGCGGCCCCGACAATGCGATGAACCTCCGCGCCCATAATCTGATGATTTTCGCCCAGATCGCCGAGGGCATCGACGACAGGACCTGGGAACATCATCTGCGCGCCGGCGACTATTCCGAATGGTTTCGCCACCAGATCAGGGACAAGGAACTGGCGCGCGAGACCGCTGAAGCGGAGAAAGACGGCACACTTTCGGCGCAGGAGAGCCGCAACCACATCCTGGACGCAGTGCGCCGCCGCTATACCGCGCCCGCCACCGCGCCAAAGGAATAGCTGCAACGGCGCCCCGCCGTGGAACCTCATCCGCCAAACGAGATTGTGTTCTATCGGGCGCCAGATCCATTCAATGCCGAATAATGCCCCGGAAGGAGACGATGGATGAGCAGCGACCGGGACAAGAATGGTCCTGTCTTTTCGGCGGAGCAGGCGCGGCAGGGCGAGATCGTTCTGCGGACGCGGGCGCGCCGGATCATTTTCATCGCCGGCCTGGTGGGTCTCGTCTTGCTGGCATTGCTGGTGTGGTGGATTTGAATTCCTGACGGGCTGGAGCAAGATCATGAAATCACAGCTTGTTGCCGAAAGCGCCGGACAGAGAACGTTCGTCGTTGTGCTTGATCCCGGCGAAGAGGCGTTTGCGCAGCTGACGTCATTTGCGGTCGACCGTGGCGTCGGCGGCGCGTCGCTGACCGCGCTCGGCGCTTTCGAAAGTGCAACCGTCGGCTGGTTCGACCCTGGAGAAAGGACCTACCGGAAAATCCCCGTCCGGGAACAGTGTGAAGTGCTGAGCGCGATCGGCGATGTTGCCATCGGCGACGACGGCAGGCCCAGCTTGCACGTCCACGCAGTCCTTGGATTGAGTGACGGCACCACGAGGGGCGGTCATCTGCTGGACGGCATCGTGCGGCCGACGCTCGAGGTCACATTGGTGGAGACGCCTGGCCATCTGCGCCGCAGGCACCGTCCCGAACTCGGCGTCGCCCTGATCGACTTGGAGGCTTGATCCGAGCCGATCACTTCGTTGATTTGACTGCGGCCGTTTCGGGTACGACCTCCCAACCGAAGACGCTGCGGCCGCCGAGCAGATGCGATTGCTCGAACTCCCCGGCGACTATTTCCTTCAGGCTTGGGCCGGTGACATAGCGCTCGACCTGCCTCGACTGGTCGTCCAGCCGCCGCAACGCGCCGATCTCTTCGTCACGGCCGAGCCTGGCCTTCTGGACAGCCGACTTCAGCACGCCGATCGTCTCGTCATAGACCTTCAGCGGCACGGGGAACGGGTGCCTGTCCTTACCGCCATGCGCCAGCGAGAAGCGGCCGGGATCGGAAAATCGGCACGGCGCGCCATGCACCACTTCGGCGACGAGCGCCAGCGCCCGCACTGTGCGCGCGCCGACATTGGGCACCAGGAGAAGCCCGGCGAAATCTGTCGGGCCGCGCTCGGCCGCCGCGGCGATGTTGCCGTGCAGGCGGCGCATGACGACATCGCTTTCGCGTACATCGTGGTGCGCCGGCATCACCAGATGCGGCAGCAGCTTTTGTGCCGGCTCCGGCGCTGGCGCCGAACCCCGCTCCAAAGCGGCAAGCTCCCTCACGATGCGATCCGGTCCAAGGCCGTGCAGAAGGTCCAGTTGTCCCTGGCGCGACGCTTCGGCGCGGCGGTCGGTCAGGTTGACGATCTCGCCCTGATTGGCGCCCTCGATGGCAGCATGCGGCTGGTCGACAAAGCTCTTCAGGCCCTCGGACAGCCAGTGATAGCGGCGCGCCACCTTGCTGTCGCCGTTCATGCCTTGCTGCACCACCACCCAGTTGCCGTCATCGGTGACGATGAAGCCGTGCAGATAGAGATCGAAACCGTCCTGGACCGCGGCGCTGTCCACCTTGGCGACAAGCCGGCTGGCAGTCGCCAGGCCTTGCCCGTCGAGGCCGACACGCTCGCCGATCAGGGCAAGCTCGTGCGGGGTCTTGCGCGAATGCGCGCCGCGGCCGCCGCAAACGTGGATGCCGAGTTCGCCGGAAAGCGGCGACAGACCGCGCTTCAACGCTCCGACGACGCTGGTGGTGATGCCGGAGGAGTGCCAGTCCATCCCCATCACGGCGCCAAAGGACTGGAACCAGAACGGATGCGCCAGCCGGCGCAGCAATTCATCGCGGCCGTAATGGTGGATGATCGCCTCGCACATGACCGCGCCAAGCCGCGTCATGCGGTCGCCGAGCCATTTCGGCACGCGTCCGCCGTGAAGTGGGAGATCAGCACTTCCCGATCGCTGTGCCACGCTCTTTTGCTTGCTCCTTGAGTCCTGCCTCGACAGATAGGTATCGAAAGGGGTGTGGAGAAGCTATGGCCTGATTCAGGCCGCGATCGTTGCAAGCCGCCAGCTAGCGGGCAGGTTCGCTGAGGAGATCAAACTTCTGGATCTCGCAATGCTCGCCAACCGATGCCAGCAGATCCATTGGCGGTGCCCCAGTGTCGGGCCGCCTCCAACTGATCTCGAACGAGAACACAGGGTCCTTGAGATCTGGGCGCCTCTCTATCGCGACGAGGCGTGCCCGGTAGCCAAGCGGCCCGATCATCGTATCGAGTTCCTGTCGGGCTGCGGCCTTCCAGGTCAGTGCCAACTGGGCATGGTGTTCGCGCGACATTCGAAGGTCCACCCATTTCAGGACCAGCAAGGTGGCCAGCGTCAGCGCCGTGCCGGCCGCGCCCAAGCCGTATTGGCCACCACCGAAAGCCAATCCGATCGCCGTCATCACCCACAACGTGGCCGCCGTGGTGACGCCGCTGACAAGATTGCCGCGGCGAAGAATGGCGCCACCGCCGATAAAGCCGACGCCGGTCAACACGCCCAGCGGAAAGCGCAAGACGTCCATCGATGCAAACGAATCCGGGTGCTTGCCAACGGTCTCGAGCAGAATACTGGCCTGGATCATTGTGATGGCGGCGGCCAATCCGACCAGCACGGTGGTGCGTAGCCCCGCCGCGTGCCCGCGCGCCTCGCGGTTGAGGCCTATCAACAGGCCGGCGAGCGCGGTCAGAAGCAGTCGTGCCGCGATGTCCTGCCAGACCGGAACAACGAGGAGCATCGCGGTCACCCGTCAGGCCAAGCGCTGCTGGCCAGGAATAGCGCCATGGTCAAAGCGAACAAGGGCAAGAGCGTCTTCATCGCAAATTCTTTTCGTCGATAAGCAACAAACGATGCGCCTGGATTTTGGTTGCGCCGCCGACGATTCACCCCGGCGATGGGCAGCGGCGGAACAAAACCTTCGGCCTGCGGGTTGGTGGGTTCACACCAACGAAGGATTTGCAGTCATGGTCCGCTTGCTGCTTGCCGGAGCCGTCGCTTATCTGGCCTATCGCATCACCAAGGAGATCGGCGGGACCGACGAGGTTGATCCGCTGTCGCCTTCGCCCGAGCAAACCGGCCGCAAGGCGCCGAGGCGGCAAAGCGGGGCACAGAGGAATGGCCGACGGCGGTAGCGAATGCCGTAGCGGCGGCGCGGACCAGCCATGACCGCATTTCCGTTGCCGCTCGACCTTCGTCCGATGGAAGCCAAAGCCGCCGATGCAATCCCTGGCGGCGACGGGCTTTGGCAATACGAGCCGAAATGGGACGGGTTTCGCTGCCTCGTGTTCAAGGGCGACGATGCCGTCGATCTGCGTGCAAAATCGGGCAAGCCGCTTGGCCGCTATTTTCCCGAACTGGTCGCGGTGCTGCGCGATGTGAGCTCGCGACGGTTTGTTGCCGACGGCGAGATTGTCATCGAGGTCGACGGATCGTCCTCGTTCGAGGCCCTGCAAATGCGCCTCCATCCCGCCGAAAGCAGGATCCGCAAATTAAGCCTCGAGACGCCCGCCATGCTGATCCTGTTCGATATGCTGGCCGAGCCCGGCGGCAGGATCATCATCGAAGAGCCTCTCACCACCAGGAGGCAGGCGATTGGGGCCTTTGTCGCGTCGGCGGCACGGCCCCAACTGCACCTGTCCAAATATACGCACGACGCCGCCACCGCCGAGCGCTGGCTGCAGGGCGCCGGCCACGGCTCGACCGACGGTGTTGTTGCAAAACTGATCGCCGGGCCATACCGGCCCGGCGAGCGCGCCATGGTCAAGGTCAAGCGGCTGCGCACTGCGGATTGCGTGGTCGGCGGCTTTCGCTATCTCGCCGGCAGCAACGAAGTCGGATCTCTGCTGCTCGGCCTCTACAATAACGAAGGCAGGCTGGATCATGTCGGATTCACCTCGACCATCGGCAAGGACGACAGGGCGGCGCTGACCAGACGGCTGGAAAAACTGCGGGCCAAACCAGGTTTCACCGGCAAGGCGCCGGGCGGACCAAGCCGCTGGAGCACGGAGCGGAGCGGACAATGGGAACCGATAAAGCCTGAACTGGTGGTCGAGGTTCGGTTCGACCATGTGACAGGCGACCGGTTCCGGCACGGAACCAAGCTGTTGCGCTGGCGGCCGGACAAGGAGCCGCGGCAATGCACGTTCGAGCAGATCGAGTAAGTCCGATCCGAGACACCGCTTCAAGGCGCTTGCTGCCCGCTCTACCGTTCATGACGGACCAATGCATCATTTCACCGGTTCGCCGCGGCCAACCGAGCCTTGGCAACCAAGGCTCGGTTGCGGTTTTGAAATCAGGCAGCTTCCTGCATGGCGCGTTCGTTGACGCCGCTTTCGCCGAGCTTGGAAAGCGCTTCGTCGGTCGCGACCTCTTCCTTGAGAGTTGCCCTGAGCAGCTCGACAACGTCGCTCTTGCCGAGTTCTTCCGCCCACGCGATCAAAGTGCCGTAGCGAGCGATCTCGTAATGCTCGACGGCTTGCGCCGCACCGACAAGCCCGGCGTCGAGCGCGGGAGCACCACTATACTCCTCGAGCATTTCCGAGCCCTCTTCGATGATGCCGTCAATGGCCGGACAGGTTTTGCCGCGGGCCGGCTTGCCGAATTTGTCGAACACCTCCTCGAGGCGGTCGACATGTCCTTCGGTTTCCATGCGGTGTTTCTCGAAAGCGGCGGTCACTTCTTCCGACTCCGCGCCCTTGGCCATTTTGGGCAGCGCTTTCAGTATCTTCTTCTCGGCGTAGTAGAGGTCTTTGAGCCCGTCGAGGAACAGATCCTCAAGGCCCTTGCTTGCCGCCTTCGGGGCCTTTTTCGTAGTCGCCATGATCCTCTCCCGAATGGTTGGTGCCGCCTCGCAAAGTGGAGGCGTCCGATAACCCTCCGACAGGAAACAAGTTCCCTGACGGTCCGGCAGCTTTGCAAATTTTTCCGACCCGCCGTGTGGTGTCGCAGGGGCCTTCGACCTGCGGCAGCAATCGGCCAGAAAAGCGCCGTCAGCGCTCGCCGATATGCTCGACCAGGCGGGTATATTCGGCCTCGGCCAGGCCGTAGCCGCCATCCGCCAGTGCGACGAGACCATCGCGATCGCGGATGATAATTTCGCCGCGGCGGGACCGGATGAGCCCTCGCCCCTCGAGCAGCTGCAGCGCGACCGTTACACCCGGGCGCCTTACGCCAAGCATGATCGACAGGAATTCGTGCGTGATCGTCAGCCGGCCGCCGTCCACCCGATCGTCACACATGAGAAGCCAGCGCGCCAGCCGGTCTTCAAGTTTCGATCGCGCGTTGACCAGCGCGGTATAGCCAGTCTGGACATGCAGATATTGCACGTAGCGCAGCAAGAACAGCCGCAGCGTCGGGCTTTGCGTCAGCGCCGCCTTGAACGGCTCGGCGTCGATCCTGGCAGCTTCTCCCGCCAGCTGCACATAGCAATCATGGACCGTACGGTCGTCGCCCATTATCAGGGCCGAGCCGGTCATACCTTCCAAGCCGACAAGGCCAACTTCCGCATCGCTGCCGTTCGGCATTTTCGCAACCACCGAACCGATGCCGTCCTCGAGGAAATAAATGGCCTCGATCGGCGATCCGGACACTTCGAGCGATTGCCGTAACTCCAGCGAACAGCGCTCGATGTGCGGCTCGAGAGAGGCGAAATCGCCGGCGCTCATTCGGCGCAACAGCTTGTTTTTGTACGGATTTTTATTGGAATTTGCTGGATCAGACATAGCTGGGCCCAAAACAGGGCAAGAGCCTTTTTATCTCCCAGCCGTCCGCGCCCGGTATAACCTGCGGACGATAACGCTTATATAAGCACTGAAAGGTATGGAGCCTACTAAATAAAAAAATGAATCGATGCACGGCAGTTTCTCCTGCCGCTTGCCTACGAAAACATCCGACTGAAAGTTAGAGTTGGAAACGTACCAAAGTCGGTTTGGTACGAAAACGACAATTGAGATCGCCGGGCTCGAAAAGAGCCCGTCGCGAGGGATGCAACGGGCTCCATTCGGGCGTCGTGGGCTACGCCCAGTGATCCAAATGAGGGGTGGGTTGGATCGCAGCAACAATGCAGGTGCAAGGCAGTCGTTCCCAAACTGTCTGCTTGGTAATTTCCGTACATTGAGTTTGGACGAGAGCGGCGCTAATTGAATTGGAGTCGTCCACACAGGCACGGCGAGTGGACGCTTGAAAGACGCTTCGCGCTTTCGCCCTTTTCAAGGGAGGATGGCATGCCGATGCAAGGTGCAGCAACTCCAGCCGAACTGAGCGTGCTGAGAAAAGCGCTCGACGACTGCTGCCGCGAGTTGGGTGTTGCGGACGACAGTCCTGTCCGCGAGCGGTTGGCAGCCCGTATCATGTCGCTGTTCAACGAGGGTGTGCTCAACGCCGATCTGAAAGAAGCGCTGGCCGCCGATCGCCAACAATAAGCTGCTGCTATGGTGGCGTCCTCGGCGCCGAAAGGTTCGGCACCGAGTCGCCCTTTCTAGCCAGGGTCCCGGTTTGCCAAGGATCTTGGAAATCTAGTCTTTCACGACAAAACGCCCGGCGCTAATTACCAAGCGGCAGGCGTTTTTGTCGCGAGCGTGACACTAACGCGTGTCGCGTTTGGCCGGCCTCATGCGACGCGCTTACTTCATGTTTTATGCATGTCGTTATCACAAAACCGCTGCACACTTTTGCACGACATGCATCAAATGCGCCCAAGCAGGACCAGGATAATGACGATAAGCAGCACCAAGCCGAGGCCGCCACCACCGTAATAGCCGGTGCCATAGAACGGTCCGCCGCCCAAGCCGCTGAAGCCGCCAAGCAAGGCAAGGACCAAGATGATGATGAGAATGGTTCCAAGGCCCATGATGTCTGCTCTCCTTGTTTGCGCTGCCGCCATTCGCATCAGCGCGTCGCATTGTACAAAGGTATGAACTCACAAAGAGCATTCCTGTTCCGGCGGGACGGTAAGGCGTACGCTCATGCGGCGAGCAAAATGCCGGGCCGGGCCGTCAGAAAAGTCCACAGATGCATGCCCGCGGAGAATGGCATGGCGGCCGCCTTGAACACCCAAGAACATGCTGAAATTCATGGGGAATTTGTCGGAACCTTCGCCCGCCCGAACGGTTGTTTTCGTAGTCGCAACGCGACGACCCTCGTAAAAAGGAGAAGCATCATGCTCACGAAAATTCTCGCAGCTTCGGCGCTTACGATCGGTCTGGCCACGTCAGCGATGGCCCAGAACGTCGGCGATCCCTCCGGAGCCGCTGCCGACGGCAGCGGGCGGACGATAGTAGTCCCGGATAATGGCGGCCCTGACACCGGCACGGATTCGACCATCACCAACAGCATTCGCGATTTCTCAACGACGAATTCGAATGCCGACCGGAATTGCCCACCAGGCCCGCAGGGGGCTCTGCCCGACGCGACCGGCAAGTCTCCGGGCACGATGGCGCCGACGGTGAACGACAACCACTGCGGCAAGTAAGCGCCCGGTTTATCATAGTCTGTGATGAGGCTGCGGAGCGTACGCTCCGCGGCCTCATTGGTGATGAAAATCGGCCGTCTAACGGCAGCGGTGGTCGAAGCTGACCGCGATCTCCCGACCGTCCAGCGCCCGAACGATGAAGCCAACCAGTTCCTCGTCGGTTTGCCGGAACCAGGGAAAGCGTTTGCGCAAATCGGCTATGACGACAGTGGTCGAGAGAATGTCGCCCGAATTGTAGTCGGCCATGACGATATGAACGGCTTTGTCGGTATCAATACCGATTCCAAGCGGCGACTTGATCTGCCCCACGGAAGCCTCCACCCATCTGTCCCGGCAGACGATAGCAAGACTGCGGCAAAGCGAAAGAGCTTGTGCGATTCCGTACGGTCCTACGGGTTGCGTTGCACTTTGCAGGACCCAGCCCGGCGTCCTTTATTTAAATCATTTGTTTGGCTCGCGGCGGCTGTGGCCACTGCGACCAGGCAACCTCGTCGCAGCTTCCGCGTTGAGCCATCGGAGGGATGACATCAGCCTCGGAGGACCCCCCATGAAAACGCTTCTATCCATCACTGCGGCAGCGATGATGGCCGGCGCGCCTTTGGCTGTTTTTGCCCAATCGGCGACGCTGACGCCGCTGACGACCGACACCATGAGCAAGGTTGACACCGCGACATTCGTCAAGACCGTGCCCATCGCCAATACATTTGAAATCGAATCGAGCCGACTTGCGCAGACGCAGGCGACGGCTGACGATGTGAAGGCCTTCGCGGCGCAAATGGTCACGGACCATACCAAGGCCGGCGAGGACTTCAAGGCGGCGCTCAGCAAGGGGCAGACGACTTCGGCCACCGCGCCGGCCGGCCCGTCGCTGGACACCAAGCACCAAGCGCTGCTCGACCAACTCAAGGAGGCCGGCGGGGACAGTTTCCAATCGAAATATATCGACATGCAGACCCAGGCGCATAAGGAAGCGGTGGCGCTGTTTTCCGTTTACGCGAATTCCGGCGACGATCCCGCGATGAAGGAGTTTGCCAAGAAGACGCTGCCGGTGCTGCAAATGCACGAACGTCACGTCAAGGACCTCGCTGCCGCACATCAATGAGAGCGAAGAGTGCCTTTTGCAAACGAAAGGCCGCCCCAACACGGCCTGTGTGACGCGGCTGTCGTCCGGCCACACGGCCGGGAACAAAGCACCGAGAGTGCCGTTATTTACCCGGCTTGTTCGGGGAGGATCCAATGGAAGGCGGCGTTCGCGGGGCGTCAAGGATAGTAGCGCCGACTTTCGGCGCCGTCCTGGTCGCCGCTGTCACAGGCTGAAATCGCTTTCCGAACGGGACAGGCTGCCTTCATGCGCTACGGCGAGATATTTGCAAATGTTACGGCACTCATTTTGCTGGCCTTGATGATTGGCGGCGTCTTCGTCCTGTTTGGAGAGCCGCTGTGGCCGCGGCACTACGCGAGAATGGTGCTGGTTACGGATATCGATGCCATGACCACCGCGTCAGTCCGAACAAGCTGCCTGCCCAGTCCCTGCCTGCCCGACACCATCAATCATACCGTGCTCACTCCTCGCCCCGAGGACGGACCTTGATTTGCGATTTGCAGACGCTGGAGCTGGGTACGGAAAAGCCCGCCGCCCGAGCTGCGCGGCGGGCTTTTTTGGTGAATCAACCCACGGTAGACCGTCTGGCCACGACTAGGTCAGGATAATCACGATCTTGTAGGTATTCGGGTCGACGATGACGATCCGGCCGTCGGCGAGCACGAAATACTCATAGCCTTCGTAAGCCGGAACGATCTTGACGATGCGCGCCGGCAGACGATGCAGCCGGACCTTCTTTCGCGGGACCTCGACACCGACGGAGATGTCGAAATCGACGTTGGAAACGGGTTGGACGTTCGTCTCCTTGATGACCTGAGTGATCTCTGTCTTCTGCTCAACGGTCACATTGCTGATGGAAGCGGTCGAACTCTGGTCCTGCTGGGTAGAAGTATTGCTCTGAGCCTGGTTTGTGGTCGTGGTCCCAGCCTTACCCTGAGCCTGCTGTTCGGTCTGCATCTTGGAGCTGCCCTGAGCCTGCTCGGTGGTGGTGGTTCCAGCCTTGCCCTGGGCTTGCTCCTCGGTCTTCATCTTCGTGTTGCCCGTGGCCTGCTGGTCAGTCGTGGCGCCAGCCTTGCCTTGGGCTTGCTGATCGGTCTTCAGTTTCGGTTTGCCCGTGGCCTGCTGCTCAGTCGTAGCACCAGCCTTGCCCTGAGCCTGCTCGCCGGTCTTCAGCTTCGGTTTGCCCTGCGCCTGTTGATCAGTGGTAGCGCCGGCCTTGCCCTGAGCCTGCTCGCCCATCTTGGCGCCGTTCTGGCAATTGGCAGTGCCGGCTGCACAATTGGCGCCGGACTGATCGTCGGTCGACTGCTGCGTCTGGGCAAGTGCGGCCCCGCAGCTGACGCTGATTGCTAACATGCTGGTGATCAGAACGCCTTTCATGAGAGATCTCCTTGGAAAATGCGTCCCTTCACCCCGCAAAACTGCGTTTAAAAAACTTTGTTCCAAACTAATGGAAGGAAACGGCAAGCGATCCGAGTGGCGGAACAAGCTCCACCTGATGACGTTACCGGCCTATAGCGACCCCGCTGCGAACAGCATGACGCGGCGCAGCGCAGAGGTGGCTCACGAGGAAAGGAGACAATCATGAGAATGCATCTTTCGGCGGCCGCGGCTGGGTTTTTGCTGCTTGCGGGTGTCGGCGCCGCTGCCGCTCAGGACGTGGTCATCGAACCGCAGCAGGAGACGATCGTACGCGAGTATGTGAAAAAGCAGCCTCTGGCGTCCGTCCAGCTCCCCGGCGTGGAGCTCAATGTCGGCTCGACCCTGCCTGATACCGTCGAGCTTCATGAAGTCCCCAACGTCAAATACCGCTACGTCGTCGTCGACAACCAGACCGTCCTGGTCGATCCAGGCACACGCAGGATCGTGAAGGTCATCCAGTGAGCAAGCGCGTCGCTTTGAAGGGACATGCGGCGCGTCTAGCATTGTCGACATCCCACACTGCTGCCCGTGTTGGGCATTCGGACGCAGAAAGGCCCGCCGTTTCGAAGCACGGCGGGCCTCATAGCGGAGACGACGTCCGGACAATTTCTGAACCAGCATTGGCTTAGAACACATGATCCCAGCACGCCCTGTGCTCGCCAGGCCCGAAACTTTGAGAGAATATTCCTGGCTTCGCATTTCGCGGGAAATACGGTGCTTTGATCCGACGGTCAGCATTCCCGATGATGCCGGCAAGGCTTGGCACTCCGCCTGGCCGCAACGACTTCAGAACCGACGGGATAGATCATGTCTGGGAACACCAACACTTTGCTCTCATTTCTCTCCGCAAGTATAAGCCGGCGCGCCGGTCTGGCTGTACTTTTCGCGTCGGCGGTTGCGATTGTCGGCCTTGCTGCGCCGTCGCTCGCCGAGGACAAGACGGCGGTCAAGGTCGGTATCATGAGCGGCGAGGACGAGGACGTCTGGCGCGTCGTCACCGCCCAGGCGGCGGAGAGGGGCCTGACAATCGAGACCGTGGTGTTCAACGACTATACCCAGCCGAATGAAGCGCTCGAGCGTGGCGAAATCGACGCCAACGCCTTCCAGCACAAGCCCTATCTCGACAACCAGATCAAGACGCAGGGCTATCACATCGTCCCGGTCGGCTATACCGGGGTCTGGCCGATCGGCCTTTATTCCAAGAAGTACGCGAAGATTGCCGACCTGCCAGAAGGCGCGGTCATTGGCGTGCCGAACGACCCGTCCAATGAGGGCCGCGCACTGCGCGTCCTGCAGAGCGAACATCTGATCAAGCTCAGGGAAGGCACCGGCATTCTGGCGACGACCACCGACATCGCCGAAAACCCGAAGCACTTGGTCATCAAGGAGCTGGACGCAGGCATCGTCGGGCGCTCGGTGGAAGACCTCGACGCGGCCGTAGTCAACACGGATTGGGCGCTTAAAAGCGGCCTCACACCGGAGAATCGCATCGCCCAGGAGGCGGTGGCCGACAATCCCTACCGCAATTTCATCGCGGTCAAGGCCGGCAATGAAAACCAGCCCTGGGTAAAGACATTGGTCGCCTCCTATCAGAACGAAAAGGTGAAGGCCGAATTCGATCGGGTCTACAAGGGAACCGGCATCAGCGCCTATTGATGCCGAGCTCGACTGGGCGCCGAAGCCCGGCATGGTAAAGCGGTCCGCGCTTCAACGCGGACCGCGATCGCGTTTGCGGGACACCAATACAGGAACTTTCATGAACCAGCATTTCGCCTCGGTCATCGAAGTCATGCATCCCGTCGGCGGCCGCTCCGCGGGACCGAACGATGTCGTGCGCCTCATCGAGCTGAAGCGCCGCTTCGGCGCGACAGCGGCGCTGGACGGCGTGTCGCTCAGCGTGCGCCAGGGCGAGATCCTCGGCATCATCGGCCGCAGCGGCGCCGGCAAGTCGACGCTGATACGCTGCCTGAACGGCCTGGAGCGGCCGGATTCAGGACAGGTCTACATCGAAGGCCGCGACATCAGCCGGCTCGGCGAGCGCGAATTGCAGCCGCTGCGCCGGCGCATCGGTATGATCTTCCAGCATTTCAACCTGCTGTCCGCCAAGACCGTCGAAGACAATGTAGCGCTGCCGCTCAAGATCGAAGGCCGGCCCAGGGCCGAACGCCTGGCGCGCGCCGCCGAGCTGCTCGAGCTTGTCGGGCTGTCGGAGAAGGCGAAAGCCTATCCGGCGTCGCTGTCGGGCGGACAGAAACAGCGCGTCGGCATTGCCCGGGCGCTTGCGGCGCGCCCGGCGCTGCTTTTGTCCGACGAAGCGACCTCGGCGCTCGACCCGGAGACGACCCGCTCCATCCTTGCCTTGCTGAGGGACATCAACCGGCAGCTTGGTCTGACCATCCTGCTGATCACACATGAGATGGAGGTGATCCGCTCGATCGCCGACCGGGTCGCGGTGATCGACGCTGGGCGGATCGTCGAACAAGGGCCGGTGTGGTCGGTCTTTGCCGACCCGAAATCGGCGATCACACAAAGCCTGCTCGGCGGCATCCGGCCGCAATTGCCGGCGGAGATCGCAAGCCAGCTAACGCAGAACGCCGGCGTGGAGGCGATCCTCAGGATCGACGTGGCCGGTGAGGCCGCCCGAAGCCCGCTTTTGTCCGATCTTGCCTCGGCAGTTCCCGGCTCGTTCCGCCTCGTGCATGGCGGCATCGATCACGTCCAGCAGCAGCCTGTCGGGACACTGTTCGTGGCGGTCGCCGGCAGCAATGAAGCTCACCTGGCAGAGGTGATCGCGTTCTTGAAAGCCCGCCAAGCGCGGGTGGAGGTGCTTGGCCATGTCGCCGGTTCTGTTTGAGCTTCTCGTCCGTTCAATCTGGGAAACGATCCTGATGACGGCCGCCTCCGGCCTCGTCTCGCTGGTTTTCGGGCTGCCGCTCGGCCTGGCGCTGGTCGCCACCGACCGCGGCGGCATCGCCGAAAACCTGTGGGTGAACCGCGCGCTTGGCGCTGTCATCAACGGCTTCCGCTCGGTGCCTTTCATCATCCTGCTGGTTGCGCTGATCCCGGTGACGCGGCTGATCGTCGGCACCTCGATCGGCACCTGGGCAGCGATCGTGCCGCTGTCGATCGCGGCGACGCCTTACTATGCCCGGATCGCCGAAGTGTCGCTGCGCGAGGTCGACCACGGGCTGATCGAGGCAGCACGCGCCATGGGCGGCAACCGCTGGACGATCATTCGCGAGGTACTGGTGCCGGAAGCGTTGCCCGGCATCGTCGCCGGCTTCACGGTGACGCTGGTGACGCTGATCGGCGCCTCGGCCATGGCCGGCGCCATCGGTGCCGGCGGCCTCGGCGACCTCGCCATCCGCTACGGCTACCAGCGCTTCGAGACATCCGTCATGATCGCCGTGGTCATCGTCCTGATCGTCCTGGTCTGCGGCATCCAGTGGGCCGGCGACCGGCTGGTCGCGAGGCTGGATCACAGGGCGTGACCGGCGAAACGCGGCCCAATCAATGCCTTTAATTTCCGGGAAAGTTCAGATTGTTCTCGATGGTCTCGCTCGCCCAAGCGAGCTTTTCGCGATCGTCGGGGCGCAAGGGAGCCTCGACCGCGACGGTGAACAAGTGCCAGGCGAGACTGTCGGATAGAAGCCATGTGGTGACCTGTTCGCTGAAGATCACGTGCCCCTTATCGAGTGTCTTGATGTTGCCGGTAATCAAGTCCGCACAGTGCAACATGGCCTCGGGGTAAGGGCTATCATGCCATGCCGCTAATGCAGCTGCTACATCCATTCCGGCAAGCACTATGCCCTCCAGCCAGGGAACCGCGTTCCCTTCATCGGGATGCATGGTCATCGCTTTTCGCCAGGCAGCCTGAAACAGCTCCTCGACAGCCTGCTGTTCTTCCAACGGCCAATCGCGCCAGGAGGTCCTTTCGAGCTTTGCGGCAATCACGTTGGCGTCGAACCCCATCGAAGGTTCGCCTTGGATGGCAAGTTCAAGCACTCTCGGCAGAAAGTGCCGGTAGTCATCGACGTCGCCGACCGTCCATATGGCCGATCCGGCATAGGCGCCGAGGTTTTCACCACTGAGCTCCCGAAGCGGACCACTGGATACTCCCCGAAAGATCGATTCCAAATCCTTGTACGGCGAGCCATGCAGGTGGCGGGGCGATGGATAAGACGCGAAAGCGGCATAGACGCGTTCGACTGCGTAGGCCAGTTCAGACGAGAGATCAGCCTCCAGGGGATTTGGGTTGCTCATCCGCTACGACTCCGAACAGGTCTCTGGCTTGCTCTGCGGTATAGTAGCCAAGCTTGACATCCCGAGCGACCAATTGCGGATCGCGCTGCAACGGATCGCCGTAGCCGCCGCCGCCCGGTGTGCCGACGCGCACGCGGTCGCCTGCCTTCAGCGCGATGTCCTGTTCCTTTGAGAGGTGCGGCGGCACATGTTCCTCGCCGTTGCGGAACACAGTCACCGTGTTGACCGCGCCGTCCTTGCCGCCGAGCGCGCCTTGCGGGCCGAACCGGCCGTGATCCATGACGAAAGAGGCGCGGGCGTCGCCGCGCAGGATCTCTACCTCATAGGCGAGCCCAAACCCGCCGCGGTGCTTGCCGGCGCCACCCGAGCCTTCGCGCAGCGCATAATGCCGGTAGAGCACCGGGAAGGCCTGCTCCATGATCTCGACCGGCGGCGACTTGGAGATGCCGATGGTCGAGCAGCCATTGGTCAGGCCGTCGTGACCGGCATTGCCGCCATAGCCGCCGCCGGAGATCTGGTACATGACATAATCGCGGCCACGGACCGGATCGTTGCCGCCGAGCGCGAAATTGCCGCTGGAGCCAGCCGGAGCCGCCGTCACCCTGTCCGGCAGGGCCTGCACCATCGCCGCGAACACCGCCTCGGCGATGCGCTGCGAAACCTCAGCCGCGCAGCCCGATACCGGCCGCGGATATTTGGCGTCGAGGAAGGTGCCTTCCGGCCGCTTGACGATCAGCGGCTCGAAGGCGCCGGCGCTGATCGGCACATCGGGGAAAATGTGCCGCATGGCGAGATAGACCGAGGACAAGGTCGTCGCCAGCACGCTGTTCATCGGCCCAGCGCAGGGCTTTGACGAACCGGAGAAGTCGAAGCTGAGCGTGTCGCCTTTTTTCTCGACTGCCAGCGCGATGATCAGCAGCTCGTTTACCACGCCGTCTGAATCGACGAAGGCCTGCGAGCGATAGATTCCGTCGGGAATGGCCGATATGTTGACGCGCATCTGTTCAGCGGCGCGGCGCCGCAATTCGGCGATCGCTTCGACAACCGTTTCATCTCCGTAACGATCCAGGATTCCGTTAAGCCTGTCCTGGCCGATCAGCAGTGCCGCCGCCTGCGCCCGGATATCGCCAATGCGCTGGTCGGCGACACGGATGTTGGAGCAGATGATGGCGTAGATCTCCGGGTCGAGCACGCCCTTCTTGAACAGTTTCACCGGCGGCAACCGCAAGCCTTCCTGCTCGACCGCCGTTGCCGAGGCGGAGAATCCGCCCGGCACCGAACCGCCAATGTCGGGCCAATGGCCGGTGTTCGACAGCCAGCAGAAGATCTTCCCGTCGCGGTAGACCGGCATGGCGAAGCGCACATCCATCAGATGGGTGCCGCCGAGATAGGGATCGTTGACGATGTAGATATCGCCCGGCTCGGGCGGCAGGCAGCGTCCGTCGGCGATCATCTCGATCACCGCTTTGGTCGAATACTGCATGACGCCGACGAACACGGGCAGGCCCTGGCTGCCTTGCGCGATCAGCGAACCATCGAGCGCCGAATAGATGCCATCCGAACGGTCATTGGCCTCGGCGATAACAGGCGAGAACGCGGCGCGCGAAAACGTCAGGTCCATTTCGTCGCAGACTTGCTGCAGGGCCGCCTGGAGGACCGAAAGCGTAATGGTGTCGAGCTGCGCCATCTCAGGCCTCACCGATGTCGATGATGATGTTGCCGTCGGCATCCGATCGCGCCCGGTCGCCGGGCTCCAGCACAGTCGTCGCGTCCATCTGTTCGAGGATCGCCGGCCCCATGATGACTGCGCCGAGCGGCAGCTTTTCCCTGCTGTAGACCGGCGTATCGTACCAGCGCCCGCCATACCAGACCGGCCGGATTTCGCGCCGCGCCTCTTCGAGCGTTTTGGCGCGCCCAGCCGGATCGATCAGCCGGGACAGATCGATGGTCGGCCGCACGCCAGTGACCGACGTGTTGAGGTTGACCAGATTGGCGCGGATCTCGGGTAGCTCGACCTTGAAGCGGGCGAAATAGGCACTCTCGAACAGTTGCTGCAGTCCCTCGCGTGTCACCGCAGACAACGGCAGCGGCACGTTGATGATATGCGTCTGGCCGACGAACTGCATGTCGGCGGAATGCGTGATACGGATTGCTTCCGGCTTCACCGCCTCCTTGCCGATCAGCTCCTCGCCTTCGTTTCGGTGCCGTTCCAATGTCTCGTGGAGTTGGGTTTCATCGAGACTGGCCACCGGCTGGTTGACCGTGTTGACGAAATCATGGCGCAGATCGGCGACGACGCAGCCGAGAGCATTGGTGATGCCCGGCCGCGCCGGCACCAGCACTTTCGGCAGGCCTAGTTCGCGCGCCAATGCCGTCGCATGCAGCGGCCCGGCGCCGCCGAAGGCGAACAGCGCGAAATCGCGCGGGTCGTGGCCGCGCGACACCGAGACCATGCGGATGGCGCCAGCCATCTTCACGTTGCCGAGCCGCAGCACCGCACCCGCCGCCTCGACGCCGGACAAGCCTGTGGCGCGGCCGATCCTGTCCTCGAATATACCGGTGACCCGCTCGACGGTGACCGGGTTTTCCACCGCGAGCAGCTTCTTCGGCGCCAGCCTGCCGAGCACCAGATTGGCGTCGGTGATGGTCGGCTCCAAGCCGCCGCGTCCGTAGCAGATTGGCCCGGGATTGGCGCCGGCGCTTTCCGGGCCGATCTGGATCAGGCCGGCCGCATCGACGCGGGCGATCGAGCCGCCGCCGGCGCCGACCGTATGCACCGCCACCATCGGCACGTGGATCGGCATCGCATATTCGATCTCGATCTCGTTCGACACCGCCGGCTCGGCGTTGCGGATCAGCGCCACGTCGGTTGAGGTGCCGCCCATGTCGTAGGTGACCAGATTTTCGAAGCCGGCGCGTTTTCCGGTATAGGCGGCAGCAATGACACCGGAAGCGGGGCCGGACATGACGGTCTTGGCCGACTCACGTGTGACAAAGCGGGCCGAGATCATGCCGCCATTGCCGTTCATGATCAGAAAGTCGCGGGCGTAGCCTTTTGCAGCCAGCTCCTTGCGCAGCCGTTCGACATAGCGTTCGAGGATCGGCTGCACCGAAGCGTTGACCGAAGCGGTCACCCCGCGCTCGAATTCGCGCGCTTCCGAAAGCAGGGCGTGGCCTGTCGTGATGTAGCCGTTCGGCCAAAGCTCGGCCGCTATCTCGGCGGCGCGCCGCTCATGCGCCGGGTTGGCGTAGGAATGCAGGAAATGGATGACGAGGGATTCGCAGCCGGCTGCGATCAGTTGTGAAATCGCTGTCCGCATCTCGGCCTCGTCGAGCGGGATGCGCACCGCGCCCGAGGCCTCGACCCGCTCCGACACTTCGAGCCGCAGATTGCGCGGAATGATCGGGACGAACGTGCCCGTCATGCCATAGGCCTGCGGCCGTGTCCGCCGGCCAAGCTCGATGACGTCGCGAAAGCCGCGCGTGGTGATCATGCCGGTCTTGGCCAGCCGGCGCTCCAGGACCGCGTTGGTGGTGGTCGTCGTGCCGTGCACGATGAGGTCGATGCCGTCGACCGGAAAGCCGGTGGCGCCAAGTGCTGCAACGACGCCGAACGCCTGGTTGTCGACCGTGGTCGGGGTCTTGGCGATATGCACCCGGCCACCGTCACGGCCGTCGATCAGAAGGAGGTCGGTAAAAGTTCCGCCGACATCGATGCCGGCGACGACGCCGCCAGTCGAATCCAGCGCTTGCGCCGAAAAATTCTGTCCCATTGTCGAAACCCGAAATGCCCGAACTGCCTAGATGCCTTAGTTTGGAAAGCTGTTTTACGGCGGCGTCTTGACGCAAATATCGTTTGTATACTAATAAATTCCGGACACAAGAGCTTACCGCTTCGGAGTGTGCAAACGGCACGCTGGAACCTGACCGGTTCGGGCGCGCAGGTGGAGATTTGGCGCCGGCGCTGAGCCGGCCCAGAAGGTTAGGTTTGATGAACACCACATCCGCGTTCAACACAGCCGGCGCCCGGCCGCTGCAGTTCCCGATACCGGCCAATGTCTATGCCGAAACCGTCGTCTCGGTGAAGCATTATACCGACCGGCTGTTTTCGTTCCGCATCACCCGGCCGCAGTCGCTGCGCTTCCGCTCCGGCGAATTCGTCATGATCGGCCTGCCCAATGCCGAGAAGCCAGTATTCCGCGCCTATTCGATCGCCAGCCCGTCCTGGGACGACGAACTCGAATTCTTCTCGATCAAGGTGCCGGACGGCCCGCTTACCTCGGAGCTGCAGAAAATCGGGATCGGCGATACAGTCATCATGCGGCAGAAGTCGACCGGCACGCTGGTGGTCGACGCGCTGACGCCGGCCAAGCGCCTGTTCATGATCTCGACAGGTACCGGCATCGCACCCTTCGCCAGCCTGCTGCGCGATCCCGACACCTATGAGAAGTTCGAGCAGGTGGTCCTGACCCATACCTGCCGCGACAATGCCGAGCTCACCTACGGCCAGGAGCTGGTGACAGCGCTTGAGAAGGACCCGCTGATCGGCGAACTGACCGGCGGCCGCGTCACGCTGTATAATTCGACGACGCGCGAGACCTCCGTGCGCATGGGCCGCATCACCGCGCTGATCGGCTCGGGCAAATTCTACACCGATCTCGGCATCGACAGGCTCAATCCCGAGACCGACCGCATCATGATCTGCGGCTCGATGCATATGCTCAAGGACGTCAAGGAACTGGCCGAAAGCCTCGGCTTCCAGGAAGGCTCGCTGCACCATCCGGCAAGCTTCGTCGTCGAGCGCGCCTTCGTCGGCTGAGACGCGCAGCTCAGCGTCCACTGGTTCGAGACCCTGATTTTGATCATGCGGTCAAAAATCGGCTGCCTTGACCGCCTTTTTCCGCTATGACTGCTTGAAGGACTCGTGAAGCGCTGCTTCACGGTCTATCTTCGGCATAAGTCGCTGAACAAGGGGCAGGAGATGAGCAGCACAATCCGCGAAACCGATCTCGGCACGTCCAAGATCACGCCGCTGCCGGCGCGCGCCGCCGCCAATGCGCCGATGCCGCAAGCCCATGGCATTGCTCGCAATCCCGGCATGAGGCTCGATCTCGGCTTCATGGAATCGATGCGCGGCGTCAACCGCTCGGCGCTGGAACGCCGCGTCGCCAGCCTGACCAAAAGACGCTCGATCAAGGCGGATAACCAGGCGGCCTGGCTGCTGCGCGCCGTCGCCTGCATGGACCTGACGACGCTGAACTCGAACGACACGGAAGAGCGCGTGCGCAGGCTCTGTGCCAAGGCAGTCAACCCGTTCCGTCGCGACATCGTCGAGGGGCTGGGCATTACTGGTGAAAAGATCCGCCCGGCGGCGGTCTGCGTCTATCATCCCTTCGTCGCCACCGCCGTAGAAGCGCTGCGCGGCGGCGGCGTCCATGTCGCCGCCGTTTCGACCGCCTTCCCGCATGGCCTTGCACCGCTTTCGACGCGCCTGCAAGAGATCGAAGCATCGGTCCGCGACGGCGCCGACGAGATCGACGTCGTCATCCCGCGCGGCCTGGTATTCGGGGCGAAATGGCAGGAGCTTTATAACGAGATCGTCTCGATGCGCGCCGCTTGCGGCGAGGCGCATCTGAAGGTGATCCTCGGTACCGGCGACCTCGCCACGCTGCGCAACGTCATGCTCGCCTCGATGGTGGCGATGATGGCGGGTGCAGATTTCATCAAGACCTCGACCGGCAAGGAAAGCGTCAACGCGACGCTGCCGGTCGGCCTTGCCATGGTGCGCGCTATCCGCGCCTATTTCGAGGAAACCGGCTATCTCATCGGCTTCAAGCCGGCCGGTGGCATTTCCACGGCAAAAGCCTCGCTCGATTGGCTGGTGCTGATGAAAGAAGAACTGGGCCGGCCGTGGCTGGAGCCGGAGCTGTTCCGCTTCGGAGCATCGAGCCTTTTGACCGATATCGAGCGCCAGCTCGAGCATCATCTGACCGGCCACTACTCGGCCAATCATCGCCACGCGATGGCGTGATTCGGAGCGCTTCATGAACATTCTCGAACGCTATCACGCCATGGAATACGGCCCGGCGCCGGAGGCGCGCAACGAGGCCGATGCGTGGCTTGCCGCGCGGGATTTCGGCAAAGCGCTGTTTATCGGCGGCGACTGGAAGGCAGCCAGCGGAGGCAAAACCTTCGACACCAGCGATCCGTCCTCGGGAAAGCTGCTGGCCAAGGTGTCGGATGCCGGTGCCGCCGATATCGACGCGGCGGTTGCGGCGGCCACAAAAGCGCTGCCGAAATGGAGCGCCAGCACCGGATATCAACGCGCCAAAGTGCTCTACGCCATCGGCCGCGCCATGCAGCGCCACCAACGGCTGTTCGCGGTGCTGGAATCGATCGACAATGGCAAGCCGATCCGCGAAAGCCGCGACATCGACGTGCCGCTGGCGATCCGCCATTTCATCCATCATGCCGGCTGGGCGCAGGCGCTGGACAGGGATTTTCCCGGCCACAAGGGCGTCGGCGTCGTCGGCCAGATCATCCCGTGGAACTTCCCGCTCTTGATGCTCGCTTGGAAGATCGCGCCGGCGCTCGCTGCGGGCTGCACCGTGGTGCTCAAACCCGCGGAATTCACGCCGCTCACCGCGATCCTGTTTGCCGAGATCTGCGGACGCGCCGGCGTGCCGAAGGGCGTCGTCAACATCGTCCAGGGCGGGCCGGAGGCGGGCGCAGCCATCGTCAACCATCCCGGCGTCCAGAAGATTGCCTTCACCGGTTCGTCCGAGGTCGGCAAGATCATCCGCAAGGCCACTGCCGGCTCGGGCAAAAAACTGTCGCTGGAGCTTGGCGGCAAGTCGGCATTCGTGGTTTTCGAGGATGCCGACCTCGACAGCGCCGTCGAGGGTCTGGTCGACGGCATCTGGTTCAACCAGGGCCAGGTGTGCTGTGCCGGCTCGCGCCTTCTGGTGCAAGAAGGCATCGCCGACGCCTTCATCGCCAAGGTCAAGACGCGGATGAGCCGGCTGCGCGTCGGCAGTCCGCTCGACAAGAACACCGATATCGGCCCGCTGGTCGATTTGACTCAGCTCGATCGCGTCAAGGGCCTGATCGCCGAAGGCGCCAAGCAGGGCGCGATCTGCTGGCAGCCGGACTCGGCACTGCCCGCCGCGGGCTATTACCATCTGCCAACGCTGGCGACCGGTGTTTCGCCGGCTAACATCCTGGCACAGGAAGAGGTGTTCGGGCCGGTGCTCGCCACTATGACCTTCCGCAACACCGAGGAAGCGATCGAGCTCGCCAACAACACACGCTATGGCCTGGCCGCTTCGGTGTGGAGTGAGAACATCAATCTTGCCCTGCACGTCGCGCCGCAATTGAAGGCCGGCGTCGTCTGGGTCAACGGCACCAATATGTTCGACGCCTCCTGCGGCTTCGGCGGCTACCGCGAGAGCGGCTTTGGCCGTGAAGGCGGGCGCGAGGGCATGTTCGAATATCTCTCGGCAAAACTGCCGCTCGGCCCGATCGTCAAACCGGCAACGTCTTCGGCCCAACCTGTCGAGCAGGCGGAAGGTGGCGCCATCGACCGCACGGCAAAGCTGTTCATCGGCGGCAAGCAGGTCCGGCCGGACGGCAATTATTCCTTCGCCATCGCCAGCGCCAAGGGCAAGCTTGCCGGCGAGATCGGTCTCGGCAACCGCAAGGATATCCGTGACGCCGTCGCGGCCGCGCGCGCCTGCAAGGCCTGGCCTGAGGCGACCGCCTACAACCGCAGCCAGGTGCTCTATTACCTGGCCGAAAACCTTTCCGGCCGCGCAGACGAGTTTGCCGCCCGTTTGACCCAGCTCACCGGCGCGACCGCCAAGGCGGCGCGTGACGAGGTCGAGCTGTCGATCGAGCGCCTTTTCCTCTATGCCGGCTTGGCCGACAAATTCGAGGCCCGCGTCCACCAGCCGCCGGCCCGCGCCGTCACATTGGCGCTGCACGAGCCAGTCGGCGTCGTCGGCATCATCGCGCCGGACAATGCGCCTCTGCTTGGCCTGATCTCGCTGGTGGCGCCGGCGCTTGCCATGGGCAACACCGTAGTCGCAGTGCCATCCGAAAAATACCCGCTGCTTGCCACCGACCTCTACCAGGTCATCGAATATTCCGACGTTCCCGCAGGCGCCATCAATATCGTTACCGGCCGTAGCGCCGAGCTTGCCGGCGTATTGGCCAAGCATGACGATGTCGACGGGCTCTGGGTGTTCGCCGATGCCGAGACTTGCGCCAAGGCCGAGGCCGAGTCCATCGGCAATCTCAAACGCGTCTGGACCGGCAACGGCCACAGCCTCGACTGGCCCTCGAACGAAGCAGCCGGCGATGCCTTGCTGCGCCGTGCGATCGAGGTCAAGAACGTCTGGGTGCCCTACGGCGACTGAGTGTCCCGGAGGGACGTCCGGGCTTGACGGGCCAACAAATGTTCTTTACCGAGAAAAAACATTTGGTTGGCAGGGCGAATATCGAAACAGGCGGGATGGTACTGCCCGGCTGGCACATTGCGCCCCGGCCTTGTGCCGGTAAAAAGCCGAACGATCACAGACGGGCGAGGAGAGAAGCATGGCGGATCTGACAGGCAAGATCGTTGTCGTCACGGCGGCGGCGCAAGGCATCGGCCGGGCAAGTGCGCTGGCTTTCGCCAAGGCCGGCGCCGTCGTCCATGCCACCGACATCAACGAGGTGGTGCTCGCCGACCTCGGCAAGACGCCCGGTATCAAGACCCGCAAGCTCGACGTGCTGAACGACGAGGCGGTGAACGCCGCGTTTGCCGAGATCGGCGCCGTCGACGTGCTGTTCAACTGCGCCGGCTTCGTCCATTCCGGCTCGATCCTCGAGATGAAGGACGGCGACCTCGACTTTGCCTATGATCTCAATGTCCGCTCAATGATCCGCACCATCCGCGCCGTGCTGCCCGGCATGCTGGAGCGCGGCGACGGCTCGATCATCAACATGGCGTCGCTGGCCAGTTCGACCAAGGGCGTGCCGAACCGCTTCGTCTATGGCCTAACCAAGGCAGCCGTCATCGGCCTGACCAAGTCGGTCGCCGCCGACTATGTCGGCAAGGGCATACGCTGCAATGCGATCTGTCCGGGCACGGTCGAAAGCCCGTCGCTGCAGGACCGCATGCATGCGCAGGGCGACTACGAAGCAGCTCGCGCCGCCTTCATCGCGCGCCAGCCGATGGGCCGCCTCGGCACGCCCGAGGAAATCGCCGACCTCGCCGTCTATCTGGCCGGCGCCACCTATACGTCGGGGCAGGCTTATAATATCGACGGTGGCTGGTCGATCTAAGAGGCCATTTGAAAACCCTACTCCGCCGGGCGCCTGACGCGGCTTTCTGCGCTTCCGGTGCTCACGTACTTTAAGTACGCTCCGCTCCGGTTCTCGAAACCCACGCCATTCGCCGCAGCGGAGCGAGTTTGCAAACGGCCTCTGGTCGCAACTGGGAGAAAACTGCATGAAACTGCTGCGCTATGGCGAGGCGGGGAGCGAACGCCCCGGCCTGCTCGATGCGGATGGAACGATCCGCGACCTCTCCGCCCATGTCACCGACATTGCCGGCAAGACGCTCGATCCGGCATCGCTCGAGACATTGTCGAAGCTCGATCCGAAAACGCTACCGGCGGTTTCCGGCAAGCCACGCATCGGCGCCTGCGTCGCCGGCACCGGCAAATTCATCTGCATCGGTCTCAACTATTCCGACCATGCTGCCGAAACCGGCGCCACCGTGCCGCCGGAGCCGATCATCTTCATGAAGGCAAGCTCGGCTATTGTCGGGCCGAACGACGACGTGCTGATCCCGCGCGGCTCGGTGAAGACCGACTGGGAGGTCGAGCTCGGCGTGGTGATCAGCAAGACTGCGAAGTATGTCACCGAGGCCGAGGCGCTGGATTATGTCGCCGGCTATTGCGTCGCGCACGACGTCTCCGAGCGCGCCTTCCAGGCCGAGCGCCAGGGCCAGTGGACCAAGGGCAAGTCCTGCGACACGTTCGGGCCGATCGGCCCGTGGCTGGTGACCAAGGACGAGATCAAGGACCCGCAGAACATCCCGATGTGGCTGACGGTCAACGGCAAGACCATGCAGAACGGCTCGACCAAGACCATGGTCTTCGGCGTCGCTTATCTCGTCTCCTATCTCAGCCAGTTCATGTCGCTGCACCCGGGCGACATCATCTCTACCGGCACGCCGCCCGGCGTCGGCCTCGGCATGAAGCCGCCGGTCTTCCTGAAGCCCGGCGACGTGGTCGAGCTCGGTATCGAAGGGCTGGGCATCCAGAAGCAGACGTTCAAGGCGGATTTGTAGGCGCTCTTCCTTCTCCCCTTGGGGGAGAAGGTGGATCGGCGCGCAGCGCCGAGACGGATGAGGGGTGCTGCAAGAAAACGAGGCGTGAAAACATCAGGGGATTTTAGGCACTTACGCCTTCAGCGTAGCGATCCGTCCAACACCCCTCATCCGACCGAGCTTCGCTCGGCCACCTTCTCCCACAAGGGGAGAAGGGGAGTCGGCGCCTGCGCTATTTCAGCACCTTCCCATCAGCCCCAAACCGGTATGTCTTTGCCGGATCCGGCGTCGCGTAGAGCGTGGCACCCGGTTCGGCGTTATAGACGCCGAAGATGCGCACTGTGATCAAGCCGGCCTTCTCGCAGTCGAGATAGAGGTTGGTGTCGGCGCCAAGGTGCTCGGCATGGACAACCGTGCCTTTCCAGGCACCGGATTTCGGATCGACGGTCAGGTGCTCGGGACGGACACCGATGGTCTTGGCCGTCTCGCCAAGCCTGGCCCCGTCGACGAAGTTCATCTTCGGTGAGCCGATGAAGCCGGCGACGAATTCATTTGCCGGCGAATTGTAAAGCTCCATCGGTCCGCCGATCTGCTCGATCTTTCCCGCGTTCAGCACGACGATCTTGTCGGCCAGTGTCATCGCCTCGACCTGGTCGTGGGTGACATAGATCATCGTGGCCTTCAGCCGGCGATGCAATTGCGCGATCTCCAGCCTGGTGTTGACGCGCAGTGCGGCGTCGAGGTTCGACAGCGGCTCGTCGAACAGAAAAAGCTTGGGCTCACGCACCACGGCGCGGCCGATGGCGACGCGCTGGCGCTGGCCGCCGGACAACTCGGCCGGCCGCCTCGAGAGGTAGGGCTCCAGCGACAGCATCGAGGAAGCGATGCCGATGCGGCGGTCGATCTCGGCCGCCGGCGTGCCCGCCTGCTTGAGGCCGAGGCCCATATTGTTCTTCACAGTCAGATGCGGATAGAGCGCATAGGTCTGGAACACCATGGCGATACCGCGCTTGGCCGGCGGCGTGGCGGAGACGTCCGCCCCGTCGATCACCACGCGGCCCGAGGTCGAGTCCTCCAGCCCGGCAATGACCCTGAGCAGCGTCGACTTCCCGCAGCCGGATGGACCGACGAAGACGACGAACTCGCCATCCGTCACCTCGAGGTTGATGCCCTTCAGCACCTCGACCGGCCCGAAGGCTTTTTTCACATTCTCGATGTTCAGCGAGCCCACGGCTTCGTCCCTGTTCTAGAGTTTCACGGCGAGGCCGCTGCGCACGCTCTCGTCTGCGGCAAGACAGACGGCGAGCGACTTCACCGCGTCGTCCATGTGGCGGGTCAAGTCCAGATCCTCGCGGATCGCCTTCAGCACAAACGCCTGTTCCAGGTCGCAGAGGTCCTGATGGCCGGGCTCGCCTTGCATCGACAGCATTTCGTCGGGTTTGGCGAACTTGCCATCCGCGCCGGTCGCCGCGCTGTGCAGGCGGATGGTCGAGGTCTTGGTGTGGGTGTCGATGTCGTCGGACCTGACACCCTCCTTCATGACGATCGACACGCAGCCATTGGGCGAGATCACGTCCTTGACGAAGAAAGCCGTCTCCGAAATCATCGGCCCCCAGCCGGCCTCGTACCAGCCGACCGAACCGTCGTCGAATAGCACCTGCAGATGACCGTAATTGTACATTGACGGCGCGATCTCGTCGCTCAGCCTCAGCCCCATGCCGCGCACCTCGACTGGCCTGGCGTCGGTGATCTGCAGCATCACGTCGAGATAATGCACGCCGCAATCGACGATCGGCGATGTCGTCTGCATCAACTGCTTGTGCGTCTCCCAGCTATGGCCGGAGGATTGCTGGTTGAGGTTCATGCGGAACACGTAAGGGCCGCCGAGCTTGCGCGCCTCGGCGATCAGCCGGATCCAGGACGGGTGATGGCGCAGGATGTAGCCGATCACCAGTTTTTTGCCGTTGGCCTTGGCTGCCGCGACCACGCGCTTTGCATCGGCGACGGTGGTTGCCAGCGGCTTTTCGAGGAAGACGTGGCAGCCGGCCTCGAACGCCTTGACCGCATAGTCAGCATGGCTGTCGGAATAGGTGGCGATGCAGGCGACATCGGGCTTTTCGTCGCGTAGCGCCTCATCGAAGGAACGCCGGATGGCGTAGGTCGAAAGCCCTTCCGGCAGCGGCACATCGGAGCGGTTGACCAGCGCGGCGATCTGGAATCCCAGATTGGTGTGATAGGCCAGCGCATGGCTGCGCCCCATATTGCCGAGCCCGGCGACGACAACGCGAAGGGGTTTTTGCGAATTCACTTGACCGCTCCCGAAGTGATGCCGCGGATCAGCTGCCGCGAGAAGATGACGTAGAGGATCAGCACCGGCATGATCGCCAGCGACAGTGCCGCCAGGATGGCATTCCAGTTGGTGACGAACTGGCCGAGGAACAGTTGCGCGCCGAGCGTCACCGTCTTGGTTTCCTCCGACGGCGCCAGGATCAGCGGGAACCACAGATCGTTCCAGATCGGGATCATGGTGAAGACGGCGACCGTCGCCATAGATGGCCTGACCAGCGGCAACACCAGGCGGAAGAAGATGGTGTATTCCGATAGCCCGTCGATGCGGCCGGCGTTCTTCAGATCGTCCGACACCTGCTTCATGAATTCCGACAGGATGAAGACGGCAAGCGGCAGGCCTTGCGCCGTATAGACCAGGATCAGCGCTGTCAGCGTGTTGACTAGCCCGCTCGCCACCATCAATTGCAGGATGGCGACGGTGGCAAGGCGGATCGGGATCATGATGCCGAGCGCCAGATAGAGCCCCATCAGCGAATTGCCGCGGAAGCGGTATTCCGACAGCGAGAAAGCCGCCATGGCGCCGAACAAAAGCACGAAGAACAGCGAGGCGACGGTGACGACAAGGCTGTTCTGGAAATAGTGGATGAAATCGCCCTGGCCGATCACCGTCGTGTAGCCGATTAGATCGAAGGTTTTCGGCGTCGGCGGCGCCAGCGGCGCACCGAAGATGGCGGCGCGCGACTTGAATGAGTTGACGATGACGATGATTACCGGAAACAGCGCGATCGCCGTGTAGGTCAGAAGGATCGCATGCGCGCCAATGGTGCGGGGCAGCGAGCGGGTTGCGGTGCTCATGGTCGCGCTCCCCTAAAACTGGTAGCGACGCAAGCGCGTCTGTACGAGGAACAGATAGACGCAGACGCCGCCGAGGATGATCAGGAACATCATCGTGGCGATCGCCGCGCCCATGTTGGGATCGCCGACCTGCAGCTGGAAACCGAAGAAGGCGCGGTAGAGGAAGGTGCCGAGAATATCCGTTGAATAGTTCGGCCCGGCCAGCGCGCCTTGCGCGGTGTAGATCAGGTCGAAAGCGTTGAAGTTGCCGACGAAGGTCAGGATCGAGATGATGCCGATCGACGGCAGGATGAGCGGCAGCTTGATCTTCCAGAACTGCGCCATCCCGGTGATGCCGTCGCATTCGGCCGCTTCGATCACCTCCTCGGGAATGGACAGCAGTGCCGCATAGATCAGCATCATCGGGATGCCGACGAACTGCCACACCGAGATCAGGCTGAGCGCGGTCAGCGCATATTGCGCCTTGCCGAGCCAGGGCGTGAACAGGCTTTTCAGGCCGACAAGGTCCATCATATGCGGCGCCACGCCCCATAGCGGCGACAGGATCAGCTTCCAGGCGAAGCCGACGATGACGAAAGACAGGATCGTCGGCACGAAGATCGCCGTGCGGTAGAAGGCGGAAAACCGTAGCCTGGGGCTGGACAGAAGTGCGGCCAAAAGGACGCCGATCGGGTTCTGCACCAGCATGTGGATGATGAAGAACCAGACATTGTTCCTGAGCGCGTTCCAGAAATTGACCGACCAGTTGGGATCACCGAACAGCATGCGGAAATTTTCCAGTCCGACGAAGACCTGCGACTGGTTGATGTTGCGGAACAGCGACAGCTGCAGCGTGCCGGCCAGCGGCAGGATCATGATCGCCGTATAGACCAGCAGCGCCGGCGCCAGGAAAACGCCGATATGCCAACGGAACGGTCTTTTCGGTGCTGCGGCCATGCGTTCGGTCCCCGCCGATCAGGTCTTGCTATTGCCGCCAAAGGGCGCGGCGCCTCCCTCCCCCTCGAGGGGAGGGTACCTCGCAAAGCGAGGCGGGTGGGGTCGGCAGAGGAGCACGCCATCGTCGTTCGACCGTGCTTTCCAGCAGCGATCAAGCCGCAGTCTGCCTCGACCGACCCCCTCTGTCGCCTTCGGCGACATCTCCCCCTCGAGGGGGGAGACAACGCTTCGCCGCGCTTTACTTCGCCGGCTTGTACCAGCTGTCGAGGCCGTCCTGCAGCTTCTTGGCGGCAGCTTCCGGCGTGTCGGTGCCGTTGATGACGTTGGCCGATTCAACCCACGTCTCGTTTTCGAGGTTCGGCGTGCCGCGCGACAGGATCTGGTAGGTCGAGCGGATCGTCGACTTGCACTTGCCGCGCCAGGAGACGAATTCCTGGGCCAGCGGGTCTTCCATCTTCACCGGGGTGTTGTTCAGGCTGAAGAAGCCCGGCAGCGCGTTGGCGTAGATGGTGGCGAAATCCGGCGAGGCCACCCAGGACAGGAAGGTCTTGGCCGCATCCGCGTTCTTCGAGGCCGCATTGAGGCCCATGCCGATGTCGGTGTGGTCGGAGATGTAGCAGGTGTCGCCGGCCTTCTGCACCGGCGGCGGGAAGGCGCCCATCTTGAACTGCGCCTGCGTGTTGAACAGGCCGATCTCCCACGAGCCGGCCGGGTAGATGGCGGCGCGGCCGAGCGTGAACAGGTTCTGGCTGTCCGGATAGGTCTGCGCCTCGAAGCCGTCGCCGAGATAGTCCTTCCACTTGGCCAGTTCCTTGAAGGGCTCGACCCACTGCGGATCGGTCAGCTTCTGCTCGCCCTTGATCAGCGCCAGGCGGCCTTCCTCGCCCTTCCAGTAGTTCGGGCCGATGTTCTGGTAGCCCATGGTCGCCGCTTCCCAGAGGTCCTTGGTGCCCATCGCCATCGGGATGTAGGTGCCGTCGGCCTTGATCTTGTCGAGCGCGGCGAAGAATTCGTCGCGCGTCTCCGGCACCTTGATGCCGAGCTTGTCGAAGGCGTCCTTGTTGTAGATGAAGCCATGGATGACGGAGGCCATCGGCACGCAGAAACTCGACTTGCCGTCGTCGGTCTGCCAGGCGGCCTTGGCGACGTCGGAGAAGTTCTCCATGCCGGGCAGGGTCGAGATGTCGGCGAGGTTGCCCTTCTTGAAGAGTTCCAGCGACTTGTCGAACGGGCGGCAGGTGATCAGGTCGCCGGCCGAGCCGGCGGCGAGCTTGGCGCCGAGGGCGGCGTCATATTCGGTCGGCGCCGACGGCGCGAACACCACCTTGATGCCCGGGTTCTTGGCTTCGAAGGCCGGGATCAGCTTGTCCTTCCAGATGGCAAGGTCGTCGCCGCGCCAGCTTTCGATGTTGAGCGTTACGTCGTCGGCATAAGCCACCCCGGCGGAGCCGAGAATGCTGGTGCCGAGAAGAAGTGCCGTCAGTAGCTTCGTTGTCATGCTCAGTCTCCCTGTTGACCTTTTTCAGGTTCGGTTTTGATGAGAACAGAGGCATTGCGCCCCTTGCTCCCCTCGATCGCGGAAAGGGCCGGCCGCAGCTTGTGGCCAGTCCCTTCCAATATCTTCTCGGCTGCATCGGCGCTGGCGGCGCCGGCGGCGAGCAGAATAGCGGTCTTGACGACGCCGCCGCTCCTTTCGAGCAGGCGCGCCGCCTCGTCCTTGTCGCGCCCGCTGACAGCGGCGACGATGCGTGCGGCGCGGTCGCGCAGCTTGATGTTGTCGGCCATGAGGTTGACCATGTAGCCGTCATGGACATGGCCGAGATGGATGGCGGCGAGCGTCGACAGCATGTTGAGCGCGATCTTCTGGGCGGTGCCTGCGCCCATGCGCGTTGAGCCGGCAATCAGCTCCGGCGGCGTTTCGAGCAGGATGGCGATGTCGGCCAGCCGCAACAGCGGCGCATCCCTGTTGTTGGCGATGGCAATGGTCGCCGCACCGCGGCGCCTGGCGTCCTCGATCGCCCTGACTGCATAAGGTGTCGAGCCGCTGGCCGAGACGGCGATCAGGCAGTCGCCCTTGCCGATGCGGGCGGCGGCAACTGCTGCCGAAGCTTCCTCGGTGTCGTCCTCCGGCCCGCCGGCCAGTGTCTTGAAGGCCTCGTCGCCGCCGGCGATCAGGATGGCGATGCGGTCGCGTTGGATGCCGAAAGTGCCCGGGAGCTCAAGCGCATCGGCCAGTGCCATCAGGCCCGAACTGCCGGCAGCCGCATAGGCGAGCTTGCCGCCGCTTTTCAGTCTGCTTGCGATGATTTCGGCTGCCGCAGCAATGGCAGGAATGGCGCCGTGCACGGCCTTGGCGGCCTCGATCTGTGCGTTGGCCAAAGAGGAAAGGACGGCTTCCGGGGCCTGGATATCCAGTCCCTCGGCATTCTGGTGAAGCGCTTCGGTGCGCGTTTCGGCCATCCGCTTTCCTCCAATCGAGAAAACCATACCAAAAAAATACCACTTGTCCACACGCATTAATGAAATCCTTGCGGCAGTGCAGGCTTGCGAACGAAATTGGCTGATTTTCCAACAAACTACGCCTTAACTTTTTTGAAACGGAAATTAATCCTTGGCTATTGGTATTTTATTGGTATTATCCGCCCGGAGGAGAAATCGCGTGAAATTCGTGCTCGGCATCGATGGCGGCGGCACCAGCTGCAGGGCGGCCCTTGCAACGGCCGACGGCATCGTCCTCGGCCGCGCCAAAAGCGGTGCCGCCAACATCCGAACCGATCTCACCGGCGCCAGGACGAACATCGTCGACGCAGCGCAGCAGGCCTTTGTCGCCGCGGGCAAGGATCCCGCACTGATCCCGCAAACTCCGGCCGTTCTCGGTCTTGCAGGCGCCAACGTCGGCACCTACCGGCAGCAGCTCGAAGCGATCCTGCCGTTTCGCATCAGCCGTGTCGAGACCGACGCCGAGATCGCGCTGGAAGGCGCGGTTGGCTCAGGCGACGGCGCCATGGCCATCCTCGGCACCGGCACCGCCTATATGGCACGCAAACAAGGCAAGTCGCGCGCCATCGGCGGCTGGGGGTTCCAGGTCGGCGACCAGGGCAGCGGCGCCCGCATCGGCCGCGACCTGCTCGAGCAGACGCTGCTCGCCTATGACGGCATCCGCCAGGGATCGCCGCTGACGGAGACCATGCTCGCCATTTTCCGCAACAATCCCGAGGATCTGGTCGAATTCACCACCAACGCCAAGCCCGGCGATTTCGGCGGCTTCGCGCCCAAGGTGTTCGAACATGCCGAAAAAGGCGACGTCGTCGCTATCTGGATCCTCGACAAGGCGGTCGCCGATGTCGAAGCAGCGCTTGGCGTGCTCGACCTGGGCGGCGGCGATCCGCTCTGCCTGCTCGGCGGGCTGGCGCCGCTTTACGCGCCGCGCCTGTCGGCCCGCTACCGGGCGCTGCTGAAACCGCCGCTCGACGACGCTCTGGGCGGCGCGGTTCAGATGGCGGCTCGGATTTTCGCAAACACGGCGGAGGCAGCTCGATGAGTGAGGCCGCCGACCAGATATTCGCGGCGCTGAAACAATCGTCGCAGAGTGGCGCGCCGCTCTATCTGCAGCTCAGGAAGAGTATCGAGGATGCGGTCAAACGCGGGCTGATCGGACCTGGCGATGCGCTGCCTTCCGAGCGCGACATCGCTAGCAAGGCCGACATTTCGCGCGTCACCGTGCGCAAGGCGGTGCAGGACCTGGTCAAGGGCGGCATCCTCGTCCAGCGCCATGGTTCCGGTACCTTCGTTGCGCCACGTATGGAGCGCGTCGAGCAGTCGCTGTCGATGCTGACCTCGTTTACCGAGGACATGGCACGGCGCGGCATGGCGGTGCGTTCGGCTTGGCTCGACCGCGGCCTCTATCCGCCGTCGCCCGACGAGATGATGGTGCTCGGCCTGGCATCGAACGAATTGGTTGCGCGCGTGGCGCGCCTTCGTATCGCCAACGACACGCCGCTGGCGATCGAGCGCGCCTCGCTATCGACAAGCGTGCTGCCCGATCCGGCGGCGATTGGTTCGTCGCTCTACGCCGCGTTGGAAAAGACCGGCAACAGGCCGGTGCGGGCGGTGCAGCGCATTTCCGCCACCAATCTCGGCGATAGCGACGCACAGCTGCTGGAAGTGCCGCCGGGCATTGCCGGCCTGCACATCGAGCGTATCTCCTATCTGGCGAGCGGCAAGGTGATCGAGTTTACCCGCTCCATCTACAGGGGCGACGCCTATGATTTTGTCGCCGAACTCCGGCTGAGCGGGCCGGGCGAAGAGGGCCGGCCATGACCGCGACAACGACCCATATGCGGCGCGAGATCGAGGAGATCCCGGAGGCCACCGCCCGTCTGCTCGATGGCTCGGCCGCGGTGCTGACGGAAGCTGGACGCGGCATTCGAAAGCGCGATCCGAATTTCGTCGTCACCGTGGCGCGCGGCTCGTCCGACCATGCCGCGACCTTCATGAAATATGCCGTGGAGTTGACCGCCGGGCTGGCGGTTGCATCGGTCGGCCCGTCGATCGCCTCGATCTATGGCGCCAAGCTGAAGCTGGGCGGCTCGGCCTGCCTGGCGATCTCGCAGTCCGGCAAGAGCCCGGACATCGTTGCAATGGCGCAAGCGGCGAGGACCGGCGGTTCGCTGACCGTCGCCATCACCAACACCGCCGATTCGCCGCTGGCGCGGGCTTCGGACTACGCGATCGACATCCTGGCCGGACCGGAGCGCAGCGTCGCGGCGACGAAGACCTTCGTCAATTCAGCCGTCGCAGGACTCGCCTTGATGGCGCATTGCACCGGCGACGACAAACTTCTGGTGGCGCTCGCGCGCTTGCCGGAGCATTTTCGCAAGGCGATCGCCTGCGACTGGATGGCGCTGGCCGGGGCGCTGGAGACGCAAAAGTCGCTGTTCATTCTCGGTCGCGGCCCGTCGGCGGCGATCGCCAACGAGGCGGCGCTGAAATTCAAGGAAACCTGCGCCATGCATGCGGAAGCCTATAGTGCCGCCGAGGTCATGCACGGCCCGCTGGCGCTGGTCGGTCCCGGTTTCCCGGTGCTGGCGCTGGCTGCTCGCGATGCGTCCGAGCCATCGGTGGCCGATGCCGCCGACAGCCTGGCCGGCAAGGGCGCTGCCGTCTTTGTGACGTCGAACAAGGCAAAGAGCGCTCAGCGCCTGCCGCATGTCGCAACCGGTCATCCGCTGACCGACCCGCTGACGCTGATCGTGTCGTTCTATGGTTTCGTCGAGGCTTTTGCCCGCCATCGCGGCCTCGACCCCGACACGCCGCCCAATCTGCGCAAGGTAACGGAAACCCTATGAGCGACCGTTTTGCCCTGACTGGCGCCCGGATTTTCGATGGCGACGACTGGCACGACAATGCGGCGCTTGTCGTGCGCGACGGCCTCGTCGAGGCCATTGTTGCCGCCGGTGCCATTCCATCCAATGTTGCGCATATCGAGACCGGCGGCGGCATGCTGGCGCCTGGATTCGTCGATCTGCAGGTCAATGGCGGCGGCGGCGTCATGCTCAACGACCATCCGGACGTCGCCTCGATCGAGACCATCTGCCGGGCGCACGCACCCTTCGGCACGGCGGCGCTGTTGCCGACGCTGATCACCGACACGTCCGAGATCACCGCCGCGGCGGTTGCGGCCGGAGCCGAGGCGGCATGGAGGAAGGTGCCGGGGTTCCTGGGCCTGCACCTCGAAGGGCCGCATCTGTCGATCGCCCGCAAGGGCGCACATGACCCGGCTTTGATCCGGCCGATGCTAGACTCCGACCAGACGATGCTGATCGCCGCACGGAAAAACCTGCCCGTGCTGCTGACGACGGTGGCGCCCGAATCCGTCGAGCCCAGCCAGGTGTCGGCGCTTAGCAAGGCCGGCATTGTCGTCAGCATCGGCCATTCCGATACCGGCTATGCCACGGCTCGCGCCTTTGCCGAGGCCGGCGCAACGGTGATCACCCATCTGTTCAATGCGATGAGCCAGATCGGCAATCGCGAGCCGGGGCTGGCGGGCGCCGCAATCGATACAGGCACATTCTATGCCGGCATCATCGCCGACGGTATCCATGTCGATCCGGCCACCATGGCCATCGCCTTGCGCGCCAAGCAGGGCCCGGGCAAGATCCTGCTCGTTACCGATGCCATGGCGACGATCGGCACCGACATGACCTCGTTCACGCTGAACGGCCGCACCATCCACCGCAAGGATGGCAGGCTGACACTTGCCGACGGCACGCTGGCGGGCGCGGATCTCGACATGATTTCCGCGGTGCGCTTCATGCACCGCGTCGTCGGCCTCGACCTCGACGAAGCCTTGCGCATGGCCTCGCTCTATCCGGCGCAGGCGATCGGCCAATCGCACCGGCTCGGGCGCTTCGCCAACGGTACCGCGGCCAACATCGTTTCGCTGTCGGACGATCTGGACATTAAAAGCGTCTGGATCGATGGTGCCAGGGTTTTTGCAGGCAGCCCTGCTCGTTAGGGTTAGCCGGCTTTGGACGTATAGAGGTCCTTGTAGGCTTCGCGCAGCAGGTTCTTCTGCACCTTGCCCATCGTGTTGCGCGGCAGTTCGTCGACGAAGATCACCCGTTTCGGATGCTTGTACCTAGCGAGGCGCCCGGCGATGGCCTCGACGATCCCTGCGGCGCTGATGGTCGAGCCCAGCGCCCTCACCACGACAGCGGTGACGCCTTCGCCGAAATCCGGATGGGCAACGCCGATGACAGCGCTTTCGGCGACGCCAGGCAGTGCGTCGATCTCGCTCTCGACTTCCTTTGGATAGATATTGTAGCCGCCGGAAATGATCAGGTCCTTGCCGCGGCCGACGATGTGGACATAGCCGTCAGCATCGATCAGTCCGAGATCGCCGGTGATGAAGAAACCGTCGTCACGGAACTCCGCTTTGGTCTTTTCCGGCATGCGCCAGTAGCCGCAAAAGACATTGGGACCCCTCACCTCGATCATGCCGACATCGCCCTTGGCAAGTGTTTCGCCGCTCTCGGGGTCGGTGATGCGCAGGGAAACGCCGGTCAGGGGAAACCCGACCGTGCCGGCACGCCGCTCGCCATCATAAGGATTCGACGTGTTCATGTTGGTCTCGGTCATGCCGTAGCGCTCGAGGATGGCGTGGCCGGTGCGCTCTCGCCAGGCTCTGTGCGTCTCGGCCAAAAGCGGCGCCGAGCCGGAAATGAACAGGCGGATGTTTTTCGCCGCTTGCCGGTTCAAACCGTCCTGCTGCAGCAGGCGGACGTAGAAGGTCGGCACGCCCATCAGCACGGTGGCCCGCGGCAGCAGCGAGACGATGCGGGCCGGGTCGAATTTGGTTTCGAACAGCATCGAGGCGCCGGCCATCAGGACGACATTGGTGGCGACGAAAAGGCCATGCGTGTGGAAAACCGGCAGCGCGTGAATCAGCACGTCTGCGGCAGTGAAGCGCCAGAGGTCGACCAGCACCCGCGCATTGGAGGCGAGGTTTTCGTGGCTGAGCATGGCGCCTTTCGAACGGCCGGTGGTGCCGGATGTGTAGAGGATCGCAGCAAGGTCGTCCGGTCCGCGCGCCACGTCGTGGAAGTCCACGGCCGTCTCGGAGGCGCGATCGGTCAACGAACCCTCGCCCTTGCTGCCGAGTGTCGCGACCGCAGCGCCCGAGGCCTGCGCCAAAACGCCGATCTCGGTCACTCGCGCCGGGTCGCAGACGATCAGTCGTGGTTCGGCATCCCTGAAGAAGTAGTCGAGTTCGGTCAGCGTATAGGCGGTGTTGAGCGGCAGGAAGATCGCGCCGGCACGCAGGCAAGCGAGATAAAGGAAAATGGCCTCCGGGCTCTTCTCGACCTGAACGGCGACGCGGTCGCCGGCTTCGACGCCCAGCTGCGACAGCACATGTGCCAGTTGAGCGGAGCGCGCCAGCATTTCGCCATAGCTGATCGAGCTCCCGTCATCTGCCTCCATCAAAAGGCGTCCGGGCGTGGGCATCCGGGCACGGAAAGCATCGAACAGATGGTTGCTCAAAAGTTCCCCCGAGCGGCTGTCTCCGGCCGGACGGCGGCGGTCAGCCGGCCGCCTTGTCCGCCGCTGCCCTGATTGCCTCGATGTTTGCCCGATAGGCTGCGACGCTGCCGCCCTTGAAAATGGCCGCACCGGCGACCAGCACGCTGGCGCCGGCGGCGGTGACCAGGGGCGCAGTTTCCGGCGAAATGCCGCCGTCGATCTCGATCCGGATCGGCCTGTCACCGATCAGCGCCTTCACCCGCTTCACCTTGTCTACGATCGCCGGAATGAAGGCCTGACCGCCGAAGCCCGGATTGACCGTCATGATCAGGATCAGATCGAGCCGGTCGAGCACGTATTCGATCATCGTCTCCGGTGTCGCCGGGTTGAGCGACACACCGGCCTTCTTGCCAAGATTTTTGATCGTCTGCAGCGAGCGGTCGAGATGCGGCCCGGCTTCGGCGTGCACCGTGATGCCGTCGCACCCGGCCTCGGCGAAGGCGGCCAGATAGGGGTCGGCGGGGGCGATCATCAGATGGCAGTCGAAGAAGGCCTTGGTGCGGTTGCGGATCGCCTTGATCACCGGCGGCCCGAAGGTGATGTTGGGGACGAAATGCCCGTCCATGACGTCGAGATGGATCCAGTCGGCGCCGGCGGCCGCCACCGCCTCGACCTCGTCGCCGAGCTTCGAGAAATCGGAAGCCAGCACCGATGGCGCGATCAGGGTTTTTTTGCTCATGACGCGGTTTTTCCCGAACGCCCCGGTTTACGGCCCCTCTGTATCGCCTGCCTAGACCATGAGTCGAGCCCGGAAAGTGGAAGCCGGTTTGTCCTTCCGCTGATGCCACGGCTTCAGGTTTTCGCTGCTCTTTCATCTGCGAGCCAAAGAAAAACCCGCCGGATCGCTCCGGCGGGGTTTTCTTGATCGAATGATCACCGTTTTGAAGTTCGCGCGCGATCCTATTGCTCGAGCTGCGGCTTGCGCCTTGGCAGCTGCTGAAGAACATCTGGATTCAGCAGCAGGCTCGGTTTACGGATCGGCTGGCACTGGCCATTAATCGGCCGCGCGCCCGGTGCGCACTCCAGCCGCGGTTTGCGGCAGGCGCCGTCGCGCAGCTCTGTCCCACGCGGGCAGACGCAGACGCCACGCTTGTTGTGGATCTGACCAGGTATCGAGCACTCCACCACAACAGGCTTCTTGCGCCTGCAGGCATTGCCTTGCACTTCCGTGCCTTTCGGGCAGACGCAATCGCCTCCGGCGTCGTGGATCTGGCCGCGGATGGTGCACTGCTCCGGCTTCGGCTGGATTGGCCGGCAGACATTGCCCCTGACTTCCGTACCCCGCGGGCAGACGCAATCGCCAGCGGCGTTATGGATCTGGCCCCGAATGGTGCACTGCTCGGGTTTCGGCTGGATTGGCCGGCAGACATTGCCCCTGACTTCGGTGCCCCGCGGGCAGACGCAATCGCCTGCGGCGTTATGGATCTGGCCCCGAATGGTGCACTGCTCGGGTTTCGGCTGGATTGGCCGGCAGGCATTGCCTTTGACTTCGGTGCCCCGCGGGCAGACGCAATCGCCGGCAGCGTCGTGGATCTGGCCACGGATGGTGCACTGCTCGGGCTGCGGCTTGCTGCCCACGCAAGCGCCGTTCTCCAGCTCGGTTCCGCGCGGACAGACGCAGCGTCCGTCTTCGGTACGGATCTGGCCTTTGAGCAGAACGCAAGGTTTTGGCTTCGGCACGATGACCGTGCCGCCCCCGGACGAGCATTGGCCATTGCGGAAGGTCGTGCCGGGCGGGCAGACGCAGTTGCCGGCGTCGTTCATGACGAAGCCTTGCGAGCATTCCTTCTTCACCTCATTCCTGATGGTGAAGGGATGGCAGGCATAGGCCTTGCCGCGATCACCCTGCACGTCGGCCGCACCGCGGGACAGCACGTCGCCACCGCCTTGCACCGGCGTGTTCGGGGACAGCACGCCGACACAGTTCTGGCCGTTGACAGTGCCCTGCAGATTGGCCAGACGGCCATCGTCCGGAATGATCACGGTCACCGTGTGCACGTGGCTTTCCCCGGCGCCGAGCGTCAGTTGGGCGATGCAGGACAGAGGCAAGATTGCCGGCTCCGGCGAGCAGCCGAAGGGCGGATCGATCGAGGTGATCGCAACGCCTTCCAGCCGGCCGAGGCCTTCGACGCCGATCGCATCGCCGAGGCGAACCGGACCGGAGAAGGCGCTCGCGCCATCGTTCGTGATGGTGATCTCGAACGAGCAGGGCTGGCCGGGCTTGCACTCGGCATCACCGGTCTTCTCGACGCGGATGGTCGAGGCGCCGCTGCCCTTGGCGCAGGCCTGGCCGATCGGATAGACGATGTCGTCTCCCGGAGCCGGGCCGTAGGAGCCGCGTGCGCAGTTCTCGAATTCGCCGTTCGCGGCAACCGTCACGTCGAAATGGCGGCTGGTTCCAGGCGTGATGACGGCGCCGGGAATCTGGCACGACAGCGCATTGGCCGGAACCGGTCCGCAAGCCCATTCCGCGCCGTCTGGGGTGACGGTCTGGATCTGGACCGGCGCTCCGCCGGCTATCAGCGTCGCGGCATCGTTGACCCGTACCGGACCGGTCGGGGCAGTGGTGCCGAGACTGATGACGGTAATGCGGCAGGAAACGACCGCAGCACCGGCCAGCGAACCATTGCAAACCTTGGTGATGCGCAGGGCCGGCTGGCCGGCATTCGGATGACGGATGCGTTCCTTGGCGCAGGCCCTGTTGTTGGTGATGTCGTTCTCACCGGGAATAGCTTTCACCTCGGCGCAGTTCTCGACACTGTCGGGCCGGTAGTTGGCCGGCATCACCGCCCTGACGAAGATCGGCGTCGAGGCGCCAGGCAACAGCACGATGCCGGCATTGTCGCAGCGGAACTGGCCGGGGCCGTTCGGTCCGCATGTCCATGGCGGCGTCGGGCCGAAGGTCGAGGATGCCGGCACGCCGCCCGGATAGGTATCGACGACCGTCAGCGGCCCATTATAGGGGACGCTGCCATTGTTGATTATGTCGACCACGAAGGTGCAGACGCCATCGGCCGAACAGAATTCGGTGCGGGCGCGCTTCTTCAGGATCAGGTCGACCTTCTTCTCCACCGGCGGCCGGCAGTTGCGGTCACGATCGCCACGCCGGCAGACCGGGATCGAAGCACAGCCGCGATCGTTTTGCTGGCTGCCGAAAAGCGGCTTGCCGCTGGCGCCGTAATTGTAAGTGGCGCAGTTGCGCAAGGCGCTGCCTCGCCAGCCTGCGGCCGGCTTGAAGCCGAGCTTGAGGTCGACAGAGGCACCCGGATTGAGCGTGGTCACCGGATGAGTGCAAATCATCGGGGTGGTTCCAGGCGCGCAGACCCAAGGCGGGTTCGGCCCTGAATCGAGGGTGGAGCCAGCCGGCAGGGTGACTTCGTTGAGCACGATCTTGCCGTGGTAGGGTGCATCGCCGACATTGGTGACCCTGATGGTGAAGTCGCAGCCGCCACCCACCGTGCAACGTTGCACGTCGGCGCGCTTTTCGACTTTCAGATCCGGTTCCTTGTCCTTCGGTGGGCAGCGCTGATCACGCGGGATGACGATATCGACAGTCTGCGTACAGCACAGGCCCCACCCCTCCCTCGGGCCGGCATAGGTTTCGACACCGGTGACGATGATGTGGATGACGTCGCCGGGTGAAGCGCCGACGATCTTCCAATTGAGCACACCGCCGCCCGCCGGCACCAATTGCGTGTCGGGAATGATGGTGATGCCGGGTGTCGTCGTCGAAAGCTGCACCCATTTGCCAGCCATCTCCGGGCCGACCGGCATGTGGTAGATGAAGGCGCCGCCGCCGGGCACGCAATCAACCGTGCCTCGCTCCACCTTGAAGCATTCCTTGCCGGGAGGTGGAGGCGGCGGGTTGCACCTGGTGACGTCGATCTTGATCGAGGTCTTTGCACCCGTGAGGTAATTGCCGTCGTCCGGCTTGCCCGGGTCCTGCGACGGGATTTCGATGCCGGCGCCGCGTTCGCGGCTCACCTTGACCAGGCCCTGGTTGTGAACGATCGTCGGCGACGGAAACGCCGCATGGTCGATCCTGGCGGTGATCTGGAAGGTGACGGCGCGCTCGTTCGCAGCGCCGATGCCGTCGAGATCGCTGGCGGAAATCCGGAAATCGGGCACCGCCGCGGTATCGTCCGGGCCAGCCGAACTGCTGATCGCAGCACCGGGCAGCGGTCCGCCGGACGCATCGGTGCCGTCGCCAGTCACATGCACGCCGACGATGCGCAGGCCGTGCGGGAGCTGGTCCCTGAAATCGAGCCTGACCTTTTTCAGCATGGCGGCGAGGTCCGGGCTGGCAAAACCCTGCGGATTGCCGCGCAAGCCAAAGCTCAGCGAGTATACGACATAGTCGCAGCCTCTCTGGGTGCCTTTCTTGGTGAAGAAGGGCACAATCCGGCCCGGCTCCGGATTGACGATGCGAGGATTGTCGAAATCGAGCCTGGGATCTGGAACGGCAGTGTAGATGCCCGCATCGGCAGGCTTGGTCTTGGCCGGAGCAAGGTCTTCAGCGAAGCCTTGCAGCGGACTCAGCATGGCGACCGCGATACCGGCCGCCATCAGCCAGCGCACACCGCGCCTGGCGAGTGACAGGGGTTTCACGATGGTCTCGATGACGAATGATTGTTTGCCGGTTGATTGGCTGCTTGTCGCAGGCGGGAAAAATGCGAGATTGCTCATCTTCCCCTCCTCACGGTTCGCAGCTGACGGCTGGGGTTCTGAGCGGCAAGGTCATCTTGCAGCAAGGGTAGTAGCCACCCTTGTCGCTATCGGACTGCCTGTAGAAGCAGAGCCCGACATCGACCGTATCGCCAGGGTAATGGCCGGTGATGCCGATCGTGTATGGCGCGCCGGGCGCATGCGACAGAGGTGAAGTCACCCCAACGCCAGGCGTCCTGGACAGAGCCTTGATCGAATCGCCGCCAAAGCCGGCATGGTCATGGAGATAGAGTTCGGCCTCGAGGCCGGAGGGCGTGCAGAAATACCTGACATCCTCGACATCGAGGCAAGGAGGCAGATTGCCGGGGGGCGGAAAGTCCGGCGGATAGAACGGTGGCAGATAGCCGCCCGGCACCTGCTCGTAATAGCCGGCACGGCCTTCGCAGGGGCGCCAGACCTCGACGTCGCCGACATGGCCTTCGACTTCCGGGTCTTCGAAATAATTGTCGAAGTCGACGAACCACGAGCCGAAAGGCGGCATGTCGGCCGGCTTGGCCAGTGACGTCGGCCTGATTTGCACGCCGTGCACGGCGAGCGGCCCGCCGGCTGCGAGTTGTTCGGCAAGCTCCGGATTGTCGCGCAACTTGTCGCCGGTATCGACCAGCGTGTCGGTGCAGACGCCGGTATCGAGATTGCCTTCGGCATCGTAGCCATATTGCAGGTCGAGGCCGCCGGCCGACTGTCGGTTGTCTTGCGGGAAGCCGACCGCATATTCCTGCGGCACTTCCACCCAGGCCGATTCCGTCGCCGGATCGTCCGGATTTTCGCGCCAGTAGCGGATGACCTCACCCTTGCCGGAATCGGCGAACTGGCTGTAGTCGTAGCGGTTCTCCACCGGGCCGCGCTGGGCCAGGTACATGAAGCCTTCGTTGTCGAAGGCGATGTCGGTGACCGCGTAATCCTTGTCGGCCTTGACCGTCAGTTCCCAGCGCGGGTCGCCGGCGAAACTGCCGTCGCCGGCAACGCCTACCGACCAGATCTCCGCCTTATCACCGACCGAATAATAGAGCCGGCCGCCACGATAGGCGACCGACCAGACGCGGCGCTCGTCCTGCGTGTAGCCCCAGCTGTCGGGGTCCTCGCTGTCGAAGGCAGCACCCTGGATGTCAATCACCGAGCCGTCGTCGGCAACGGCGGCAAGCCCGTGCGCCGGGCGACCGGCTATGCCGTGGTCGAACGTGTCGAGCAGCGCGCCATTGGCGTCGATGCGGTGGATGAGGCCGGTGTCGAGATCGCTGGCGAAGAACTGGCGGTGGATATTGTCGAAAGTGACGTCGCCGATGCCGGGACCGCTATTGGCGTCGATATCGGCGAATTTCGAGACGGCGCCGGTGATGCCGTCGATCTTCCAGATCGTTCCGGGGCCGCCGCCGTTTTCGGTGCCGAACTGGCCGTCCATGAAGACAGCGTCAGCCGTGCCGCGGCGCTGCCGCTCCGGCCGGCCGTCGGCGTCGCCGTCTGGCGTGACTATGCGGATGCCGTGCAGCGACGTGGCGCCGGCATAGAGGTTTGGAATGGCCGATGGGACGCCGTCGCGCACGCCGTCGTCGTAGGTGATGCCGAACACCTGGCCGATTTGCCCGGCTGTGACCTCGAACGGTGGCGGGGTGAAGACCAATTGGCCAGACGCCGGCCCGCCCAGCCTTGAGACGTCGAAGATGCGCAAGGTCGCGCGCGCCGTGTCGATGAAGGTTTCGTCGACGGGATCGACGCCTGGCGGCAGGCCTTCCTCGAAATTGGGGATGATGGTGCCGGAAAATCCGGTCATTGCCATCGAGCCGGGATAGATGATCCGGGTTTCCTGAGCCTGGGCCGAGCCACCGAGCCAGAGCCCAGCGGCGAGCGCCAAGATCGACAATCCGCTGGCAGCCTCGATGGCGCGGCGCAAACGGCCGGCACGAGAGCGCACGAACGCGCCGTGGTCGCAAGACATGGATCTCCCCCCACAGGTCATGGGAGAAACATCCGGTCCCGGCGCGCAAATCAGGGCAAGGCGCGGCGTTCCGGCACGTTCATCCCTGATCGAATTGTCTGCTTTCCTCAACGTCACGATACGCCTGGGTCCGCGCAGGGTCAACGGAACCGGCGAAAAGCCCAGCGCATCGACCCGGTCCCGAAGGCGATGGTCGCGCTGAGTTCCTGCTGTTCCCGGAGACCATGGAGCCTCTGGATCTGTGGTCATGGGGCTTTCCTTTCCGGGGCCGCACCACGCGGCACCTGAGCATCAGTCGCGGGGCGAGGCGGAAAGGTTCATGGGCCGGGGGCCGGGCCGGCTGGATCACCGCCGAAAATACGGGCCTGCCGGTCCCGAATCCGATCAACCGCGATGAATGGTGAACGCCTTGCGCAGAATGCTTGCGCGCCACGCAGCCTGTTCTTATATACGCGCCAAGCCGTCCAGCGCCGAATGCCGGTTGCCGGAGCGGAATTTCTTGTGAACAGGGGCTTTCGTCGGAACGCCTGTACGGGTCCTGAGAGCCTGCTTAGCGGAGAGATTAGAGAAATGGCAAAAGTAATCGGTATCGATCTGGGAACAACCAACTCCTGTGTCGCCATCATGGACGGCAAGGAATCCAAGGTGATCGAGAATGCGGAAGGCGCCCGCACGACCCCTTCCATCGTCGCCATCAACAGCGACGGCGAGCGCCTCGTCGGCCAGCCGGCCAAGCGCCAGGCGGTTACCAATCCTGAGAACACCATTTTCGCGGTCAAGCGCCTGATCGGCCGCCGCTACGACGATCCGGTGACGGAGAAGGACAAGAAGCTTGTCCCCTACAAGATCGTCAAGGGCGACAATGGCGACGCCTGGGTCGAGGCCGGCGGCAAGAAGCAGTCGCCTAGCCAGATCTCGGCGATGATCCTGCAGAAGATGAAGGAAACGGCGGAGGCCTATCTCGGCGAGAAGGTCGAGAAGGCAGTCATCACCGTTCCGGCCTATTTCAACGACGCCCAGCGCCAGGCGACCAAGGATGCCGGCAAGATCGCCGGCCTCGAAGTGCTGCGCATCATCAACGAGCCGACGGCGGCCGCGCTTGCCTATGGACTGGACAAGAAGGAAGGCAAGACGATTGCCGTCTATGACCTTGGCGGCGGCACGTTCGATATTTCGGTGCTCGAAATCGGCGACGGCGTGTTCGAGGTGAAGTCGACCAATGGCGACACCTTCCTCGGCGGCGAGGATTTCGACATGCGTCTGGTCGAATATCTGGCGGCCGAGTTCAAGAAGGAACAGGGCATCGACCTGCGGAACGACAAGCTCGCCCTTCAGCGCCTCAAGGAAGCGGCTGAAAAGGCCAAGATCGAGCTGTCGTCCACCACGCAGACCGAAATCAACCTGCCCTTCATCACCGCCGATGCCACCGGCCCCAAGCACCTGACGCTGAAGCTGACGCGGGCGAAGTTCGAGAGCCTGGTCGAGGATCTCGTCCAGCGCACGATCGATCCTTGCAAGGCGGCGCTCAAGGATGCCGGCCTGAAGGCCGGCGAAATCGACGAAGTCGTCCTGGTCGGCGGCATGACCCGTATGCCCAAGATCCAGGAGATCGTGAAGCAGTTCTTCGGCAAGGAGCCGCACAAGGGCGTCAACCCGGATGAGGTCGTCGCGTTAGGCGCCGCTATCCAGGCCGGCGTGCTGCAGGGCGACGTCAAGGACGTGCTGCTGCTCGACGTGACGCCGTTGTCGCTGGGCATCGAGACGCTGGGCGGCGTATTCACGCGGCTGATCGAACGCAACACGACGATTCCGACAAAGAAGAGCCAGGTGTTCTCCACGGCCGAGGATTCGCAGTCGGCGGTGACCATCCGCGTCTTCCAGGGCGAGCGTGAAATGGCCGCCGACAACAAGGCGCTCGGCCAGTTCGATCTGGTCGGCATCCCGCCTGCGCCGCGCGGCGTGCCGCAGATCGAGGTCACCTTCGACATCGACGCCAACGGCATCGTCAACGTCTCGGCCAAGGACAAGGGCACCGGCAAGGAGCACCAGATCCGCATCCAGGCGTCCGGCGGCCTTTCGGACGCCGACATCGAGAAGATGGTCAAGGACGCCGAGGCCAATGCCGAAGCCGACAAGAAGCGGCGCGCGCTGGTCGAGGCCCGCAACCAGGCCGAGGCGCTGGTGCATTCCTCCGAGAAGTCTCTGAAGGAATACGGCGAGAAGGTTTCCGAGGCCGACCGCACGGCGATTGCCGATGCGATCGCGGCGCTGAAGACCGCTGCCGAAGGCGACGATGTGACCGAGATCGAGGCCAAGACGCAGACGCTCGCCGAAGTCTCGATGAAGCTCGGCCAGGCCATGTACGAGGCTTCGCAGAAGGAAGCCGCCGAGGCCGACGCCAAGGCTGATGCCGCCAAGGACAGTGACGTCGTCGATGCCGACTTCGAGGAAATCGACGAAGACGACGAGAAGAAGAAGTCGGCCTGAACCGCCTGACGGTACAGGTAAGGGAAAAAGCCCGGCGCACAGCCGGGCTTTTTTGCAACCCTTTGCCGGAAAAACGCTGCGCTGCCCGAAAAAATGCGGACAAAGCCTCGTAGACACTGGCATCGCGCCTCCATCACACCTAAATCGGAACAGCGTGCCGGCAAACGACGCAACGATGCTTCAAGACGTTGACTATCCGGACTGCGGGAAAACATGAAAGCTGATTTTTACGAAACGCTAGGCGTGCAAAAGGGCGCCGACGAGAAGGAGCTCAAGAGCGCTTTTCGCAAGCTCGCCATGCAGTTCCATCCCGACCGCAACCCAGGCGACCATGCCTGCGAGCACAAGTTCAAGGAAATCAACGAAGCCTACGAGACACTGAAGGACCCGCAGAAGCGCGCCGCCTATGATCGCTTCGGCCACGCCGCCTTCGAGCACGGCGGTATGAATGGCGGGGCGCAAGGCTTTGGCGCCGGCGGCTTCGCCGACATTTTCGAAGACATTTTCGGCGACATGATGGGCGGGCGCCAGCGCCGCTCGTCCGGCGGCCGCGAGCGCGGCGCCGACCTGCGCTACAATATGGAAATTACGCTGGAAGAGGCATTTTCCGGCAAGACCGCGCAGATTCGGGTGCCAGCTTCGATTTCCTGCTCGGAATGCTCGGGCAGCGGCGCCAAGCCTGGCACCCAGCCCGTCACCTGCTCGATGTGCAACGGCCACGGCAAGGTGCGCGCCACGCAAGGCTTCTTCTCGATCGAGCGCACCTGCCCGCAATGCCAGGGGCGCGGCCAGACCATCAAGGATCCGTGCCCGAAATGCGCCGGCCAGGGCCGTGTCACCGAGGAGCGCTCGCTGTCGGTAAACATCCCTGCCGGCATAGAGGATGGCACCCGCATCCGGCTGGCCAATGAGGGCGAGGCCGGCCTGCGCGGCGGCCCGTCGGGCGATCTCTACATCTTCCTCGCGGTCAAGCCGCACGAATTCTTCCAGCGCGACGGGGCCGATCTTTATTGCAAGGTGCCGATCTCGATGACGACGGCAGCGCTTGGCGGCTCGTTCGAGGTGACGACACTGGACGGTACCCAGACGAAGGTGAAGGTGCCGGAAGGCACCCAGAACGGTCGCCAGTTCCGTCTCAAGGGCAAGGGCATGCCTGTGCTTCGCCAGCCCAATATCGGTGATCTCTACATCCAGACCGTGGTTGAGACGCCGCAGAACCTTTCGCGCCGTCAGCGCGAATTGCTGGAGGAATTCGAGCAGCTTTCCTCAAAGGACAATTCGCCTCAGTCGAGCGGATTTTTCGCCCGCATGAAAGACTTTTTCGAAACGTTCGGCGAGCACTGAAGCTGATCCCTGGAAAACGCTTCCCGAGCGTCATCAACACCTTATCCGGGGATTCGCCTTGTCTTGCACCTCGTAACTGCTAAGTAGCATGCGAGGGAGCGTTGAGGAGGACTTTCGATGACGCGTAGTCCCGGACTGCGAAAGACGCTGGCGGAAAAGTTCGACGACGAGCTGAAGTTCTTCAAGGGCTGGATCGACAAGCCGAAGGCGGTCGGTTCGATCGTCCCGACCAGTTCCATCACCGCTGGCAAGATGGCCTCGATCGTCGATCCGACATCCGGCCTGCCGGTGCTCGAGGTCGGACCCGGTACAGGCGTCATCACCCGCGCCATCCTCGCCCAGGGCATAAAGCCTGAGAATCTCTACGCGGTCGAATATTCCACTGATTTCGTGCGCCATCTGCGCCAGCTTTATCCAGGCGTCAACGTCATCGAGGGCGACGCCTTCAATCTCGACGCGACGCTTGGCGACAAGCGCGACCTGATCTTCGATTCCGTGATATCGGGGGTGCCGCTGCTCAATTTCCCTGTCGCCCAGCGCATCGCCTATGTCGAGAGCCTGCTCGACCGTATCCCGGCGGGCCGGCCGATCGTGCAGCTGACTTACGGGCCGCTGTCGCCGATCCCGCCGGGCCGCGGCGACTATACGGTCGAGCATTTCCATTTCGTCATCCGCAACATTCCGCCGACGCAGCTTTGGATCTACCGACGCGGGGCCGCATGAATTGAAGCGTTGGGTTTGAATGGCACTTGTCTTATACCCATCGGTGACAAGGCAGACCCATGGCTGTGATCCCGAAAATTCTCGTCGTCGCCGGTTCGGTGCGCAGCGGCGCCTATAGCGGCAGGACCGCCGACGTGGCACAGAAGGAACTTGCCATGCAGGGCGCCGAGGTGACCCGCATCTCGCTCGCCGACTATCCGTTGCCGATCCTCGACCAGGATTTGGAAAAGGAAGAAGGCATTCCCGACAATGCTTTCAAGCTCGGCCGGATGATCGCCGCCCATGACGGGCTGCTGGTCGCGACGCCCGAATATAACGGCTCCATTCCACCGTTGCTCAAGAACAGCATCGACTGGGTGAGCCAGCTGCGCAAGGATGGCGGCCGGACTTTCAGGCCACTTGCCGGCAAGGTCGCCGGCCTCTGCTCGTCTTCCAACGGACCCTTCGGCGGGATACGCTGCATCAACCATCTGCGCGCCGTTCTGGTACGCTGCCGGATGGAGGTGGTGACACCGGAATGCTCGGTGCCGGAGGGCGGCTACGCCTTCGACGACGAGGGCAAGTTCAGGGACGAGAGACTACGCCAATCGATGGAGCACCTATGCCGAACGCTGATCGAAACCTCGCGCATGCTGTCGACGCGGATCGAGGCATGATCCCGGACGCCGCGCATGCCGACACGATGCAGGAAAGGCTGATCGTCGGCCTCGACCTGCCGACGCTGAAGGAAGCCGAGAAAGCGGTGCGCGAGCTCGACGGGATCGTCTCCTTCTACAAGATCGGTTACCAGCTCGCGTTTGCCGGCGGGCTCGACTTCGCCCGCGAGCTGGCCAGCGGGGGCACCAGGATCTTTCTCGACATGAAGCTGCTCGACATCGACAACACCGTGGCCAAGGGGGTCGAAAACATCGCCAGGATGGGCATGAGCATGCTGACGATCCATGCCTATCCGAAGACGATGAAGGCGGCGGTCGAGGCTGCCAGGGGCAGCGACCTTTGCCTACTCGGGGTCACCGTGCTGACCTCGATGGACGAGCAGGACGTGATCGACGCCGGCTATGAGTATGATCCGCATACACTGGTGCTGAGGCGCTCCGAGCAGGCGCTGCATGCCGGCATGGGCGGCATCGTCTGCTCGGCCGAAGAAGCCGAGGCGGTGCGCCGCATCGTCGGCCCCGACCTGGCCGTGGTGACGCCGGGAATCCGGCCGAAGGGCAGCGACCATGGCGACCAGAAACGGGTGGTGACGCCGGCGCAGGCGATCCGCAACGGCTCCAGCCATCTCGTCATCGGCCGGCCGATCGTCGGAGCGGCCGACAGGCGGGCGGCGGCGGAAGCGATCCTCGATGAAATGCGCTCGGCCTGAGGACCGATTCCGAAACTTGCTCCTGCAGCCGTCTGACGGCGTTTTCTCCGCTTCCGGTGCTCACGTACTTTAAGTACGCTCCGCTCCGGCACTCGAAAACAACCCCAGCCATCTCACCGGAGCGACTTTCAACATCGGTCCGCGCACGGCCAAAAACCAGGAGAAATACCATGCCCAAGGGATACTGGATCGCTCGCGTCGACGTGCGCGATGCGGAAGGCTACAAGGACTATGTCGCAGCCGCCAAACCGGCCTTCGACCGCTTCGGCGCCAAGTTCCTGGCGCGTGGCGGCGCGCATGAGAAGGCCGAGGGGCCGGGCCGCGACCGCAACGTGATCATCGAGTTTCCGTCGCTTGAGGCGGCGCATGACTGCTACCACTCGCCCGAATACCAGCGCGCCGTCGCGATCCGCCAGAAGGTGGCCAAGGGCGAAATCGTGCTGGTCGAGGGGATTTAGGCGAGAAGCCGGTTCGCCGCTGCCTCCGCCATCGCGTCGGCGAGGCTCAAGCCCCATTGCTGGCGACAGTAATCGCGGAAATCGAAGCAGGGCAGGCCGGGGCAGACCTCGAACTCTATGAGGTGGACGCTGTCGTCGGCTTCGACCCGGAAATCGATGGAAAACACATCCCGCAGGCCAAGCCCGACCATCAGGCGTTCGGCAATGAGACGGATTCTTGCATCGGCTTCAGGCTGGCTGCCGGCGACCGGCAGCAGCACCGGCTCGGTATATTTTCCCGCAGCTTTCGCCGCTGCGCCGGTATCGCCGTAAAGCGCCAGGCTGTCCTGCATGGTCTGGAAATCGCCGCCCGAATCGACAAAGGCGATGCCCAGCGCCTCGACGCCGGTATCCGGCCGCAATCCGAGAAAACTGGCGCGCGCGTTGCGGCCGGCGACATAGGGCTGGACGATGACATCGTCGCGATAGGCGGCGAAGACGCGCCGGCTAAGCTCCAGCGCATGGCCGAGATCGTGGCAGCGCGAATCCGGCCAGATGCCGATTTTGGCGCCGAGCCGGTTCGGCTTGACGAACCAGCCGGCGGGCGAGGCCGGTGGCGCGACCAGCCAGGCGCCGTCGCGGGCAAGGCCCGCCTGCGGCACCGGCAGGCCAAGCGCGCCGAGCACGGCGCCGGACCGGAACTTGTCCTGACAGAGCGCGAACAGCGCATCGTCGGCGCCGATCGCCTTGAGGCCATTCAGCCGTGCCAGAGCCGGTGCCGCGCCGCCGCGGAAATAGGCGACGCCGTCGGTCAGCGTCCAGACAAGCGTGGTCTTCGGGTCCTCGCCGCCGAGAAGGCTTGCGGCGTCGTCGAGCGCCAGCGGGGCAAATGACAAGCCGCGCTTCTGGCAAGCGGCGGCAAGTGCGTCGAATTCAGCAGCGAAGTCGGTCGATTGCGCCAGATAGGAGGCGATTTCGGCGGCACGCTCCGGCACGTGGTTATCGGCGACCAGCCGATCGAAGCAAGCCTTTTCCGGCTCGTAGACAAGGATCAGCTTCGGCTCGCGGCTTGACATGATCGAAACGATTTCCCGGCAGCACGATTGCCTAAAGCAATTCCAGGAAAAGTGTGAAACGGCTTTCCGTCCGGAATTGCGTCAAAACAAAGAGATAGAGCGGTTCAGCGTTCCCGCGAAACGATGAAGCGTTCAAGCATCGCACGGCGAGCGCATTCGGCTTTCGCGGAACCGACGTCAGCTGGACGCCTGCACGACAGTGCTAGATATGGGTCTAGCCAATCAGCACGCGTGGCTCGAAGCGACCATTGACTGGAATGTCGAGCATGAATGTCATGCCGGCTTGCGGGTCGAGCAGGCGCTGCTTCTCGCTCTTGCCTGACCAGGCGGAGGTGACCGCCAGCCGGTCGGCGTTCCTGCCGACGAAAGCTGGACAGGACGGCTGCGTCGCCGGCATCGCCACCGAACGGATAAGCTTGCCGTCGGGTCCATACGCTTCGACGACGCTGCCGCCCCAGCAGGCGTTCCACAATATGCCGTCGCGGTCGAGCACCGAACCATCGATATAGCCCTTGGCCGAACGGTGATCGACGAAGACCTTCGGTTCGCCAACCGGCAGTCCGGTCGCCGGATCGCAGCCGACGCGCATCAACAGGCCGGTGCTGGTGTCGGTGTAATAGGCAATGGTCCCATCCTCGGAAAAGCAGATCGAGTTGGGCACAGTAATGTCGGCATAAAGCCGGCGCAGCTCGCCCTTGAAGAACCAGTAGATCGAACCGGCACCCTTCTCCTCGCCCTTGCCCATGGTGCCGACCCACAGCGCGCCGCAAGGGTGAACGCGTGAATCGTTCGAGCGGGTGACCGCATTGTCGGCCTCGATCGGCGTGTGCAGCGTCAGCTTGCCGGTCGCGACGTCGCGGACATGCAGACCGGTCTCGGTGGCGATCAGCTGGCGTTGGTCGTCGATGATGCAGATGGCGCTGGCCATCTGACCGAGCTCGTGGATTTTGACAGCACCGCCCGACAGGCGCTGTTCGAGGAGCTGGCCGTTGACGATGTCGAACCAGTAGAGCGTGTCGGTGGCAGGGTCATAGCTTGGTCCCTCGCCGAGTTGGCAGACATGGTCGGAAAAAACCGAAACAATGGTCTCGCTCATCATGCCGCTCCAAACGCCGCGTCCCAGGCCTGAACTGCGGCTTTCGCTCGCGCTGCCACTTCGTCGACGCTCATGCCCGGCTTGAAGAGGCTGGAGCCAAGACCGAAGACGCTGACGCCGGCTGCCTTGTAGCCGGCAAAATCCTTATCTGAAACGCCGCCGACCGCGCCGACCAGCACACTGGCCGGCAGCACCGCGCGCATCGCCGAAATGCCTGCCGCGCCAAGCACGCTCGCCGGGAAGAATTTCAATGCCGAGGCACCGAGCCGGATTGCCTGGAATGCCTCGGTCGGCGTGAACACGCCAGGCATCGTCACCATGCCGTAGTGCATGGCCCGGCCCATGACCTCGGCATCGATATTGGGGCTGACCAGCAGCCGCCCGCCGGCCTTGTGCAGGCCGTCGACATCGGCGGCGCTGAGCACCGTGCCGGCACCGACCAAGGCTGTTGGAGGAAGCGCTCCGACAATGCTGGCGATGGAGGCGTAAGGATCGGGCGAGTTGAGCGGCACCTCGATCGCTTCGATACCGGCGCCGAAGATCGCCTGGCCGATCGCCACCGCCTCGCTTGGCTTGAGGCCACGCAGGATGGCGACCAGACCCCGCTCGAGCTTTGGAAAAGGTGCGGTTTCGGTCATGCGGCAACTCCATTTCCAGCGATCATGCCATTTTCGCGCGCGGCTTCAGCAAGACCGGCACGCACCGCCTCGTCGGCGTCGACCACCCTGACCGCGAGCCCGGCAAGGCCGAGGGCGTCGGCATAGAGCTTGCCGAGTGCGCCCGACGCGATCAGCACGACGGGCACGGCACTCGCCCCATAACGGCGACTTGCCGAAGCGATCTCGCCGCCGATCAGCAGGCCGGACAGGCAGGCGGCGGCATCCTCGGGCTTCAGATCCTGCAGCAGGCTGGCGGCGCGGATCGAGAACAGTCTTGAACCGATGTCACCGCCTTCGGCCAACGCCTTCAGGCACCACTCCCGGAAAAATGGATTTTCGGCGGCAACCGGCTTCGGCGGCTCGCCCAGCGAATGGCGTAGGATCGAGTGCGCGGCCAGCACCGAAAACAGCTCGCCGGTCGGCCAGGTGCCGAAACCGGCAACAGAGCCGTCCTCGACCAGCACCCATTTCGAATGGGTGCCGGGCATGCAGACGAGGTGGCGTCCCTTTGCCGGTAAACCGGCGCCGGCAAGCTGGGTTTCCTCGCCGCGCATGACGTCAGGTGCATCGGCGAGGCGTTGGGCAAGGCCAGGCACGATGCGGATATCACGGCGCTGGCCGGGGATGTGGGCAGCGCCGGCGAGGATAGCGCCTATCGGCGCCGGCACGCTGACATAGGGTGCCTCCAGCCAGCCCTGGCGCGAACCGGCCATGCCGCAAATGATGACCGGCAGCGCCTCGGGAGCACCCATGGCGGCCAGATGCCCTTCGAGAATGGACGAAAATCCTTTAGCCTGGGCGGTGATCAGCCCGTCATCGCCGCGCCGCTCGGCGAGAACCTTGCCAGTGCCGTCGAGCAGCCATACCCTCATGCGGGTGGTGCCCCAGTCGACGGCCGCGACGGAAGCTGCTTTGCTCGATGAGATCACAGGAACCCCCCATCGACGATCAGCATCTGCGCGGTCAGCATGCGTGAGGCGTCCGACGCAAGGAACAGCACAGTGCCGATAATGTCTTCCGGCTGCATCACCTCTTTGATGCACTGTTTGGCGACATGAGCGGCGAGCGCTTCTTCGGTGACCCAGAGCTTTCTCTGCCGCTCGGTGATCACCCAGCCGGGCGCGATCGCGTTGACGCGAATGCCGTCGACGCCGAGCTTGCCGGCAAGACCCTTGGTGAGGCCGACGATGCCGGCCTTGGCGGCGGTATAGGCCGGCATGTCGGGATGGTTGATGAGAAACGAGGTCGAGGTGAAATTGATGATCGAGCCGCCGCCGGCCCGCTTCATGCCCGGCGCCACCGCCTGTGCGCTGAAGAAATGCGGGCGCAGGTTGATGGCATGGTTGTTGTCCCAGAACTCCACCGTGACGTCTTCGACGGCATGACGGTCATCCTGCGCGGCATTGTTGACCAGCACCGTCACGTCGCCATGCGCCTCTGCAGCTTTGCCCGCCGATAGCCGCAACGCCTCGATGTCGCGTATGTCGGTCTTGAGATAGAGCGGCCGCCGGCCCAGCTCCTTCTCTAACCGATCGGCCAGCGCCAGGCTCGCACGGTCGGCAATATCGATGAAGGCGACGTTTGCCCCCTGGCGGACAAAACCTTCGGTCAAGGCAGCACCAATGCCGGAGCCGCCGCCGGTGATCAGCACCGAAGCGCCTTCGAGGTCGGCAAAGCGTGCCGATGGCATCATGAAATTCTCTCCCGGTCCAATGATCTCGGTCGGCCGGCGCGCATCCTATCCAGCCGTGTCGGGCGGGCAAGGGCGAAAGAGTGGATTGTCAGGACTTATGTCCGACAAAAGGCCGCACGGGCCGCCGATCGATCAGCTGCCCAGCCGGACGCGGTACAATTCGACTGCGGCTCCGCTGGTCCCGGCAACCGGCTCAAGCCATTCCGGCACGCTGCCGCGCATCAGCCCGGCAAGAAAGCCTGCCGGCGCCTTGGCTGCGAGGAGCTTGCTTTCGGCGCTGCCGGGGCACAGCGCGACGAGGCCGACGTGATGATCCGCCACGACCGTCCGGGCATCGGCATCGGACCCAAGGAAGGCATCGAGCGCCAGCAGGTTGCCGGCGACATTGCGATGATAAGGCCCGGCGAAGACGCGATGTCCGGAATAGGCCAGGATAGGCGATCCGAGATTGGAAATTGCCAGCACGGTGGTGCCGGGCAGGCGGCCGAGTGCCGCAAAGGAGGCCATGCGCTGGCAAGCGACATCGGCGCCGTCGCCATTATCGGCGGCGGTATTGCTGTCCTCGAAGGCGACCGAGGTTGCCGCGGCAGCCCCAGTCCAGACGGCATTCACTGAAACCAGCCAGACGGCGGCCATGCGCAGCGCCACGCCGCGCGACGGGCTGACCTCTGCCCGTTGACGCCATTTGGCAATCCAGGCGGCAAGCGGGATGACGGCGAAGGCGATCGAGAATGTCGAACCGCGCACCTGCCAAGCACTGACGATGAAGGCCACGACAAGCAGCGCGCCGACAAGGCTGTCCTGCCGCCGCCAGCCGCCACGGCCAAGGCGAAGCGCCATCAGCACGAGCGCGATGAGCGGCGTGGCATAGCGCGCCACCACCCCGGCCGGATCTTCAGCGACCAGCTTGAACAGCGATTGCGCCTCGTCGATGTGATCAAGCCATAGCTCCTTGAGGCGCGGATCGAGGTTGGCGTAGGGCGCTGCCAGGCATTGTGGGAACAAAAGGACGACGAGAGCGGCCAATATCAGGGCAAGCAGGCCAAGCGAGGCGAACCGCCGTTGGCGCGTGCGGCCGGCGGGCTCGATCGACGCTATCGCCGCAAGGCCGGTTCCGGCAATCGCCGCGACGACGAACTGCACGGCCGAGAAGGCGTCGCATTGCGCCTGACCCCAGGCGGACCACGGAATGGTGACGACAAAGACGAGGGCGGAGACGCCGGCAAAGCCGAGGCCGAAATCCCTGGCAATCGACCTCTCGCCATCGGCGTCGAGGGCAAACAGCGTGGCGACTGAGGCGCCGATGGTGGCGACATAAGGCGCGGTTTCCATGCCGACGGCCAGCATCAATCCGGCGCACAGGCCGGAGAGCAATGCCGCCGGCCTGCGCCTTGGCGCTTCAAGCAACAGGCTCAGGCTGGCCATGCTCAGCATCAGCTGGACATTGTGGTGATCGAGCGCGCCAGGCGAAAAAATGCCGAGGAAATACAGTGCGGCAGCGCCGATCACGACAGCGGGCAGCACGGCGCTGTCACCGGCAAAGCTGCGCGCGGCGCGAGCCGTGAAAAATACGGTCAGGCAGAAGAGCAGCGCCGGCCACAGCACTTGCGCAACATTCTCGGCAAAGGCCGCGCTGCCGGTCAGGGCCGATACGGCGATGATGATGGCGGCGATCGGCGCATCGACCAGCCGCGACCAATGCATGACGAAACCGCCTTCCAGGCCCATCCTGTACTGGTGGAGATCGAACCAGCTTTGGCCGGCCAGCATGTCGCGAACTTCGACGAGGCGCAGCAGATTGTCGTTGTCGCCGCCGGCATTGGTCAGTGCCGGGAAGCCGGCAAAGGCATTGACGGCAAGCGCCAGCAGCGTGGCAAGCAGCGCCAGCGCGATATCGGACCTCCAAATGGAGGCGCCATCGTCGGCTGTGCTCATATCAGGACCTTTGGAAGGAATACGGTGCGGTTTAAACCTAGCCTTAACAGCTTCAATAAATAGTAAAGCCGCCCGAGCGAGGCCGGCGCTTGAGTGGTCAGGGGCCTCACAGGGCATCCGGAGACGAAAATGCCACAAGAAGTGCGCCATGAGCCGAGCATCGCCGTGCTCCTGCCTTGCTACAATGAAGAGCTGACGATCGGCGAAGTGGTGCGGCGCTTTCGCGAAACGCTGCCTGCCGCCGCGATCTATGTCTACGACAACAATTCGCGCGACCTGACGGCGCTCCGAGCCCGCGCCGCCGGCGCCATCGTGGTGCGCGAGCCGCGCCAGGGCAAAGGCAATGTCGTGCGCCGCATGTTCGCCGACATCGAGGCCGACATCTACCTGATGGCCGACGGCGACGGCACCTATGCGCCGGAGGACGCGCCACAACTGATCAACACGCTGCTGACCGAGCGCTCCGACATGGTGGTGGGCACCAGGCGCGGCGTCGTCAACGACGCCGGCAGGACAGGCCACGCCTTCGGCAACCGCATCTTCAACAGCCTCTACAAACGTTTGTTCGGCTCGGACTTTACCGATATCTTCTCGGGTTACCGCGCCTTCACCAGGCGCTTCGTCAAGAGTTTTCCCGCCGTTTCCGGCGGTTTCGAGATCGAGACCGAAATGTCGGTGCACGCCTCGCAGCTCAAATTGCCGGTCAGCGAGATCGGACTCGACTATGGCCGCCGGCCGGAAGGCTCCTCGTCGAAGCTGTCGACCTTTCGCGACGGCGCGAAGATCCTGTGGATGTTCGCCATGCTGATGAAGGAGACGCAGCCGCTGCGTTTCTTCGGCGCTTTTTCGGTGTTCTTCCTGGCATCAAGCCTGTTTCTGATGGCGCCGGTGCTGATCGAGTTCGCCGAAACCGGGCTTGTGCCGCGCATGCCGACGTGGGTGCTGTCGGTCGGGCTGCTGCTGCTGTCGATGCTGGCGGCGGTGACCGGGGTAATCCTCGATTCGGTGTCGCGCGGCCGGGCCGAGCAGAAGCGCATCTTCTATCTGTCGATGCCTTCCGGCCGCGTCGAACGCGAACGCGCAAGTGCGCTCGCGACTTTGAAGACCGGACCGCGCAAGACCCCGCGGGCGGCTTAGAGCCCTAAATGGGACGCCTCGCCCGCTTCATTGTCGCCGGCGGCATCGGCTTCGTCGCCGACGCGGCGGCGCTTTGGCTGGTGTTGGCGATAGCGCCGCTTGGCCCCTTCGCGGCTCGCATCATCTCGATCGGTTTTGCCCTGTCCGTCACCTGGCTGATCAACCGCCATCTGACCTTCTCGCCTTCCAGCCGCGGCGTCGCGCAAGAGGGCGCCCGCTATGGCGGCGTCGGCATTGCCACCAGCGTCGTCAATTATCTCGTCTATTGCGCCATGCTGTTCGCACTGCCGATGGTGTCGCCGCTCATAGCCCTTGCGGTCGCCTCGCTGGTCGCCATGGCACTGTCCTTCCTCGGCTATTCCAAGCTGGTCTTCGACCGCTGAGAACTATCGCGTCGAGGTCTGCGCCAAGCGAAGCGCAGCCTCATCGTGACCTTGGCCGATTGGCAGAAGCCGCCGATTTCCTTATATCGCTGTCGTCGATGCATCGGCCCGAAAATCGGAATCGATTTTCGGAAAGCACGATGCATGGATTCAAAAAATGTTGGAGCGTACTTTGTGCGTCCAAGTGGATCGCTCCAAGTGCGCCGGAGAGCTGCCATGCCCCTGAAAGTCGCCGTCCAGATGGACCACATCTCCACCGTGTCGGTAGCCGGCGACACGTCGTTTGCGCTGTCGCTGGAGGCGCAGCGGCGCGGCCACCAGTTGTTCCACTACACGCCCGACCGGCTGTCGCTGCGCGACGGCAAGGTGTTTGCCCGTATCGAGGCGATGCAGGTTCGCGACGAGAAGGGCAATCATTATTCGCTGGGCGAAGAAGTCCGCACCGATCTTTCGGAGATGGACGTCATCCTTTTGCGGCAGGATCCACCCTTCGACATGAACTACATCACCACCACGCATATCCTCGAGCGCATCCATCCGAAGACGCTGGTGGTCAACGACCCGGCCTGGGTGCGCAACAGCCCGGAAAAGATCTTCGTCACCGAATTTCCCGACCTGATGCCGGACACGCTGATCACCAAGGACCCGCTCGAGGTCGCAGCCTTCCGCAAGGAGTTCGGCGATATCATCGTCAAACCGCTCTACGGCAATGGCGGCGCCGGCATCTTCCACCTGCACGAGGCCGACCGCAACCTCGCCTCGCTGCTCGAAATGTTCGGCCAGATGTTCCGCGAACCCTACATCGTGCAGCGCTACCTCAAGGAGGTGCGGGCTGGCGACAAGCGCATCATCCTGATTGACGGCGAGCCTGTCGGCGCCATCAACCGCGTGCCGGCCGAGCATGATTCGCGCTCCAACATGCATGTCGGCGGCCGCGCCGAAAAGACCGAATTGACGGAACGCGAACGCGAGATCTGCGCCCGCATCGGCCCCGCGCTGAAAGAGCGCGGCTTCATCCTCGTCGGCATCGACGTCATCGGCGACTACATGACCGAGATCAACGTGACCTCACCGACGGGCATACGCGAAGTGCAGCGCTTCGGCGGCGCCGACATCGCCAGCCTGTTCTGGGATGCCGTGGAGGAGAAGCGCAACTAGCGTACATTGCTTCTGGAAGCGGCCGCGTTGCAAACCATTGCAGCCGTGGCGCTCAGCTGTTCCCCAAATGTTCTTGCCTTCGCCGGTAATCTGTGGTTGTCTCCGGTGACGCCGTTCGCGGCATGATCGCAAAGGCTTGGGGCAAAAGCCTGCATCCGGGGTGAAGACATGGTGGCGCGGGTTCGCACGGTTGCTTTCCAGGGCATCGAGGCCGTGCCGGTCGACGTGCAGGTGATGATCGCGCCGGGCAAAGTCAACATGCACATCGTCGGGCTGGCCGACAAGGCTGTGGCCGAAAGCCGCGAGCGGGTGCAGGCAGCGCTGCATGCATCCGGCCTGTCGATGCCGTCGAAGAAGGTCACCGTCAATCTGGCGCCGGCCGACCTGCCCAAGGAAGGCAGCCACTACGATCTGCCGATCGCCCTCGGGCTGATGGCGGCGCTCGGCGCCATTCCGGGCGACATGCTGGCCGGCTATGTCGTGCTTGGCGAATTGTCACTCGACGGAACCATCGCCGCGGTGGCTGGCGCGCTGCCGGCGGCAATCGGTGCCAACGCCGAAGGCAAGGGCTTGATCTGCCCGTTCGCCTGCGGGCCGGAAGCGGCCTGGGCCGGCAAGGACTTCGACATATTGGCGCCGCGCAGCCTGATCGCCATCGCCAATCATTTTCGCGGCACGCAGGTTCTGTCACGGCCGGAAGCCGGCATCCATGCCGCGGCGCGCGACCTGCCCGACCTTGCCGACATCAAGGGCCAGGAGACCGCCAAGCGGGCGCTGGAGGTGGCGGCCGCCGGCGGCCACAATCTTCTGATGGTCGGACCGCCGGGGTCGGGAAAGTCGATGCTGGCGCAGCGGCTGCCGTCGATCCTGCCGCCGCTGGCGCCCAGGGAATTGCTCGAAGTCTCGATGATCGCCTCGGTGGCTGGCGAACTCGGCGAAGGAAAACTCACCGACCGGCGGCCGTTCCGCGCGCCGCATCATTCGGCCTCGATGGCGGCGATGGTCGGCGGCGGGTTGCGCGTGCGGCCGGGCGAGGCCTCGCTTGCCCATCACGGCGTGCTGTTCCTCGACGAATTCCCCGAATTCTCGCCGCAGGCGCTCGATGCACTGCGCCAGCCGCTCGAGACCGGCGACTGCATGATCGCGCGCGCCAATCATCGCGTCACCTATCCGGCGCGTATCCAGCTGGTCGCGGCGATGAACCCGTGCCGTTGCGGCATGGCCGGCGAGCCCGGCTATCGCTGCCTGCGCGGCGACCGCTGCCGCACCGACTACCAGGCGCGCATTTCCGGCCCGCTGCTCGATCGCATCGATCTCAGGATCGAGGTGCCGGCGGTCTCGGCCAGCGATCTGATCCGGCCGGACCGGGCGGAGAAAAGTGCCGCCGTCGCACTACGTGTTGCCCGCGCCCGTACGATCCAGCGAGAGCGCTTCGAGCGGCTCGGCGCGACCGCCACCACCAACGCCCATTGCTCGCCGTCAGTCATCGAGGAGATCGCCATGCCCGACGCCGCCGGCCTGTCGCTGCTCAGGGATGCCAGCGAAAAGCTCGGCTTTTCCGCACGAGCCTATCACCGCGTCTTGAAGGTGGCGCGGACACTGGCCGATCTCGAGGCCAGCGAAACAGTCGGCCGCATCCATCTGGCCGAAGCGATTTCCTACCGCATGAGCTCGGAACGGATGGCGCAGGCGGCGTGACGTTCCCCTCCCCCTTGAGGGGAGGGTGGCCGCGAAGCGGCCGGGTGGGGTCGCCGGTGAGACGCTCGGCCTGTCGCATTTCGAAACCGACCGAGGTGCGGAGCGTTGCGATGCTCCTCCTAAGGCGCACCGTCAGAATTGGGTTGGCGCACTGCATTGGCGACCCTTCGGGCCACCCTCCCCTCAAGGGGGAGGGGGACGCCGGCGCTTACCCTTGGCCGGCGTGCATCGTGCTTTCGGTTCAGCCGTTATCCCGCGTCTTCAGCTCCAGCCGCCGTGCGTGCAGCACTGGCTCGGTGTAGCCGTTGGGTTGCACGCGCCCCTTGAAGACCAGGTCACAGGCGGCGAGGAAGGCGATGGACTTGTCGAAATCCGGCGCCATCGACCGGTAGAGCGGATCGCCGTCGTTCTGGCGGTCGACGATCGCCGCCATGCGTTTCATCGTCTCCATGACCTGCTCGGGCGTGCAGACGCCGTGATGCAGCCAGTTGGCGATGTGCTGCGAGGAGATGCGCAGTGTGGCGCGGTCCTCCATCAGGCCGACGTCGTTTACGTCAGGCACTTTCGAACAGCCGACGCCCTGGTCGATCCAGCGCACGACATAGCCCAGAATGCCTTGCGCATTGTTGTCGAGCTCCTTCTGGATGTCTTCTGGCGACCAGTTCGGCCGCACAGCGACCGGCACCGACAGGATGTCGTCGAGTTTTGCCTTGGGCCGGCTCTTCAGCGCCGCTTGCACGGCATGAACGTCGACCTTGTGATAATGGGTGGCGTGCAGCGTCGCGGCCGTCGGCGACGGCACCCAGGCGGTGTTGGCGCCGGCTTTGGGATGCACGATTTTCTCGGCCAGCATCGCCGCCATCAGGTCGGGCATCGCCCACATGCCCTTGCCTATCTGGGCGTGGCCGGCCAACCCACATTCCAGCCCGATGTCGACGTTCCAGGCTTCGTAGGCGGCAATCCAGGCGGCCTGCTTCATGTCGCCCTTGCGGATCATCGGGCCGGCTTCCATCGAGGTGTGGATCTCGTCGCCGGTGCGATCGAGGAAGCCGGTGTTGATGAAGACGACGCGTTCTTTCGCGGCGCGGATCGCCTCCTTGAGGTTGACGGTGGTGCGCCGCTCCTCGTCCATGATGCCCATCTTGATGGTGTTTTTGGGCACGCCGAGCAGCGCCTCGACGCGGTCGAAAATCTCGACGGCGAAGGCAACTTCGTCGGGCCCGTGCATCTTGGGCTTTACGATGTACATCGAGCCGGCGCGAGAATTGGCGCGGCGCCCGTTCACGCCGATGTCATGCAGCGCGATCAGCGCCGTCAGCGCCGCATCCATGATGCCTTCCGGCACCTCGTTGCCGTCGCGGTCCGATATCGCCGGATTGGTCATGAGGTGGCCGACATTCCTGACCAGCATCAGCGAGCGGCCGGGCAAGGTCAGCGTGCCGCCATCGGGCGCGGTATAGGTGCGGTCGGGGTTGAGCCTGCGGACAAAGCTCTTGCCGGCCTTGGTGATCTCCTCCGCCAAGTCGCCCTTCATCAGGCCGAGCCAGTTGCGGTAGACCAGCACCTTGTCCTGCGCATCCACTGCGGCGATCGAATCCTCGCAGTCCTGGATGGTGGTCAGTGCCGATTCCAGCACGACATCGGCAATGCCGGCCGGATCGGTGCGGCCGATCTGGTTGTTGCGGTCGATGACGATTTCGATGTGCAGGCCGTTCTTGACCAGCAGGACGGCTTCGGGGTCGGCGGCATCGCCGCGATAGCCGGCAAACTGTCTGAGGTCGGCAAGCGTGGTGGCGCCGGCACCCTCGCCCAGCCGCAACATGCCGTTGGCGACCGAAAGCCCGTTGACGCCGGCCCATTTGCCTGTGGTGAGCGGCACCGCCTCGTCGAAGAAGCTTTTCACCCAGGCGACGACCTTGGCGCCGCGCGCCGGATTGAATTTGTTGCCTCGCTCGGCGCCGGCCGTCTCCGGGATAGCGTCGGTGCCGTAGAGCGCATCGTACAGCGAGCCCCAGCGCGCATTGGCGGCATTCAGCGCATAACGCGCGTTCATCACCGGCACCACCAGCTGCGGCCCGGCAACCAAAGCGATTTCCGGGTCGACATTTTCGGTGGTCACGCTGAACGCCGGCCCCTCGGGCAGCAGATAGCCGATCTCGCGGAGGAACGTCTTGTAGGCCTCCATGTCGACGGGCGCGCCATTGTCGCGATACCAGCGGTCGAGCTTGTCCTGCATGGCATCGCGCTTTTCGAGCAGTGCCCGGTTTTTTGGCGAGAGATCATGGACGATCGCCGAAAAACCGTTCCAGAATGCCTCCGCCTCGATGCCGGTGCCCGGCATCGCTTCGTTCACGACGAAATCATGAAGCTCGCGGGCAATCCGCAATCCGGCGATCTCGACGCGATCGGTCATCAGGGCTTCTCCAGACGAAAGGCTAGGCCGGGCCTTTGGCATGTCACGGTGGCAGGGTCAATTCAGCTCAGGGTGAAGGTAGGGCGTTTTCGCTGCCGATCTCCCCCTTGAGGGCCCCTTGTGGGGGAGATGGCCGGCAGGCCAGAGGGGGTCGCCTCGCGTGGAAGTGCAACCTCTTCTTTGCACCAAATCGCGTCGCGCTTCATGCGAGGCGACCCCCTCGGTCGCCTTCGGCGACATCTCCCCCTCGAGGGGGTAGATTACGCGCTCACACCGCAATCCTTGGCCGTCCCGACGCCACCGCCACGACATGCGCCTCGATGAACATGCGCTGGCCCTCTACTGTGGAGACGCGGAACTCGCTGGCGATTTCGATCTCGGCGCTGTCGGTGCCGGCGTCCTTCGCCCGCCCGGCGGCAATCGCCCGCACATCTTTCTCCGCTGCGGCGATCGCCGCTGCTTCGTCGTTGAAATCGCGCACGCTTTCACCGGAGGCGACGCGGAACAGGCCTTCCTTGGGCTGGCTGACCCGCGCCTCGGCCGAAACCCGGACCTGGCCGACGACGGCGCCGAGCGCGTTGGCGACATCGGTATCCTGCGGCACCACGCATCGATTGCCGACCAGCTCGGCGAGGCCGGCATAATGCAGCGGTGCCGAGGCGCCGAGGCCGATGACCGGACGGTCGAGCGCGACGCTCAAGCGGGCGATGCCGGGATGCGCGTCGACGGCGCGCTGGACCAGGGCATGGGCGACGGTCGCCGCGCCATCCAGCCCGTCCTCGGCAAAGGCGGTTTCGAGGATGACTTCGGCCGACAGGCGGGTCAGCGCGGTCAGCACCCGTTCCGAGATCGCCTCCGGCGAGGCGGCGATGAACTGGCCGCGGCCGTCGCGCCTGCGCGTGAACAGCTCGGCACCCAGACGCGCCGCGGCCGCATCCCAATTGGCCTGCCTGCCCAGCACATGCGCGGCGTCCGACGGCGTGAAGCCGGCGACATGCACCAGCCCGCGCGACACCAGCCGGTTCAAGGTGGCGTTCTGGGCGTTCGAGGTCAGCAATCTGTCGAGAGCCTGCGGCACAGCACCGATCATCTCGTAAAGCTTGGCTTCGGCGCCGGTCAGTCCGGCCGCCAGCCGCTCCGGCACGCCGGTGCGCACCGCGAGGCGGCCATCCATGCGGCCGGAATTGGGTGCGCGCAGCTGGCGCTCGAGCTCCGCCGTGACGGCCTCGCCATGCATCAAGCCGGCCAGCGCCAGCGGCACCAGGCGGCGCGGGCCGAGCAGGATTCTCGGATTGAGCGCGCCGTCCTCCAGCGCCACTTCGGAATCGCCGCCGAGGCCAAAGGTGCGCATGGCGACGGCCTCGACCATGGTGCGGAACCCGCCGACGGTGGCGCCTTCCGGATCGAGCCGCGGCCGGCCCTTGTCGAGCACGGCGACGTCGGTGGTGGTGCCGCCGATATCGGAGACCACGGCATCGTCGATGCCGGTCATGTGGCGGGCACCGACGAGGCTGGCGGCCGGGCCGGACAGGATGGTCTCGATCGGCCGCTGGCGGGCAAAGGCAGCCGAGACCAGAGCGCCGTCGCCGCGCACCACCATCAGCGGGGCGGCAATGTTGCGCGCGGCCAAAAAGCCTTCCGTTGCCGCGACCAGCCGGTCGATCATCGAGATCAGCCTGGCGTTGAGCAATGTCGTCAGCGCCCGGCGCGGGCCGCCGAGCTTGGCCGACAGTTCGTGGCTGGCGGTGACCGGCAGGCCGGTCCTGTCGCGGATCAGGTTCCGCGCGCTTAGCTCATGCGCCGGGTTGCGGGTGGCGAAATAGGCGCAGACGGCAAAGCCGGACACCGACTTTTCCAGTTCCGGCAAAGCTGCCTCCAGCCCGGACAGATCGAGCTTTGCCGCATTGCCGTGGACATCGTGGCCGCCGGGGCAGAACACCACCGGGTCGGTGCCAAGCGCCGCCTTCAGCCCGTCGCGGGCAAGGTCGCCCTCGGCAAAGCCGATCATCACCAGCGCCACGCGGCCGCCCTGGCCCTCGACCAGCGCGTTGGTGGCTAGCGTCGTCGACATAGATACCAGTTTGATCGCTGCCGGGTCGGTGCCGGCCATTTCGAGCACCGCATCGACCGCGCCGGAGATGCCGACCGCCAGATCATGGCGCGTGGTCAGCGCCTTGGCCTTGGCCAGCACCTTTCCGCTTGGCCCGCCGGCCTCCGACCACAGCACGGCGTCGGTATAGGTGCCGCCGGTGTCGATGCCGAGGAACAGGGGTGAGGGTTTGGGCTTGGCGGTCATATTTGGGTCCGGAGAATTCGTCTCCGCCCCTTAGCGGATATGAACGGGCCGATAAAGGCACGAGCGCTGGGCCAAGGCAGCGTAATCTCCCCCCTCGAGGGGGAGATGGCCGGCAGGCCAGAGGGGGGCGTCTCGCGTGGAGCGCCGGCATTCTCTGGCCGCGATGGCGTTGGCGTCAGGACGTACCGACCCCCTCTGTCGCCTTCGGCGACATCTCCCCCTCAAGGGGGGAGATCGCTAGGCTACCCCACAAACCCCACGCGCTTGTGCGAGCCATCGCAGAACGGCTTGTTGGCGGAGTGGCCGCAGCGGCAGAGGAAGGTGCGTTGCGTACGGTCGACCGTGTGGCCGGTGCCGGTGACGATTTCGACATTGCCTTCGAGCTTGAGCGGGCCGTTGGTCGTCGGTGTGACGGTCAGCGGGCCATTCCGCACCTCCAGCGCCGGCGTGTCCTTCAGCGCCGGCTCGCCGGTGGCGGTGAAGCCCGCCTTGGCGTGGCTGCCGTCGCAGAACGGCTTGTTTTCCGAGGCGCCGCAGCGGCAGAGCGTGGCGCGGTAAAACGTTTCGCCGCCCAACACGATCTCGGCATGGACGGCAAGCGGACCGTTTTCCCTTATGCGCACAATGTTGACCACCGGCGGCTGTTCCTGCGGCCCGCCATCCTTGCGGACATAGGTGATGGCGCCGGACGGGCAGGCTTCGGCGAGCGCCACGATCTTCTCGACGCTGGCCGCCTCGGGGTGGATCCACTGGCCGGGCGCGTTGGGCACGAAAACATGCGGATCGCCAAGCACGCAGTTGCGCGAATGGATGCAACGTTTTCCCGAAAAGCCGATGTCGATCTTCTCGCCTTCGACCACTGCCATGGGTGGGTCTCCTGTCGGACTACGCTATGGCGACAGTCAGGACGACGTCAAGGCAGCATTCTCCCCCTCGTGAGGGCCGACCTCGGGCGCGGCGGTAAGGGAATTCCCATTTTTTGCTCGCAGCACCACATTTTGTTCTTGCTTTGTGCCGGCAGCTATGCTACTAATTTGGGTATGGTGCCAATTGGCTCCAACGACCCGCCCGCCGAGGCGGGTTTTTTGTTTCAGCTTTGAATTTCCGTTGCCGGCCTGCACTCGCGGGACGGCCCTCTCCCCCCTCGAGGGGGAGATGGCCGCGCAGCGGCCAGAGGGGGTCGGCACGACCGGACTCGGCCTGCTGCTGCAGAACAGGTTGGCGCTCTATGCGCGGCGACCCCCTCTGTCGCCTTTGGCGACATCTCCCCCTCAAGGGGGGAGATCTGCCACGTCACGGAACCAGATCGATTTCCTCGGTCTCGCCGCCACTGCAGGTGTAGCAGCAATCGTCGCACTTTTCCGTATTGCCGGGGCCGACGCCCCAATAGGTGTTCTCGTCGCCGTCGACCCAGGCGCCGTAGCAGATCGATTCGCCGTCACTGCAGGACAGCGGGATCGACTTGGTCTCGCCGTCGTTGAGATAGTAATCCTGATTGTTGCCCGGCCAGACATGATCGCGGTCCTGGCTGTAGAGCTCGACGCGCATGGCGTTCGGATGGCTGTTCTTGATCTCGAAGGTGACATCACCGGCATGCGCGACGGGCGCAAACAGTGCGGCAATGAACAGCCCAGCGGCAATGCGGCGCGCGAAAGCGTAGGACGACATGATGATTTCCCCCCGGAATGAAGCGGCCTGCCCGGCCGCGAGCGAGAACATGGCATGGCGGCGGGATGGGTGGAAGGGGGTGCGCCATTTGCACACCGCGAAAGGCGCAGCGTTGCCAAGGAAGACCCCTCTCCGGTTTGCTTCGCAAACCACCTCTCCCCACTTCGTGGGGCGAGGACATGCCAATAGCCGAAGCCTCACAAGACCTGGGTTCCTCGCCCCCACGAAGTGGGGGAGAGGTGGCCGCGAAGGCCGGAGAGGGGGCGGTCCGACTGGCCTCACCGGCTGGGCTTCAGCAGCGTCCAGATCCAGCCGATGAATGTGAGCACCAGGAAGGGATATCCGGCAGCGGGCAGCGGCGTCGAGGTCGGCAGCAAAGGCGCACCCCACAGGATCAGGCCCACTGAGACGACAAACAGCACAGCCGCCACGACAGCGGTAAGCCGCATCCACGGCGCGAAGGTTTTCGGCGCGCTGACCATGACCAGCGCCGCCGCCCAAAGCGAGATACCGCCGACATAGGAGGGCACGCTGGCCTCAAGCCCCGCCGCATTGCCGGAGAGCAGCAGGCTTTCGCCGGCGAGAAAGGTCAAAAATCCAGCCGCCACGCAGTCATTGCCCTGGCGCTGATATTTCATCGTCAGCAGCGCGGTCGCCACCACCAGCGCCACGCCGTCGATCGTCCAGAGCGTTTCGCGAAGTTCGGCGCTCGCCACGAAGGTGCCGGCGAGGCCCAGAGCGCCGCCGATGGCGAGGCCAATCGCGGCAATGGTGTCCAAAGTGGAACGCATTGAGATCTCCCCCCTCTAGGCCGCAAGGATACTTCAGGATAGGGCGTTCTCCAATGGCGGCCCCCAAGCTCTACAGGCGCGTTGCCCGGCGCATATCTCATGGCGTCGGGAGGCGGTTCGGTGAGGTGGAAGCTGATCATCGCTCCGCCGGGAAGGTGAAGAGCTGAAACGCATAAAGGAATACGGATATGTAAAATTGGCAATAACGTCAGTAGTGCAGACTTGTTTTTGCAGCGCGCTAGAATCAAAGCGATTCGCAATATTTGCTTTTGGCCGAAAAATATTATTGTTTCTGGGGTGAGAGATCACCGACGCTAGGTTATCCACTCTGGGGAAGAGCTAAGTAAGCGCCTGAATTTATTACGAAAATCTTGAGGCCGCCAGCTCGCGTTAACGGTCTACTAGCCATATCTTGACTCTCGCCTCTGCTTGCCTCATTCAAGAAATCGTCCAGAATAAAGAAACCGCCGCAAAGCTGGCGAGCCGCGGCGGTTTCAAAGTTCTAACCCGCACAAGATTTGGATGTCAGGCGCGAGGTATGGTGTGTTTGGTACACTGATCTTGAATCAGAATAATGCGCCATGGTCAAGCCTGACGTTCGCTTACGCCACTCAAGGAGTTACTCCAATGGCGCAGCGTACTTATCCCTCGTACTGGTTGTACAAGGACAATCGTGGTGAATGGCGTTGGACCTACGAAGCTGTGAATGGCGAGACAATCGCCGTGAGCAGCGAAGGCTACAAGCGTCGCGTTGATGCAGAGCGCGGTATCGATATCATGAACGCTTCGACAGACAGCCTTGTCTGGTATCCGGCAAATCTTGAGAACGCCGCATGAAGTTGTCTGAAAGGCCCGCCATTTTGGCGGGCCTTTCTTTTTGCAGATTCAGATGCGTGGAAGGATGCGTCAATGCCATCTTTTGGAATTTCTGCCCTATTGAGAATCGTTCACATGAACGTGCGCCCACAGCGTACCGAGCTGCGCCGGAGATCTACCCCAAGAGAAGGAGGCTATGATTTTCACAGCAGCCTCCGCCGACTCTGCCACCGTCTGACGGCGGGGGAGCCCCTGGAGAGTCTGTTGGCTGCAACTTTAACAATTGCATCGGAGCCAGAGAGACGGTCCGCCCAACTTGGCCTACGGCGGCTGGACGCTTGGAGAGCTGTCAACCCGGGCGCAATTTTGGAATTCCCACCGACTACTGTGCGAAGCCCTGGCGGAACGTTTTCTGTTAGGTTCACACCAAACGTTGGCCTCAGAGTTGGAGGCCAATCTGTCGCTATTCACGTTTGGAATACCGCACTCCCGCGACTGGAACCAAGACTGGTCCGAGCCGTTCTATCCGCATTCCAGGCTGCCTACCAATCAGGGGACAACTCACCTGATGACATTGCCGTCCTATGCTTGCAAACGATGCGCCTTATTCGTCTAGGTGACGCATCAGAGGTTACAGAGCTCGGTCGGCTAATCTTTGCAAATATTGATGGTATTTTTCGAGAGATTGCTGCGGATTTGGGAGAATCCCCGCCTGTACCCGAGGATCGTCCCCCGCCGCCGCCTCCCGGAGAATAATCTCCATCGCACAGCTTCAGCGCCGCTGGGCGGGCTCGCCTCCGGCAGTTCCCCGGCTTTCGCCGCAACTAGGATGGCAGGCCGAACGCGATTCGGCCAAGCCGGGGATAAGGGTCAATTGTAAGCCGAAACATTGTTGACGCGTGGTAATGTGTCTGATCACGAATCGGAGTTGCTTGAATGCCTGAAGATAATGACCGCTCCCGGAAGCTGGCAGAAATCGCCTTCGGAGAAGCATTCCATCCCCAAGAGCTAACTGCAACGAATGCCACGATCGAAGACCTTATAACGAAATTCGAGGAAGCTGCTCAAACGGATGAGGAGGGCAACGAATTTTGGTATGCCCGCGATCTACAGCGACTATTCGGATATGCGAAGTGGGACAACTTTTTGACGGTTGTCGATAAGGCACGCGACGCGTGTAGTTCGTCAGGAAATGCAACTTCCGATCATTTTGCTGGCGTCGGGAAAATGATCAGTCTCGGCAAGGGGGCCGAACGCGAGATAGATGACATTGTCCTCAGCCGGTATGCCAGCTATTTGACGGCACTGAATGGCGACGCGAGAAAACAAGAAGTAGCGTTCGCCCAGACGTATTTTGCGATACAGACCCGTCGCCAAGAGATTGCAGACAAGGCCGCTGCCGAATACGTCCCTCTATCTGAGGATGAGCGTCGCTGCCTGCTTCGCGACGAGATCAAAGAGCACAACAGGAACCTGGCCAGCGCCGCTAAGAATGCCGGCGTTCGTGAAGGGCTCGATTTCGCTATCTTCCAAACCTACGGCTATAAAGGTCTCTATGGCGGCTTGGATGTTCCTGGCATACGGCGGCGCAAAGGACTCAAAGCCAACAAGCAAATCTTGGATCACATGGGCAGCACGGAGTTAGCGGCGAATCTGTTCCGTGCCACTCAGACGGAAGAAAAGCTACGTCGAGAGCAGACCAGAGGAAAGGACGCCGCCAACCGTATTCACTTCGATGTTGGCGCGAAGGTCCGCCAGACTATCCGCGAAATTGGCGGTGATATGCCAGAGACGCTACCGCCTGCGGAAGACATCAAAAAGGTCGAACGCCGCCTGAAGAGAGGCATCGGCACACAGAAGGGGATTACCGGCCGGTAGCTTTCTTCAGCCTGTCAACCGTCAACGCTGCCGACTTCGTCACTTTCTTCAACGCGCGGCCAAGGCTCCTGTCAAACAAGCGGGCGCAGCCCGCCTAATCGCCCATCTTCAGCGCCTGGATAAACGCCTCCTGCGGGATATCCACCTTGCCGAACTGGCGCATCCGCTTCTTGCCCTCTTTCTGCTTGTCGAGCAGCTTGCGCTTTCGTGAGACGTCGCCGCCGTAGCATTTTGCGGTGACGTCCTTGCGCAGCGCCGAGATGGTCTCGCGGGCGATGACCTTGCCGCCGATCGCGGCCTGGATCGGGATCTTGAACAGATGGTGCGGGATCAGCTCCTTCAGCTTCTCGCACATCTGGCGGCCGCGCTTTTCCGCCGCGGTGCGGTGGACCAGCATCGACAGCGCGTCGACCGGCTCTTCGTTGACCAGGATCGACATCTTGACCAGGTCGCCTTCCTTGTAGTCGGTCAAATGATAGTCGAACGAGGCGTAGCCCTTGGAGATCGACTTCAGCCGGTCGTAGAAGTCGAAGACCACCTCGTTGAGCGGCAGGTCGTAGATCAGCATGGCGCGTTTGCCGACATAGGAGAGGTCGGCCTGAATGCCGCGCCGGTCCTGGCAGAGCTTCAGGATGCCGCCGAGATAGTCGTCCGGGGTGAGGATGGTGGCGCGGATCCATGGCTCCTCGATGGCCGATATCTTGACCACGTCGGGCATGTCGGCCGGGTTGTGCAGTTCCTTGACCGAGCCGTCGTTCAACAGCAGGCGGTAGACGACGCTAGGCGCGGTGGCGATGAGGTCGAGATTGAACTCGCGCTCCAGCCGCTCCTGGATGATTTCGAGATGCAGCAGGCCGAGGAAGCCGCAGCGATAGCCGAAGCCGAGCGCGGCGCTGGTTTCCATTTCAAAGGAGAAGGACGCGTCGTTGAGGCGCAGCTTGCCGACAGCGGCGCGCAGATCCTCGAAATCGGCGGCGTCGACCGGGAACAGGCCGCAGAACACCACCGGCTGTGCCGGCTTGAAGCCGGGCAGGGCCTGTGCCGTCGGCCGCTTGTCCTCGGTGATGGTGTCGCCGACGCGGGTGTCGGCAACCTCCTTGATCGAGCCGGTGAAGAAACCGAACTCGCCGGGGCCGAGCTCGTCGACATTGATGCGGGCTGGCGTAAAGACGCCGGTGCGCTCGACCAGGTACCTGGCGCCGGTACCCATCATGCGGATGGTCTGGCCCTTTTTCAAGACGCCGTCGATGATGCGGACCAGCACGATGACGCCGAGATAGGCATCGTACCAGCTATCGACCAGCATCGCCTTCAGCGGGGCCGCGATGTCGCCCTCGCGCGGCGGCGGCAGATCGTTGACGATCGCTTCCAGCACGTCGGGAATGCCGAGCCCGGTCTTGGCCGAGATCAGTACGGCGTTGGAGGCGTCGATGCCGATCACCTCCTCGACCTGTTCGCGGATGCGCTCGGGCTCGGCGGCGGGCAGGTCGACCTTGTTCAGCACCACGACGATTTCGTGGTTGTTGTCGATCGCCTGGTAGACATTGGCCAGCGTCTGCGCCTCGACGCCTTGCGAGGCGTCGACGACCAGCAGCGAACCTTCGCAGGCGGCGAGCGAGCGCGACACTTCATAGGCGAAGTCGACATGGCCGGGCGTGTCGATCAGGTTGAGGATATAGTCCTGTCCATTGTTGGCGCGGTATTTCAGCCGCACCGTCTGCGCCTTGATGGTGATGCCGCGCTCGCGCTCGATGTCCATCGAGTCCAGCACCTGCTCCTTCATGTCGCGCAGCTCCAGCCCGCCGGTCGACTGGATCAGCCGGTCGGCAAGCGTGGATTTGCCATGGTCGATATGGGCAACGATGGAGAAGTTGCGGATGTTCTTGATCGGCGTGGTCATGCGGCGCGCTTTAGCAGGGGCACGGTACATCGGCAAGCGGCGGGACGCGGGTGCGGCGGCGGGGCGGCAAAGTCGTTAAACTTTGATCCATGAGATTAGAGCATAGTTTGCGCCCGGCGTGGTAGCCCACCGGTCTATCGCCGTTTCGGGGGGATCGGAATGCCGCCGTCAGCACGCAAATTTCTCAGATCGGTGAGCGGCTCGTTCGCGCCATTGCTCGCCATCTTGCTTATCCCGATGGTTGCCGCATTGGGTTTTTCCATCGACTATACCTCCGCGGTTTCAACCAGGGCATCGATGCAGAACGCCCTCGATGCAGCGTCGCTGTCGATCACGACGCTTGCGACGACCACGACGTTGGCGGACCGCCAGGTAAGCCTGCAGGACTCATATCTGGCCAATGGCGGGCAAGGCACGGCCAAGCTCGACAGCTTCGTCGTCGCCACCGACGGCGCCGCCAGCATCAAGGCTTCGGCCGGCTTTGCCATGCCGACGAATTTCATGCAGATCGCGAGGATCAACACGGTGCAGGTCGGCGTTGCGTCGGCAGTGACAAAGCGGCCGGCATTGGTGGAGGCCACGTTCAAGGTCGACAAGATCTCTGGCTGGTGGGACAAGACGGTGACGCTCTACGGCACCAAATTCGGGGACACGGTGGCCAACAAGCTGATGAGGATCTCCTACGCGTACAACAGGTTTGGCGATCCCAAAGGCTACGGGACGTCCTCTGTTTACACGATCAACGGAACGACGGAGACGCTGGTCCAGAAACAAGTATGCACGACCGTCACGGTGACCAGCTTCTATGGCTTGCCCACCGGCACAATCACTCAGATCAGCGGCACCAGGAAATACGCAACCACCTGCGTCAACACGATGTATCCCGCGACCGGCGCCGGTGCGGTGATCGATGTGAAGGACATGGATAACCTGTCTCTGGAGATGAAGATTCCGAATCCCAATCCTGGTCTTGGCGGCGGCTATCTGGCCTCGGGCACGAAAGAAACCCTGCGATCGGACGATCCGGCCACGTCCGACCGATTGTTCATCGACAAGGTCAAGACACTGGCCAATACGACTGTCGACATCTTTGAGGCCGTGCCGTGCGGCATCACCAGCAGTCAAGCGTGGGAAGATGGCGGATCACTTACCAACAACACCATAGACGATGCCGATTTTTCCTATTTTGTGACCGGCAAGTGCGCGTTCAACAAGCGGCCTTCGGAAACCGTGCTCACACAATAGGGGCGACTTGAGTGCCTACCTCCCCCTTGTGGGTCCTCAAGGGGGAGATCGGACATCGCCTCGGCCCTCGCCAATGCTCTAGGAACTCGGACTTCTCCTCAATCACGAAGCGGTGATGCTGTAACGAAGCGTGCGTCGGCGGCGAAGTGTGGACATGACACGATGTCTGCGCAGGAGAAATGCGATGCCCGGATCGACAGCGAAACGCAGCACAGCCCTGATGGGGCTCGCCGCGGCACTGTTTTCCGCGACTGTGCTGTCGGCAACCAGCGCGGCCGCCGGCGAGACGCTGACCGTCGTCGAGCTGTTCACCAGCCAGGGCTGCTCGTCCTGTCCGCCGGCCAACGCCAATCTGATCAAGGTCAAGGACCGGCCCGGCGTGCTGGCGCTGTCCTTCAACGTCACCTACTGGGACTATCTCGGCTGGAAGGACACATTCGGCAAAGAAGAATTCACGCAGCGCCAGGTCCGCTATGAACCGTCGCTCGGCCGTTCCGGCCCGTTCACGCCGCAAGTGGTGGTCAATGGCAGGGCCGATGCCGTCGGCGCCAGGCCGGGCGAGATCGAGCAGCTGATTTCGAGCGGCGGCCACGGTGACGGACCTTCGCTGTCGCTCGCCGGCGGAAAGGTCAGCATCGGCGCCGGTCCGGTGCCCGGCGGCAAGGCCGACGTCTGGCTGGTGCGTTACGGCAAGGGCATCGTCGACGTGCCGGTGGCGCGCGGCGAAAACACCGGCCGCACGCTGCCGCACGCCAACGTCGTGCATTCGCTGACCAGGCTGGGCAGTTGGACCGGCGACGCCACCGCACTGCCGCTGCCGGCGGCGACGGGCGGCCTCAGCACAGCGGTGCTGGTGCAGGTGCCGGGCGGCGGGCCGATCCTTGCTGCCGCTACGAACTAGAAACCCTGCCGAAATTTTCACAACGCGCAGCGGCGCCGCCGCATGCGATCAACCCAGCCAGAACCCTAGGAGATCATCATGACCAATCGTTTGACCAATCGCCCGACCCTGGCGGCACTCGCCTTCGCACTTTGCTCGACGGCGCTGTTCGCAGGAGGCGCGGCGCGGGCCGAAGATGCGATGAAGCCGGCGATGGCGACAAACGCCATGAAGCCGGCAACGGATGCCATGAAGCCGGCCGGCGCCATGGCCGCTGACGCGATGGCCACGACCGCGATGAGGGCGGGCGATCCGATGAAGGCCGACTGCATGAACAAGGCCGCCGCCGAGACGGACGCCATGAAGAAAGCCGAAGCGACCAAGGCCTGCGATGCCATGGCTCCGACCAAATAGGCGATGCGCACAGCAATGTGAGAGCCCGGCGGACCTATCCGTCGTATAATCCAAACCAGCATCATGGGAGATCAGACATGACCGGAGCCGTGAAACGATCGTCGATTTTCGCAAAAGCAGCACTTGCCGCGCTCATCCTCACGGCCGCCGCGGCCGTATTCTGGCAGACGCCGGCAGTCTCGGCCGAAGACGCGGTGGTGATCCCGCCGCCGGCAATGGACGAGAAGGCCACCGCCGGCACCGAAAAGGCGGTCTTCGCCGGCGGCTGCTTCTGGGGTGTGCAAGGCGTGTTCCAGCACATCAAGGGCGTCACCAGCGCCGTTTCCGGCTATGCCGGCGGCGACCAGGACACGGCCGTCTATGAAATGGTCGGCACCAGCCGGACGGGCCATGCCGAATCCGTCGAGATCACCTACGAGCCGTCCAAGGTGACCTACGGCCAGCTGCTGCAGGTATATTTCTCGGTCGCGCACAACCCGACGCAACTGAACTACCAGGGCCCGGACAGCGGCACCCAGTACCGTTCGACGATCTTTGCCGAAAACGACGCACAGAAAAAGATCGCCGAAAGCTACATCGCCCAGCTCGACAAGGCCAAGGTGTTTCCCAAGCCGATCGTGACGACGCTGGAGACCGGCAAGACCTTCTATCCGGCCGAGGACTATCACCAGGACTTTCTGACGCTCAACCCGACCTATCCCTATATCGTCTACAATGATCTGCCCAAGGTCGAGAATCTGAAGCGGCTGTTCCCCAACCTCTACAGTGAAAAGCCGGTGCTGGTGCTGGCCGCCAACAAGAGCTGAGCTTTTGCGGGGGGCCTGCTGATCTCCCCTCTTGAGGGGGAGATGGCCGGCAGGCCAGAGGGGGTCGGTTCGGTTGGCGCGACGCGGTCCGGCATATCGAGGAAGACGAAGTTGGCACTCCACGCGCGGCGACCCCCTCTGTCGCTTTCAGCGACATCTCCCCCTCAAGGGCAGGGCTATCGCAGATGGAACGCCGAGGCTTTCGCTCTACGACGTACCCCCACCCCTAACCCCTCCCCACAAGGGGGAGGGAGACTTC
>NZ_JAMYMZ010000018.1:0-120039 GCF_040318825.1 Mesorhizobium sp. M1006
ATGATCTGGAACCAGCACAGCTTCGTTGTGCAGGCCTGGCGCGCGGCCACAGGAATGTCTTAACAATGTCGATGTTGGCTGGAGCGCTGCGCCGTAGCTTGGTTGACCGGTCGCGCGATACGCAGAAGCTGGCAAAAGGCCTGCGCGCAGCCCTCGACAAGGTCGCCGTCAAAAAGAGCTAGCGCTTCCCGTCCGCGCGCATCATACAGGGCTCTTCGAACCAGCCGACCTAACCAGCTCAGCTTCGAGAAGCTTCGTGAGATTAGATCACGCTCAGGGTCACGGCGGCAAGAACCAGATAGCGGCCGACCTTGGCGGCAGTGACCAGCAAAAGGAAAACCCGAAAAGGCTCGCGCAGGACGCCCGCGACGACGGTTAGCGGATCACCGACAACGGCAGCCAACTCTGCAGGAGCGACCACTTTCCATAGCGGCGATACCACACTTGCGCGCGGTCCAGTTGCGCTTGGTTCATCGGAAACCACCGTTGGCCCCGAAAGCGCTCGATGCCTCGCCCGAGCCGCCAGTTGATCACCGATCCAAGCACGTTGCCGACGCTCGCGACTCCGATGAACAGCCAGGGCGAGTAATCCGCAAGCACGAGTTCGACCAGCACTGCTTCCGATTGCATCGGCAGGATCGTAGCGGCGAGCAAGGCCGCCAGGTACAGACCAGCACAGGCCGCGAGATCGGTCATTGAACCGCATATCCGCCAGTCGACCTAATGATGGTGACCTTCGGGTTCGACCATCTTGAACGGCAGCACCTGTTCGCGATCTTTCGCGGTCAGCACCAGACCTGCCTGGAACTCATGCGGCTCGGCAGGGGCGACGGTGCTCTCAAGGCGGTGATGGTTGTCGCCGACAGGTTCGAGGCGAAGCGTCTCCGGCCCGCCGGGCCGGTCGATGATCACCGTCGCTGCCAGATCGTCGGCCTGGCGATCGATGGTCAGCCGCATCCGCTCGCCGGCCGGTGTGTCGACGATTTCCAACGTCCCCGCAGCCAGGCGACCTTAAAGGGCTCCGGCGCAGCGTCAGTTGCGATACCGGTCCGTGGCCAGCGCAGCGCATCATAATTCTGCTGTTCCTTCAGCCTGCAAAGTCTCCGCGAGAATCGTGAGGGTCGCGCCGGTGAAAGCGGCCAAGGAACCTGCCGCCGATCAGATCGTTTCGGGTATCTGGCTAAGGCCAACCGGAGCGGAGGCAGATATGCCGTATGCCCGCAATCGCATGGAACCGAACATCGGCAAAGTCTGCCGTGGATTCGGGCCTTGGCGCGATGCTGCGTGACGTCGATTATGTCCTGCAAAAACTCGACTGGATGCGCGCCGAAGGCATCTGGCCCAACGGCTTGCGGTATCTGTGGACCGACGCATTCGGGGTCGTGCTCTACGTCTCGCTTTGCACAGAAACTGGCGAACAGCGCTGGCTGGACGCGGCCGAGCGGCTGGTCGTGGATGTCGAGCGTGTGCTCGGCCGCCGGCGCGGACTGAGGATCGGCGAAGCGGCCGATCGCGACGGCCAGTACTTCCACTATCTGGCGATGTGGCTGTTTGCTTTGGCGCGTCTCGGCGATCTGAGGCCGGAATACCGCGAGCGCGGCATTGCGCTGGCGCGGGACATTCACCCGGCGTTTGTGGTCCCTGGCCGCGGCGTGATCTGGAAGATGCAGGAGGATTTGAGCGGTCCTTACCCCGGCTACGGCCTCGGCAGCATGGATGCCTATGACGGCTACGTCTCTTACCGAATGCTCGACGACGAGGAACTGGCGCCCGAGATCGCGCAGATGCGTGCCCTGATGGAGCGCGATTGGCGCAGGCTCGACATCGAGCAGGACCTCGGCCTCGGCATGATGCTGTGGCTCGCCCATTTCTTTCCCGACGAGCCGTGGGCCGAGGCCCAGACGAGGCGTTCGCAGCGAACCCTGGAAACGATGTGGGTCGACCCGCCCGGTTATTTCAGCCGCGCGCCATGGCTGCGCGATACCAAGTTCGCCTTCACCAATTACGGCGTTTCGCTCGGCCTGCAGGCCGCCGGTATCTGGCCGGGGCGTGTCGATAGGCTGAACGCCTTCTTCGAGGACTGGCGCTCCGGCGACGAATACGACCGCGAGGCGATCACCTGGGTGATGGCCTGCACCTCGCACCTTCCCGGCGCTTTTCTGACCCGGGGTGGCGAGACAATGATTGAAAGCGACCAAGCTCGGGAACGTTCCTCCGCCGGCGCGGTTGTCGATGGAAGTGCATGGAGACGCAAGGGGCGCGGTTGAAATGGCCATTCTCTTGGGAAAACCGGGAAGCTGTTGGGTGGCGGCAGCCGCCTCCACGAACTATCCCCAGCTCGAAGGGTCGATCCGTGCGGACGCCGTTGTCGTGGGTGCTGGAATTGTCGGGCTGACGACGGCGCTTCGGCTTTGCGAGGCGGGCCGGTCGGTGGTCGTCCTCGAAGGCCTGCGCACAGGCGGCCAGGTGACCGGCCGCTCGACGGCCAAGATCACCACGCAGCATGCGCTGATCTATCGTCATCTCATCGACAGCGTTGGCCGGGACCTGGCGCAGACCTATGCCGATGCGAATTCCGCCGGCGCGCGCCAAATCCGCGATTGGGTTAACAACTGCGCCATCGCCTGCGATTTCGAGAGCAAGGACGCCTATACCTACACCTGCAGTGAAAGCCGCTGCGCGGAGATTGCGGCCGAGGCGGAGGCCGCGCGCCAGGTCGGGCTGGAGGCCGAGATCCTCGACCGCGCGCCGCTGCCTTTCGTAACGGCCGCCGCGCTACGGTTCCCCGACCAGGCGCAGTTCAATCCGGCGATGTATCTGGTTGGCCTGGCGGAAGCGGTGACGGCCCGTGGCGGTCGGATCTTCGAAAACAGCCGCGCCACCTCGATCGACGAGGCAAGCCGCTGGCGCGTCGTCACCGATGGCGGCGCCGTTGATGCCGGGCACGTCGTCGTCGCCACCAACATGACGGTGAAGAGCCCCGTCGGCATGGCGAACCGGACGCAACCGCGCTGCCACACCGCCATGGCCTTTCGGATCGACGATCCCCTCCCTGTCGACGGCATGTTCATCGGCATCGACGACCCGACGCATTCCATCCGCACGGGCCGTGATGCCGAAGGGCCACTGCTGGTCACGCTCGGCCCCAAGTTCAACACCGGCTGGGACGGCGACGTGGCCAAGCGGTTTGTCGAACTGGAAAACTGGGCAAGAAAGAACCTTCCGGTCGGCGACGTCGCCTGGCGCTGGTGCAATGAGGACTATGATACGGCCGACAGGATCCCATATGCCGGCGAACCCGATCCCGCCAAGGCCGCCGGCTTCCACATTGCCACGGGCTTCAACGCCTGGGGCATCACCAACGGGACGGCCGTGGGCGCGATGATCGCCGACCTGATCTGCGGCCGCCCGAGCCCATGGCAACAACTCTACGATCCGGCCCGGCCCTATCCTGAGGACTTCCACAAGAACGGCCGCAGTCAATCGATCGTCTCGAGCACCCACGACATTGCGCCTGGTATGGGCGGCGTGATCGTCAGGGGAGACGAAAAGATTGCGGCGTGGAGAGACACCGAAGGCGCACTCCAGGCGGTTTCGGCGATTTGCACCCACAAGGGCTGCACCGTAACCTGGAACAATGCGGACCACACCTGGGATTGTCCCTGCCACGGCTCGATCTTCGCCGCCGACGGTTCGGTCATCCACGGCCCTGCCCGAAAACCGCTTGCCCAGATTACATTGTGAAGGCGGCGACCGACACGGCCCGCGTCACGCCGGCCGTTCGTAGGTTCCGACCAGCTCCGTCTCCTCCAATGCGTGTTTCTGGGCTTGCTTCCAGACCTGATGCACGCCCGCCTGTCCTGGTACGCTGAGGCTCGGCACATCGAGCGCGGCCAGCAGGAAGTGGTAATGGTGGACGCCGTGCCCTGCAGGCGGCTGCGGACCATCGTAATACGCATTGCCGAAATCGTTGGTGCCTTGCCTGAGTGCCGACGGGCCGGGCTTGCCGTCTTCGGCCTCGGCTAGTCCCCCGGCATCCGGCGGGATGTTGAACACCGCCCAGTGCCCGAAAATCCCGCTTGGTGCATCGGGATCCCGCACGACAAGAACAAGGCTCTTGGTACCATCCGGGACACCGGACCACTTCAGCGGCGGCGAGACGTTCTGGCCGTCACGCGCATATTTTTCGGGAATTCTTCCGCCTGCCCGGAACGCCGGGCTGATAAGGGTGAGTGGCATTGCTATTTCCCCAAGGAGGTTGCGACCGAGAAGCCCGCGCCTGCGCCGTTCACGCCGCTTGCTGAGCTTCGGCGACGCGTCTTATCTCGCCCGGCAGGGATTCCCAGACCTTGTGCATCTGTCCTTCTCCGACGTGATGGGCGAGTACCTTGGACACGACCCTGAATGCATCCTTGGAATCGACCGGGCGGGTAAATTCCAGCTCCGCCTTGATCTTGGCCAGAAACTCGTCGAGCGACCGCATCTTCTCGGGAGCTTTGGAAGGCTGATATTGGTCATAGAAGGCGCCGCGCACCAGGATCGGCAGCTGCGAGCCGAGGTGGGCTGCAAGATCCGGCTGCATACGGTCGCGCAGGGCGTGCAGCACCGCTCCGAGAACGTGCCAGGCGACCTGCCGATCCGGTCCAATCTCGTCCATGATCTCGTCGAGCCAGATGTTCGTGGTCTGCAGTGTCTTGTCGAATACGTCGAGTCCGGTGGCATTCATCGAAATCCTCCTTCCGTTCAAATCCGACTAGGTGATGTGACCAAACAGCCGTACCTGCCCGTTGTTCCCCCATGCGCATGTCCTGATGCGCATTTATTGTCGGAGGTCCCGTCTGTTGTCGGAGGTCCCGTCATGAGGGAATTCGGGCCGGCTTTTTTGCCGCTGTTTTTCGACCACCTTTCTTGGCCGGCACCGGAACATCCTCATGGGTGGACGAGTTTTGTTTGCCGTCGCCGATCACATGGCGACGAGTGATGCAGACACAAAAAACAGGAGAAGAACCATGGCACATCACGAGTTGGCGCCCCGGACGCCATCGCGCAGCCTCTACCCATCCGCGCGCGACCCGCTCACGTCATTCCACCGGCAGATTGACCGCCTGTTCGACGACTTCTTCGCGCCGATGGCCGAAGCGACTACGGCCGGCGATCTTTGGCCGAGCGTCGACGTACATGAAACAGACCAAGCCTATAAGGTCACCGCCGAATTGCCGGGGCTCGAGCAGAAGGACGTTGAGCTCAAGCTGCGCGAAAACACCCTCTTTATTACGGGCGAGAAGCGTTCGGAGCACAAGGAAGGCGAAGGCGGCCGCACCTACAGCGAACGCAGTTATGGCCGGTTTCAGCGGACCATCCCGCTGGAAGCGGAGATCGATGCCGACAAGGTGCAGGCCACTTTCAGAAACGGCATTTTGGCTGTCGAGCTTCCGAAGAACCCCGCTGCAAAGGACAAGACACGCCGCATAGAAGTGAAAGCGCGATAGTTGCCAAACTGAAGGCTGCCTGAGCAGGCGGCGTTCAGCCCAGATGGAGAAGAACGGCGAGCACGGCGGCAACCGCCCAGCGAGCGTCTAGCGCCGGGGATCGTCCGTTGCCTCGGAAACGCCTTCGAGAGCGATTTTGGCGGCTTCCTTATCGGTCCGCCCGAGGTCGGCCAGGGCAATGACGCCGACGAGGCGCTTGTCGTGATTGATCACCGGAAGACGACGCACCTGATGCTTGGCCATGATCTTCGCCGCATCGGTGATATCGGCGTCATCGAAGCACCAATAGACATGCTCGGACATGACCTCGCGAACGGTCGTGTTGCCGGCTGAGCGCTCCTCGGCGACGCCGCGCATCACGATGTCGCGGTCCGTCACCATGCCGACCAGCCTGTCATTCTCGCCGACCGGAAGGGCGCCGAGATTGTCGGCACGCATTTTCCGGGCGGCATCCCTGATTGTCGTGTTCGGGCCGACCAGTTCGGTCCGACGGCTCATGATCTCCTGAACTTGCATGGGATATTCCTTTCCCTGATTGCTGAGGCAACAAGTCGCCAGACGGCCCTGTTGCCACGCATCGCTAGATTGCCAGCTGGCCGGACGAGGCATGTACGGATCACTATCTTCGATCTTCCCGATCCGCGCTGAGGCGCGTGCCGGTGCCGGCACCTCGCGATCGAAACTATTCTTGGAACGTCCAGGCAGCGAGCGAGTTCCAAAATGGTACCGGTGCCGCAGCCATCCCACGGAATGTGGACGCAGGCTGGTGAAAAAACATCCACCGGGAAAACAGATGCACGCGGATTGAAGGTCATGGCTATCATCTTTTCAGATCGCCGCGAGGCCGGGCGGCAACTCGCCGGGGAACTCGTTCGCTTTGCCGGCCGCGACGATGTGATCGTATTGGCGCTGCCCCGAGGCGGCGTGCCGGTCGGCTACGAGGTCGCGCAGGCACTCAAGGCACCGCTCGACGTCTTCGTCGTGCGCAAGCTCGGCGTCCCCGGCCACGAGGAACTGGCCATGGGGGCGATCGCGCCCTCAGGCGTACGTGTCCTGAACGACGAAATCGTCAACGGTCTCGCGATCCCGCCACATGTCATCGACGCGGTCGCTGCAAGGGAGGAAAAAGAGCTTCTGCGCCGCGAGCACCTCTATAGGGACGGGCGACCCCCACCGCAGTTGAATGGACGAACCATTATCCTCGTGGATGACGGGCTTGCGACCGGATCGACCATGCGGGCCGGGATCAAGGCGCTGCGAAAAAACCACGCCGCCCATATTGTCGCGGCCGTTCCCGTCGGTAGCCCCGACACTTGCGACGCGATGCGGGCGGACGCCGACGAGGTCGTTTGCGCGACGACACCAGAGCCGTTGCTGGGTGTCGGGCGCTGGTACGTGGATTTCTCGCAGACGAGCGATGAAGAGGTCCGCGCGCTCCTCGCCAGGTCCGGGCCCAAGCCCGCCGCTTCCGAAGAGGAATTGGCTGGGCGCGCGGGCGCGGGTCCGGCGCCTGGCACCAGATCGACATAGCGGAGATGGATATGGACCGGGATAGCGAGCACGTCGTGCATGTTCCCGCGGGACCTGTCACGCTTGAGGGCAATCTTTCGTTGCCCTCGGATGCTCGTGGCCTTGTGCTCTTTGCCCATGGCAGCGGAAGCAGCCGCCACAGCCCGCGCAACCGCTACGTGGCAGGAAGGCTGAACGAGGCGAACCTCGCCGCCTTCCTCATCGACCTGTTAACGGCCGAAGAGGAGCGGATCGACCAGGTCACGGCCGAGTTGCGCTTCAATATCGGACTGCTCGCCGACCGGCTGGTCGGCGTCACGGATTGGCTCGGCGCCTCGCCGGAAACATCGGGGTTGCGTCTTGGCTATTTCGGCGCGAGCACGGGCGCCGGTGCCGCCCTGGTGGCGGCGGCCGAGCGGCCCGACCAGGCCGCGGCCGTGGTTTCGCGTGGTGGCCGGCCCGATCTTGCAGCGCACGCCCTGCCGCGCGTCCGGGCGCCGACCTTGCTCGTCGTCGGAGGCGCGGACAAGCAGGTGATCGCGCTCAACCGCTCGGCGCTGGCGGCGCTCCACTGCGAGAAGGAGCTCGCCATCGTCCCTGGCGCGACGCACCTGTTCGAGGAACCCGGCGCCCTGGACGAAGTCGCGGGCCTGGCGAGCCGATGGTTCTTGCGCCATCTGATTTCGGACAGATCGGCGTCGACGTCCTGACAGCTGGGGCTTGGATCACCAGTCCCGGGATCATTTGCGTCCTCAACGCGTTATGATCCTCATAAGACCGCGCGCAGCTGCAACCCGAATGGCTGTCGCAACCCGTATGAGGGAGAAAGACAATGCCGGACAAGAAAACCATCGAGAAGGCCCGAAAGGACAAGCGCGAGGGCAAATCGCCGAGCACACAGGCCGGCGAGTTCGTGCACGAGGAGATCGATAAAATCCGCCGCGGCGAGCACGGCGCGCGCTCGACGCAGCAGGCCATCGCCATCGGGCTTTCCGAGGCAAGACGCGCAGGCGTAGACCTGCCCCCGCCCAAAAAGGGCAAGGTGAAGGAGAGCACGCGCAAAAGCGCCGAATACGCCTATGAGGCCGGCCAGGGTGAACGCACGCCGAAACGCCGCCCGCGGGTGTCGAAAGCCGTCTCCAAGGTGCTCGAGCACGAGCCGAGGAGTACGGCGTCGCACGAGGCGCTGGCGCAGCAGGCCAAGCGTGCGGCCTCGCGCCGGACGGCTGAGGAGCGCTCGGCCGCTGCCAAGAAGGCCGCCGAGACGAAAGGCGCCAGCGGAAGGAAGGCGGCGGCGCAGAAGGCCGCCAGAACGCGCGCGCACCACGCATAGTTCAAAGACGGCAGTTCGCCTCCTGGAAATCCGATATGGCCCAAGCGACCGGTATCGAGATCTGCCCCGGCAGCGCGGGACAACGCCGCTGCCCAAGGCGAGCCTGCATCCGCGGGACAACATCGACTTCGAAATCACCGCTGACGAAACGGTGGCGCTGAACGAGCAATACTCGTCGCTCGCGATGCTGCCTGACGCGTGACACCGACCGGAGGTACACGGCGGCAAGGGCAGCGGGAGACCGGTCAGGAAAGCGCAGCCTGTTTCTTGAGCATGATGCGTATCGCCCATAACGCGGAGAACTCTGATCATGACCTCAGCTGCCAGCACGACAATGCCGCGAGACACCACTCAGACGAGACATATCGCTTTGCTCGGCGCGCCCTCTAATCTTGGGCTGATGCCGCAGGAGGGTGAGCCGGAGCCCGGCGTGTGGAAGGCGCCGGAGACACTTCAATCGCTTGGTCTCGCCGACCGTTTAGGCGCCGGTCCGTTGCGCTCGGTTCGGGCTCCGCCTTATCGGCCTGAGGTGGATCCTGCGACGGGCGTGCGCAATGCCCAGGCCCTGCGCCAGTATTCCAAGACGCTTGCCGAAGCGGTCGACGAGGAGCTGAACTCGGGAGGGTTCCTGCTCATGCTCGGCGGCGATTGCAGTGTGTTGCTTGGCCCTGCGCTCGCGCTACGGCGTCGTGGCCGCTACGGCCTTATCTTCTTCGATGGGCACACCGATTTCAAATTGCCGGATACCTCGCCGTCAAAGGGAGCCGCGGGCATGGATTTGGCCTTCGTGACCGGCCATGGCCCGACGCTCCTGACCGATTTCGGCGAGCACACTCCTTTGGTCCGTGAGGCCGACGTAGTCGCGTTTGGCTATCGCGATGTGCAGGACCCCGCGACTTACACGTCCAAGGCCGTCTTCGACACCGATGTTCACCGGATGGATTTGGCTGAAGTGCGGCGGCGCGGCTTCGCCGATGCGGCACGCATAGCGCTTGACGCGATCGCAGGGCAGGACATCGAGGGTGTATTCGTTCACTTCGATGTCAACGTGCTGGACAGCGAGATCATGTCGGCTGTCGATACGCCGGAGGCCGGCGGTGTCTTGCCCGACGAAGCTGTCGAAGCCCTTCGCACATGGTGCAACGATCCACGCGTGATTGGGATGGAGGTGACGATCTATGATCCCGACCGCGATCCGGATCGTCGCTGTGGCGAGCTGCTGATCGACATTCTGGTCGCTTCCCTTCGCGGCCGGTAGACCAATGGGAGTCCTGCACTTGTGCACAAATGCAATCCGCCGGCACGAATGGCCGTCGGTCTGACGGATCGCCGCGCGCACCCATTCTGTGGTGCTACCTCATCGGGAACCGTTCTCAACGAACATGGTTCGGAGTGTGCGACCGAAGCATTCGGCTTCTTCTACCCGGCTATCGCCAAGGAGATTCGCCATGACCGGCAAAACCCGTCCCACCGTCCTGATCACAGGCAGCAGCGGGTTTCTGGGCCAGGCCATCGCTCGCGGCTTGATGGAGCGCTACGACATCATCGGCCTTGATGTTGCCCGACGATCTTTGCCCGGCGTCGAGACGATCGAGATCGACCTTACCTCGGACGCGAGCGTGGCGAAGGCACTGGCCGAGGTACGCGAGCGGAGCGGCGGCCGCGTTGCCTCGGTGATCCATCTCGCGGCTTATTACGACACGACCGGCGAGGATAATCCGAAATACGGCGCGGTGACCGTCGAGGGAACGCGCCGGCTGCTGAACGCGCTGAGGGGGTTCGAGACGGAGCAGTTCGTGTTGTCGAGCACGCTGCTGGTGCATGCGCCGAGCCCGGCAAAGGGCGCCAGGATCGACGAGCGATCGCCGATCGATCCGGCCTGGGCCTATCCGAGATCGAAGGCCGAGACCGAGACGCTGATCCAGAAGGAGCACGGCGACATCAAGGTTGCGATCCTGCGACTGGCGGGTGTCTATGACGAGGATTGTCACGCGGCCTTCATCGCCCAGCAGATCGCCCGCATTTTCGAGCGCATGCCGACCGCCTATCTTTTCACCGGCGACATCACCACCGGCCGGCCCTACCTGCATCTGGACGATCTCGTCGACGCCGTGGTGCGCACCGTCGACCGGCGTAGCGCGCTTCCCAACGAGACCGTACTGCTGATCGGCGAAGAAGAGACGCCGTCCTACGACGAGATGCAGAAGCAGATCGGGCAGCTCCTGCATGGCGAAACCTGGCGGACCCTGTCCCTGCCAAAAGAGGTGACGAAGCTCGGCGCCTGGATGCAGGAGAAGGTTCTCGACCAGGAGTCCGACATCAAACCATGGATGATCGAGAACGCCGACGATCACTACGAGATCGACATCTCCCGCGCCAGGCGCCTGCTTGGCTGGAACCCGCGGCACAGCCTGACCGCTACCTTGCCGGAAATGATCCGGCGGCTGAAGGCGGATCCTACCGACTGGTATAAGAAGAACAAGCTTGAACCGTCGGCGGCCGCCGCTTCCGCGCCCGAGCTCGACCAGGCCGCCGAACGGCTGCAGCGCCCGCTCGAGCGCTCGGACGACGAGGTCGAGGCGGAAACCGAACGCCGCCGGGCCGCAACGCTCTGGGCGCCGCTGACCAACGTTGCGATCGGGCTGTGGCTCGTGGCGTCGCCCTTCACGCTCGGCCTGTTCGATCCCGCTTCAGCACCGATTCCGCCGGCGCTCGGACATGAGATCGCCTCGCCGGAGACGCGCGACGGCAGGCTCGGCATCAGTGAGATTGTATCCGGCCTCGCCATCCTGTCGCTGGCGCTCGTCGGCATGCGCCGGCGCTGGCACGGGCTGCAATGGATCACCGCCTCGATCGGGGTTTGGGTGATGTTCGCGCCGCTGCTGTTCTGGACCACCAGCGCCGGAGCCTACGCGACCGACACGTTGGCCGGCATGCTGATCGTCGCGTTCGCGGTGATGATCCCGCCGACGCCGGGTATCAGCCGGCGTGCCCTTGCCGCCGATGACGACCGCCCGCTCGGCTGGAGCTATTCGCCCTCCCTCTTCACCCAGCGCATTCCCATAATCGGCCTCGCCTTTGTCGGCCTGTTCGTCTCGCGCTATCTCGCTGCCTATCAGCTAGGGCACATCGACAGTCTTTGGGATCCGTTCTTCGGCCCGGGCGAAACGCCGGCCGGCAATGGCAGCGAGGCGGTGGTCACCTCCTGGGTCTCCAAGGGTTTTCCGATCGCCGATGCCGGGCTGGGCGCCTTCGCCTATGCGCTGGATATCCTCGCGGGCGCGATCGGCGACCGCCGCCGCTGGCGCACCATGCCATGGATGGTGCTGCTGTTCGGCTTGCTGGTCATCCCGCTCGGCGTGGTCAGCGTCGGCTTCATCATCATCCAGCCGCCGCTCATCGGGGCGCTGTGCACGCTCTGCATCGTCCAGGCTGCCGTCACGGTCGTGCTCATCCCCTATTCGGTCGACGAGGTGCTGGCGAGCTGCCAGTATCTTTGGCGTGCGAAACAGGCGGGAGAGCCGTTCTGGCGCACATTCTGGTGCGGCGGCCCGGCGCTTTCGGAGGACCAGACGCCGACGCCGGATCTCGACCGGCCGCTATCGGCAGTGGCGCGGGACTTCGTCACTGGCGGTGTGAATTTCCCCCGGACCCTTGTCGCCAGCACACTCGCCGGCGCCCTGCTGATGATCACGCCGCTTGTCTTCGGCACCAGCCCGCCGCTCTACTTCAGTGACCATGTCACCGGCTGCCTGGTCATCATGATCGCCGTTACGGCGATGGCCGAGGTGGCGCGCGCCGTCCGCTTTGTGAACATAGCGCTTGGAGCCTGGATCGCCCTCTCTCCGTTCATGCTCCCCGGCGGCGCGGCGGCGAGCCTCGCCAATCTGGCGATCGGAGCGCTGCTGGTCGGGCTCAGCCTGCCGCGCGGCACGCGCAGCGCTGCGCATTATGGCGGCTGGGACCGGGCCATCGTCTGAGAATGTTCGGCGGCGCAGGACGGTCGGCCAGGTGGCTGCAAAGATTGATCCGCATCAACCTGTCGAACACATCGAGCGGGAAGTCGGCGAAAGGCGCAAAGGCGGCCGTACCCTTCCAACTTGAATTTTCCGCGTATCTGCATTTCATAAGTCGGCAAATAAATTAGGGAGGAATTTCAACATGATAAAAGGGCAATTCTCTGCGCCGGCATCCTCGCCGCCGGTATGTGGGCCGCGTCGTCATCGGCGTCCGCCGAAAGCCTGACCATGTCTTGCGGCGTTGACGAGGTCTGGTGCCAGCAGACGGCGCGGGCGTTCGAGGAGAAGACCGGCATCACCGTCAATATGACCCGCAAGAGCGCTGGCGAATTCTATGCGCAATTGCGCGCCGAGGCCGCCAACCCAAAGGGAGACATCTGGTGGGGCGGAGCCGGCGATCCGCATCTGCAGGCAGCCGAGGAGGGCCTGACAGTGGAATACAAATCGCCGCTGCTCATGCGGGCCGGTTCTGATCAAAGCTTGAAGGATTGCACGCAGAGCTGGCGGACCTGGGCGAACACGCCGCTGCCGGCGCAAATCACCAGCGCGCCGTTTGCCAGCACCGTCTTTGGGTCGGGCTTGACTATAGTGCCGCCGGCTTCTTCCACCAGCAGCATGCCTGCCAGGCAATCCCAGGCGTTCATATGCTCTTCGACATAGCCGAGCAGCCTGCCGGCGGCCGCATAGGCGAGCATCAACGCGCCGGATGCGTTACGGAAAAACACGCCGCCCTGTGAAAACAGCAAACCGATGAGCGTTGCGACGTTCTGCATTTCGGCGCGGTTGGAAAAGCCGGTGCCCAACGAGCCGTCGGTCAGGCTGGTGGCCGCGCTTGCCCTGATCGGCTTGCCGTTGAGAAAAGCGCCGCCGCCCTTACGGCAATGGAACGTTTCGCCGGTAGAGGGCTCGTGGATGACACCCACGACAGTGTCGCCGTCCTTGGCGCAGGCGATGACCACACACCAGGCCGGAATGCCCCGCACGAAATTCGCGGTGCCGTCGATCGGATCTATCACCCAGACATGCCCGCTAGATCCGGTGACCGAGGCATGCTCCTCGCCGACAATTCCATCGGTCGGGTAAGCGGCTTTCATTGCCGCACGGATGAACAGCTCGACCTCGCGGTCAGCCTGCGAGACCATGTCCTGATGACCTTTGTTCTCGATGGCGAGGCTGTCGAGGTCGCGAAAATACTTCAGGCCGAGCGCGCCGGCGCGCCGCGCGAGATCGATGGCGAACTGTTCGCGCGTTGCTGTGTCGGGTGTCATGAGATCCTTGGGATGGCGAATGTGATCTGAGGAAAATACCCCAGCCAAAGAAGCTTAGCGGTGAAGATAAGAGCGTGCAAATGACGAGCCCTGCCTTTTGCAGGGCGGCCCCGAGGCCGACCGGTCTTCCATGCGCCCGACAGCGACAGTCGCGCTCATACGGGTCCGGGTCATGTCGCCTTCGATATAGATGATCTGGCCGGTCATGAAGCTCGACGCGTCGGAAACCAGGAAGATCGCAGCACCGCCCAGTTCATCGACCTCGCCCACCTTGCCAGCGGCCGACCAATGCCACGGCTTGCCGGCGATAAACGCCTATCCCCGCCAGACATCTTCGCGGCGCAGATCGTCCATCGCGCGCGAAATGCCTTCGCGCAGGATCGACACCATATCGTCGATCTACTGGCGCTTGATGATTAATGGCGGCGACATCACGCACATGTTGATCAGTAGCCGGACCAACAGGCCGAGCTCGTGGCAATGCGCGTCGATGCCGGTCGGCACCTCGATCCGCCTCGCTTATGACCCTGAGGCTCTGCTGGCGATAACCTGAATAATTTTTTGCGCAGCAGTGCGACCGGCGACGATCGCGCCCTCGACATAGCCCGGAAATGACGGCGACAGCTCCGACGAGGCAAAATGCACCGGCGGGGCGCCCGCCCGGATAATGCATTCGGCATCCGTTGCCGCCGCATCGACGATCGAATCGCTGTAACCGCCGCCGCTCCAGTGATCCCCGGTCCAGTCGCGATGGCTGAGATCGGTGACGCCGGCCGCCTCGATACCGAGCGCATCTTGCAGCTTTGATGTCACCGTTGCGCGTAGCGCCGCGCTGTCCATATCCCGCCAGCGCTGCGCCAGCGGCCCGCCGATGAAGACGACAAGTGCTGCATGATCCTCGTCCTTGCTGGCATCGCAGGCAAAAAGTCCGTGCGGCTCCCGCCACATCACCATGCCGCTCAAGCCCCTGTCGCGCCAGAAAGCCTTGGGATAGCGCACCAGCATTTTGATCACCGCGCCGCTTTGCCAGACGCCGAGGGCTCTCTCCAGCGCAGCCGGCAGCGGCGGCACGAAATCCACTCTCGAGGCCATCATCGGCGGTAGCGCGACCAGTACCGCTCGTGCCTCGGTCACGCCGGCAGGCGAAACGACGCGAACCCCTCCCGGCCCGTGCTCAATGGCCTTGACAGCTATATTCAGCCGCAGTCGATCGCCGAGATCCCGCGCAAGATCATCCGCCAGCGAATGCATGGTTTCGCCCACGAAATACTGCAATTCCGACACCTCATTGGTGATGCGGCGATCATTGTCGATCAAGTACCAAAGCGGCAGCGTTTCCATTGCCAGGCACCACAGGCCCTCGATCATCGACCGAAAGGCGGCCTTGGCATCGTCGGGATCGTTCTGGCGATCGAGCCATGCCGCGACTGTCAAGCCGGCGATGGCCGGGTCGGTCGGTGCGATCGCGTTCATCCGCTCGCGCATTCGCATCGCGGTGCCGTAAGTGCGCCCGGCTTGCGCCTCGCTCATTCGCGGCTGTGTGACGAATTCGCCTGCGACATGGGTCTCGACCAATGTCTTGCCGCGCGCTCGCACCAGCGCCATTAATTCCGGCATGTCTTCGCACAAGAACTGGCCGCCGCTGTCGATCCGCTCGCCGAGCCCGTTCTGCACGGCTTCGACGCGGCCGCCGACACGGTCGCGGGCTTCGAGCAGCACGACATCGATGCCGGCGTGGTTCAATTCACGCGCGGCCGACAGGCCGGTGAAGCCGGCGCCGACGATGGCCACATCGGCTCGTTCGATCTTGAACTTCATTGGCCGGCCTTGATCTTCTCGAATGTCAGGCGCCGGATCATTGTCTTCATTGCTGGTCCACCCTCTTTTTGATGGTTCATGCCGGCCTGGCACCGCGGGCTGCTGAGTTCGGATAGTGCTTGGGGAATGCCGCAGACAGGAACTCGTTCGCGGCCTGCAGCGCCGTCTCGCGTGTGGCGTCCTCGGTGCCCATCATCAAATGCAGCCACAGACCATCCAGCATGGCGCTGAGCGCCAGCGCCATGACTTGCGGCTCATAGGCATAGAAGCCGCTCTGCTTGAGCGCCGCGCAAAGATCGACGAATATGTTCTGGTAGACGGCATCACGTGCGCTGCTCAGCGCCTGATATTTCGGTCGCGATTTGGCCTCGCCCCAGAAGGCACACCAAGCAGCCAGCTTGCGCTTGTTGCAGATCGAGCGGTTGAAATCGGCTGCCACCAATGCCTGCAGCTGGCGGGCGGGATCATCGCCGGCCCTTTGCAAGGCGCTGCGCCAATGCGCCGAATACTCGTCATGCATGTATTGCAAAGTGGCGACGAGCAGCTTCTCCTTGCTCTCGAAATGGAAATTGACGATGCCGCGCGACAGGCCGGCGCCGTCGGCGACGTCGGCCATAGTCGTTTCCGAATAACCGCGCTTGGCCAATGAATCGATAGTCGCTTCGATCAGTTGAACCTGCCTTGTCTCTTTCGACGCTTTGCGGCCGCGCTTTTCGGAACCGCTTTTTCGCGCCGGTTCGAGGAGGGCTTCGCGCGCCTCTGTTGTCTTCATCGGGGTGATGGTCTCCAGCATCGCCGGCTAGCCGACCGGCATCGGCCGCGAAGATCAGTGGGACGGTGTTTGCCACTGTCAAGCACCTTCTGCATGGCTGCCCATATTCGAATGTTCTCGTCGAGATTGCATCCTTGGATAAAACGTCGTCGAAGGCATCCGTCGGCGAAAGGCAGCGATCCCGGCGATGGAGACCAGATCAGCGCCGCCGAGCCCGCCTGCAGCGGACCTTGGGTCGAGATCTACGCCGGGCGCGAGCTGCAATATCAAAAGCTGCTGAAGCGTGCCAAACTGGTGCCGCGGCTGGTCGTCAGGCTCGGCCGCCGCACTGCCAATCCGCCTGCGGATTTCTAAATATGGCCGACGACACCGACAGTCCCAAACTCGCCGCCGAAGCCGCCGAACAGTGGCAGCTGATCAACACACCGCTCGGCGAAAAATGGTCGGGCCGCACCCGCTATGCTGCGGCCATGTTCTTCTACAAACGCGGTGAGATGAGCGCTGAAACGCTGGAGGCCTACCGTATTTGTGCCAGGCTGGATTCGACCGATCCGCTGCCGATCATCCGCGACCGCGGCATTGGCCAGGACTGGCTTAAACGCATGGGTTTCGAATAGTCGGCCTCCAAATCGCATTCCGGTCAAGCCGGCATCACCCGCTTAGCCGATGGTCTTTTCCAGCATGCCGAGCCAGTTGCGATAGGCGATCTTCTCGATCAGCGCGCGCCCGAAGCCGCGAGCCGCGAAAGCGTCGAGCAATCTTGGCAGGCCGGCAACGTCGCCTATCACGGCCGGGATCATGGCGCCGTCGAAATCCGAGCCCAGGCCGACGCCGTCTTCGCCCAGCGCCTGCAGCAGCGAATCGACATGGCGCACCATGATGTCGAGACTGGTGTCGGCGTTCATCCTGCCGTCCTCACGCAGGAACCCGGTGGCGAAATTCAGCCCGACCATGCCGCCGGAGTCGCGGATCGCGCCGAGCTGCCATTCGGTGAGGTTGCGCGAATGGCCGCAGATCGCGTGCACGTTGGAATGGGTCGCGACCAGCGGTGCGTCGCTGATCTCGACGACGTCGCGGAAACCTTTTTCGTTGAGATGCGAAAGATCGATCATGATCTTCAGCTGGTTGCAGGCTTTCACCAGCGCCTTGCCGGCATCGGTCAGCCCCGGCCCTGTATCGGGCGACGACGGGAAACGGAACGGCACGCCGTGGCCGAAGGCATTGGGACGGCTCCAGACGATACCGAGCGAGCGCAGGCCGGCTGCGTGGAGGACATCGAGCAGGGTGAGCTCAGGGTCGATCGCCTCGACCCCTTCGATGTGGAAGACCGCCGCGATCGAGCCTTGCGCCATCGCCTTCCTCACATCGCCGGCGGTGCGGCAGACAGTGAGCGCCGAAGCCCGCTCCAGCCTGAACAGGATCGAGGCCATCGCTATGGTGGAGTTGAGCGCATCGGCGCGCGGAACCTCGGGCGGCATGGGCTCGCTGTCGCTCGGCGCCAGCGGCACCGCGCCGCGCTTGGATTTCTCGACAGGCGGCGGGAAGATCGCGAACATGCCGCCGGCAAATCCGCCTTTCTTCGCGCGCGGCAGGTCGATGTGGCCACTCGGCGTCCCCTCGACGAACAGCTTTTCGACGTCCGCATCCTTCGACTGGTAGAGCCTGAGCAGCGTGTCGTTGTGGCCGTCGAAGACGGGAATGAGATCGGATTCGGTCATGGAGGGCCATTCGGTTGAAGTGGTCGGGCCGCGGAGGGCGAGCCGGTTGTTGCCAATACTTAGGCAAGGCGAGCGCTCTGCGCAAATCCCGCATGTTTGCCTTATGTTTGTACGCCGCCAATGGTCGAAGCGGCACGCGGTAAAGCCGCGCACCCTTTGTCCTGTCATTCATCGAGGGGCAGTCTCTTACCGCTTCAGCACGTCCGCCCATTCCGGATGGCGGCGGAACTGAGCATTGGCGAACGGGCAAAGCGGGATGATCGTCTTGCCCGCCGCACGTGCATCCTCGACGGCACGGGTGACGAGGCGAAGTCCCGCGCCCTGGCCGCGAAATGCATCCGGCACTTCGGTATGGTCGATGATGATCTGGTGCTCGCCGACCTTGGTGAAGGTCATCTCCGCCTCGGCGCCGCTCGGCCCACGCAGGAAGTAGCGGCCCTTCGAGCCGCGGTCCTCCAGCTCGATCTCCGGCAATAGGTCAGACATGGCTTGCGGTCCTTTCATCCGGCGCTACGGCGAACAACTGCCGCGCCGCCTCGATCTCGCTCGGCCGCACCTCATGGCCGCCGTCATGCCACTCGACTGTGACATCGGCACCATCGGCGCGCAAATAGGCTTCAAGCCGCGCCGTCAAATCAGGCGGACAGATCGGGTCTCGCCTGCCGGCGGTGACCAGGATGCGGCTGCCGTCAAGGCTGCCCTTGACCTCCGGCTCGAACGGGATCAGCGGATGCATCAGCACCGTTGAGTCGAACAGCGAGGGTTCGGCAAACAGCACCGAGGCCAGGATGTTGGCGCCGTTGGAATAACCGAGGCCTAGCACCAAAGATGGCTTTGCCGCCTCGACATGTGCCTTGACGAAGCCGGCCATCTTGTCCGTCGCTCGCGTGAGATCGCCCATGTCGTAAACGCCCTCGCCGGTACGGCGAAAGAAGCGTGCGGCGCCTTGTTCCGAGACATCGCCGCGCGGGCCGACGATCGTCGCTTGCGGCGCAAGATCGCGCCCAAGCGACAGAAGCTGATCCTCGTCACCGCCAGTGCCATGGAAGACGAAGAGCAACGGTCCGCCCAGCGAACCGGGCAGCACCTTGTGAATATACGAATCCTTGCTCATAACCCTGCCCTCAGTCTTCCAGTTTCTGCAGATGCTGCTCGAGATAGGGCCGCAAATGCTGGTGTTGCGACGGCAGTTTCAGCGCCTCGCCGAGATGGGCGGTATCCTCGTCGCGGTCGAAGCCCGGCTCGTTGGTGGCGACTTCGAACAGCACGCCCCCCGGTGTGCGGAAGTAGATCGCCCAGAAATAATCGCGGTCGATCACCGGCGTCACCTGATAACCTGTATCGAGGAGTGCCTTGCGCACTTCGATCTGCTTGACGCGGTTCTCGACGGCGAAAGCAACATGGTGGACCGAGCCGGCGCCGAGATTGGCGAAGCCGGCCCCTGGCAGCGATTCGATATGGACGACGTCGGCGCCGTTGCCGTTCTTCACCGCCAGCCGCCTGATGTTGCCGGACTTGTCGACCTCCTCATAACCCATGAATTTCAGCAGCTCTTCGGTGGCGCCGCCATCTTTCAGCCTGAGCGACACCGAGTGAAAGCCGCGGATCGCCACGTCGGTGGGAATGCCACCCTTGGCCCATGGCGCACGGTTGTCCGCTCTGTCTTCGACCAGCGCAAACCCGTCGCCGTCGGGACCGGCGAACGCAAGACGCTTCTCGCCGAACGTCTCCTCATGGGACAGCCCGGTGACGCCTTGGTCGGCAAACCGTTTCTCCCAATAGCCGAGCGTGCCCTCAGGCACCGAGTAAGCGGTGGTGCCGACCTCGCCAACGCCATGGCGGCCCTTGCCGATGTTTGGAAACGGGAAATAGGTCATCACCGAGCCGGGTGTGCCGACCTCGTCGCCGTAATAGAGGTGGTAGACATCGGGTGCGTCGAAATTGACGGTTTTCTTGACCCGCCGCAGACCGAGCGTCCCGGTGAAGAATTCATTGTTCTGGCGCGCATCGCTGGCCATCGAGGTGACGTGATGCAGGCCCTTGACCTGGTCGAGCATGTTTCTGCTCCTTTCCTTGTGCCGGTGCGGCCCTTGCCGCTGTCCACGCAAATATGAGCATCCGCCTCCTGGCCGCAAAGGCGGCAAACACAGAATGGACTGTGCTGTTAAAGTGAACGACGAAGCAGGTTTTGTTCACCATTCGGCAAACTGGACCGGCTTGCATACTCGCCGAAATTGCGCTCCATGAGCGACGCATGTAGCCAGCATGAGGATACAGCGGTTGAGTGGAAAACGCCCCAATATTCTCCTGATCACCTGCGACCAGTGGCGGGGCGACTGCCTGTCAGCTGCTGGCCACAAGGTGGTAAGGACACCGAATGCCGACGCGCTGGCTGCCGAGGGCGTTTTGTTCCAGAAGCACTATGGCGGCGCCGCACCTTGCTCGCCGGCGCGCGCCTGCCTCTACACCGGCCTCTACCAGATGAACAATCGTGTCTGCCGCAACGGCACACCGCTCGACGCCCGCCACGGCAACATAGCCCTCTGGGCACGCGCCCTCGGCTATGATCCGACGCTGTTCGGTTATACCGACATGGCGCGCGACCCGCGCACGCTGGCGCCTGGCGACCCGCAGCTGAAAAGCTATGAAGGCGTGCTGCCCGGCTTCACCGTGCGCCAGCTTCTGCCCGAGCACCAGAAGCCCTGGCTGTCATGGCTCAAGGCGCGCGGCGTCGATGCCGGCGCCGGCTCCCCCGCCATTCACCGCCCGGCGGGCGAAATCCTGGAAAACGACGGCGCGATCAGCAACGGTCCGCCAATCTATTCGAAGGACGAGACGCCGTCGGCCTTCCTGGCCGGCGAATTCATCCGCTGGCTCGGCGAGCAGGAGCGCGATGCCCCGTGGTTCGCGCATCTTTCCTTCATCAGCCCCCACCCGCCCTTCATCGTGCCGGCGCCTTACAACGCCATGTACAATCCGGCCATCGGTCCAGCTTTTGACCGCGCGGAAAGCTGGCAGGCCGAAGCAGCAAGCCACCCTTATCTCGCCTATGAACTTAGCCGGCAGGAACGGTCGAAATTCCGTCCCGGCTCGGAGGGCAAGGTGCGCGACTGGGGCGACGACAATTTTCGCCGCATCCGGGCGCTCTATTACGGCATGATCTCGGAGGTCGACGCGCAGCTTGGCCGTGTCTGGCAAGCGGTCAAGGCGGCCGATGCATGGGACGACACCGTCATCGTGCTGACCTCCGATCACGCCGAGATGATGGGCGATCATTTCATGCTGGGCAAGGGCGGCTTCTTCGACGGCAGCTTCCATATTCCGCTGGTCATTCGCGATCCGCGCCGCCACAAGGCGGCCGGCAGCAGTGTCGACCGCTTCACCGAGGCGGTCGATTTGGCACCCACCTTGGTCGAGCTCACTGGGCTCGAGCTCACTGGCGGCGAAGTCCTGCCGCATCTCGACGGCCGCTCGCTGGCGCCTTTCCTGGACGCAACGGAGCCGGACAATTGGCGCGATGCGGCGCATTGGGAGTTCGATTTCCGCTCGATTGCGGATGGTGATGCAGAACGCTATTTCGGCATCGGTCCGCGTCAGTGCAATCTCGCCGTCATCCGCACCCAAAAGTTCAAATATGTGAATTTCGGCGGCGGCCTGCCGCCCTTGCTCTTCGACCTGGAAAAAGATGCCGGCGAGCTGACCAACGTCGCTGACGACCCAGCCTATCTGCCGGTGCGGTTGGAATTTGCCGAGAAGTTGCTCGCCTGGCGGGCCGAGCATCTCGACCAATCTCTGGCGCTCGCCGAATTGACGGACAATGGCGTTGCCGGCCATGTCGCGGGCTTTCCCTCGACATAAACAAAGCCCGCGCCGTTGCCGGCGCGGGCTTCTCTGTCGGCCTGTGTGCTGCTTAGCGCATGATCATGCGCTGTTTGTCGCGATTTTGCGCATAGCTGGCCTTGTCATAGGGAGCCTGCGCCTCAAGCTGCTCCTTGGTGAAGTTCGTGTAGAGATAGCGCTTGCCGTTCTTGTCGGTCATGAATTTCAGGTTGTCCATGCCGACCGCCACCTCCTTCTCGCCGACGCCAAGGAAGCCGCCAACGTCGATGATGACTGCGTCGACCTTCTTGTCGCTGCCCAGAACGATATCGCCGATCTCGCCGACGTTGACATCGTTGGCGCCATAAACGGTGGTTCCAACCAGATCCTCGGCCCGGATTTCGCCCATCGGCATTTCGGTTAGCGTCGACTTGTCGATCGACCCGGTCTTGGTCTGGTCGGCCGTGGAATTAGCCGGAGGCGCCGCTGCCGGAGCGTTTTGAGCCGTCTTGCCGGCCTGGTCAGCGTTGTTAGTCGTTGCGGTGTTGTCGTTCGGCGCAGTGTTGCTGGCCATCACGGTGGGCGTGACGGTAGCAGGCGCATTGGCATCGTTCGACGCAGTGGTTGCCGGCGCCGGATCATAGGCCTTGCGGTTGAAGTCTGGCTGCGCCTGCAGCTCTTCCTTGGTCGTTTGCGCGACCAGCCAGCGATCGCCGTTCCTCTCGGCCCACTGCGCCTTGTCGAAGTCATAGGCGACGTTCTTTTCGCCGATGCCGAGGAAGCCGCCGACACCGATGATCAGCGATTGCGCCTTGGCTTCCTTGTTGATGACGATGTCGTTCACGTCACCGATGTTTTGGGCGTCGTCGCCGGTGCCGTTATAGACGGTCTCGCCGATGATATTGGTGGCGAGATTGCCTTCGGCGCGCTTCACTGGCTCAGCCGGCGCGGCAGGCGCCGGGGTTGTATTTTGCGCGCTGGTGGAAGGGGCGGCAGGCGCCGCATTATCCGCCGAAGCTGGTGGCGGAGTCGGATCGTAAGGCCTCCGGTCGAAATCCGGCTGAGCCGTCAACTCATCCTTCGTCGTTTGCGCTATCAGCCAACGGTCGCCATTTCTTTCGGCCCATTGCATCTTCTTGTAGTCGAAAACGACGTTCTTGGTTCCTATGCCAAGAAAACCGCCAACGCCGATGACGACGGATTTTACCTCGCCGCGCTCGTCGAAGACGACATCGGTGATCTTGCCGATATTCTCTGCATTGTCGCCGGTGCCGTTATAGACCGACTCGCCGATGATATTGGTGACAAGGCTGCCCTCGGCGCGTTGCACCGGAGCGGCTGGAGCGGAATTCTCTACGGCGGGTGGTTGCGCCGGCGCCGGGGTCGTCGCCGACTGCGCAAATGCACCCGTCGCAATCAATGTTGCGACTGCTGTCGTGGTTAAAAGGGTGCGGATCATCTTAGTGTCTCCTCGTCGGTGATTTCGTGCACGCCGTACCCGCCTGGCGTCACTGCGGGCGCAGCGTCTTCTGCATGTTCACAACGTTGTGACCACACTGTTGTTCCGAAAAAAGCCGTGGTGCACCCGGTGCGATGTCAATGGTTCTCGGATTCGCCGCGTTGGTCGAAAGGAACATTTTCTCGGCCGCCCCGTTCCACTCCCGGCTGGGGCTCCGTCCCGGCCCGATAGGTGCTGGAAAATGGAACGGCCATGCGGTTTGCAGCGGTGCTGAACAAGGACGGGGGCACCCTGCGCACCATCGATCTTGAGGCCTTCGCCAGTCGGATGCGCAGCACCCTTGAGAGTGCCGGCCACTCGATTGATATCGAAATCGTCGCCGGCAAGGATATCGTCGCCACGCTGGACGGCGTAGCTTCCAGGCGCGGCATCGACGTCCTGCTGGCTGGCGGCGGCGACGGCACCATTTCGGCCGCGGCAGCCCGTTTGATGAATGGGGAGAAGGCGCTGGCAATTCTGCCGGCTGGCACAATGAACCTTTTTGCGCGCGGCCTCGGTATCCCGCAGACCCTCGATGCGGCACTGAAATCGTTTGCCGACGGCGAGGTGATGGCAATTGACATTGCAACAGCCAACGGCCGGCCTTTCGTACATCAATTCTCGATCGGCATGCACGCCAAGATGGTGCAACTGCGCCAGAAGATGGAATTCGGCTCGCGGCTGGGGAAGATGCGTGCCTCGGTGCGGGCCGCTTGGGCAACGATCAACAACCCGCCGGCCATGAACGTAACGCTGACGGTCGGTGAGGCCGAGATCAGAACGCGGATCACCGGCATCGGCATCACCAACAATCTGTTCGGCGAGGGCCACCTGCCCTATGCCGATAATCCGGCAGGCGGCGTGCTGGGCATCTATGTCACCGTGGCAAGGCGGCGCGGCGAATTGATCAGGTTCCTCTTTGACGTCGCCCGTGGGAAATGGCGCGGCAACGAGCATGTCGAAATCCATCAGGCAAACCGCGCCGTTTTGAAAATCCATTCGACTAACAGGAAAGTTCAGGCCGTCATGGACGGCGAACTGGTAAAGCTCGATCGCGAGACGACCGTCGAAATCCATCCGCGCGCGTTGAATGTTCTCGTCCCGGCGCGCGCTGTCGAGGCAAAGGTTGCCTGACGTGGGATGCGTGATGTGGGGTTGCGTGATGCAAACTGGCGCGAGCGATGGAGAGAACCTAGCCGCTGGGCGTGTTGCCCTGTTCGGTCTTCGGCGTCTCGATCATCCAGCCGTAGATTTCGGCGACGCCCCAGGCGATAAAAGCCAGCAACAGCGCGGCGATCAGGATACGAAGGACATGCCGACCCCGCCGCCCTTGACGGGCTTTGTTTTCAGGAATGGTTTTTGGCATTGTCTGGCTCCATATTTGGCGCCGGCAGGCGTAACTGGCGGGGCGTTGGCTGGTAACGGTCCCCCGCCGCGAAAGTTCCGGCACTGCAAGGCGGCAGACGGGCCGGTTGGCCTGACCAATCAGCGGAGCCGGCCACCGGGGGCATAGTGGACGACAATAGCCAGAACACGCCGGGCCTGCCGGCCGATATTCGCCGTGTGGTGGGCGCCGCGGACCGTCTTGCCGTGCTGCACGGCCTCGACACGCTGGACGGGGCTGCCGACCCTGATTTCGATCGTATCGGCGGTCTTGCCGCTTCGGCGATGCAAACGTCTGTCGCACTGATCACGCTGGTCGATGCCGAGCGGCAGTGGTTCAAGTCCTGTATCGGCCTCGACGAGACCGAAATCGCAACCGAGACATCGTTCTGCGCCTATACCATCGCAGCCGGCGACGTGCCGATGGTGGTGGCCGACGCGGCGGCGGATCCGCGGTTCAAAGCCAATCCGCTGGTCACCGGCGAGCATCATATCCGCTTTTACGCAGGCGTGCCCATCGTAGTCGACGGCGCGCTGATCGGCACGCTGTGCGTGCTCGACCGGAAGCCGCACGCACGTCCCTCCTCTGTCCAGCTCGACCAGCTGTCGGCGCTGGCCGGCCTCGCCGCCAGCCTGTTCACGCTGAAGGATGCAACCCGCAGTGCGGCGATTGCCAAGGCAGCACTGGTTCGAGAGGAAAAGCGGCGCGCTATCGCGCTCGACGCGGCTTCGCTTGCCAGCTGGGCATGGGATATCCGCAGCGATATGATCGACTGCGATGTCCTGCTGTCCGAATTGTTCAACCTGCCGAAGTCGAACAGGCTGAGGGCGCGCGACATCCTGACCGCCATCGACCCGCGCGACGTTCACCAGACCGAAACACGCTTTCGCGACGCGCTGACCGGCAGCGACGATTATTTTGGCGAATACCGTGTCAAAGGCCTCGATCCGCCGCGATGGATCGCAACACGCGGCCGCGTCATAGAACGCGACGGCGATGGCAAGCCGACGCTGATCTTCGGCGTCAACTACGACATTACCGAACGCAAGCTTGGCGACGAACGTCAACGACTGTTGCTGCGCGAGCTCAATCACCGCGTCAAGAACACTTTGGCAACCGTACAGGCGCTGGCGACGCAGACCGTTCGCCATGCCCGCCAGCCAAGCGAATTCCTCGAAGCCTTCAGCGCCAGGCTGCAGGCACTGGGCGTTGCGCACAGCCTGCTGTCGGACCGCGAGTGGCGCGGCATCGGCATCCGCGAGCTGGTGGAGATCGAGCTAAAGCCGTTCCAAGCCGCCGGACAATCGCGCATGGCGATCTCCGGCGCCGATGTCCTGCTCTCACCCGACCAGGCAGTCGGGCTCGGGCTGATCCTGCATGAACTGGCAAGCAATGCACTGCAATACGGGTCGCTCTCGGTTTCCTCCGGAAAGGTCGATCTCGATTGGAGGGTACAAGGCAGGAAGGGCGCACGCCGTCTGTTGCTGGCCTGGCGCGAAAGCGGCGGCCCGCGGGTTGCGCCGCCCGAACGCCATGGCTTCGGCTCGATCCTGATCCGCCGCAGCCTGGCCAAGGTCATTTCCAGCGAGGTGATCCATGAATTCCGGCCGGACGGCGTGGTCGCGGAAATATCGATTCCGCTCGAAGATTTGTGATTTTGCGACCGGCGCCAGAATCGTTTGCCCCGAACTATCCCCTCCGAACTATTCACGTTTGCCGGTATCCGGATCATCGGAGCCGCGCTTCACGTTCTCGCGGTAGATGGCGTAGGCAGCGAGTGCTATCGCCGGGCCGAGAATCGCGCTCAGTCTGGCCTTTCCCGGGCCATCTTTGCCCTTGAGCAGCGCCGGCAGCACGGCGAGTGCCGCAGTGATGCCGATAGCCTTCATGTCAGCGTTGCGTCGCTTCGCCCGGCGCCTGGCGCGCGAGCCGGCCGACATCCGGTAGACGAGCAGGATGAGACCGGCGATTGCGAGAAAGCCGATCCCGAAGCTCAGGGAAGCTGCCATCGGCCCATAGCGGGCCGCCGTCCAGATATAGGCCGCCCCGACCAGGAAGCCGAGGCCGCACAGCGCTACGACCGCTGCGACCGAATAGACAATTGCAGCCACACGCGCGCGTTGCACCGCCGCAATGGTTTCGCCCGAGGCGAGGCCCGAGATCAGCGATGCAAGCATTCCCATGCGTGCAGAACTAGCGGCGCGCGAGAAGCGCGAAGAGGAACCCGACGCCGGCGGCGATCGCCAGCGACGTCACCGGCTTCTCGCGCATATGCGCTATCATCTGCGCCTCGATGTCCCTGGCGTTGCTGCGCAGGCTGTCGAAGGCTGCCTCGCCCTGGGTTCGCAACTGCTCGACGCTTTCGGCGGCGGCTCGCCGCGCTGCCCCGTAGCCATGTTCGCCAGTTTTGGCCAACAGCTTGGTAAGTTGGTCGATGTCGGCCTTCAGTTGTGCGATGTCGGCCTCAATATCGGAATTCGTGCGGGCTTCGTTCGCGGCCTTTCCTGCGGCAGTCGCCATTGCTTCACTCTCCATGCTTTTGCTCGGTCGAAACGCCCGACAGACCCCAAGGTTCCGGCACGAACCTCTTCTAACCCTATCTCCGGCAGCGCGCGTTGCAAATGCCTTGCATGGGCCGAGGCCGACGCATCCGCGCCAGCGCGTCTTTTTTAAATGACAGCATGCCAAATAACGATCATGACTTCCCCCGTTTCACGATCGAGACGAATTTAAGGAGATATTGCTGCGTGCGCGCATCACTCGACGGTTTGCGGATTCTTATCCTGGAAGATGAGTTCCTGATTGCCATGGATATCGAGCAGCTTTGCCGCGACTACGGCGCGCTCAATGTGGTCATCGCCCGTGATCTGACTGAGATCGAACAGCAAGACGTTGCCGCGCAGTTCGATGTGGCCATCGTCGACCTCATGCTGAGCGGCGTTTCGACGCTCCAATTTGCTTCGCGGCTGCGTGAAGCGGGCATCCCGTTCGTCTTTGCCTCGGGCTATTCGGATACGGACGAGATCAAGAAATCCTTTCCCGGCGTCAGACTGGTCACCAAGCCCTATTCGGGAGACGATCTCGTCGAGGCAGTGGCGGCGGCCTGCAGGCGAACGCCTCTCCGCTGAGGCGCGGAGCGGTTCGAACACGCCGCGCTTCACGCAGCCGTCGACCCGGTTACCTGAGCCGAAATTGCGTCCGGGCCATACTCGTCTTCACCGGAGATCTTCAGAATTTCCTGCAGCCGTGTGCGGGCGCGGCTGACGCGGCTCTTGATCGTTCCGACGGCGCAGCCGCAGATCTCGGCCGCTTCCTCGTAGGAGAAGCCCGACGCGCCGATGAGGATAATGGCTTCGCGCTGGTCTTCTGGCAGCAATTCGAGCGCGCCGCGAAAGTCCTCGAGGTCAAGTTGGCCGTGCTGGGCCGGGTGAACGGCAAGCCTGGCCGTCATGACGCCATCGCTGTCCTGCACCTCGCGGCCGCGCTTGCGCATCTGCGAATAGAATTCGTTGCGCAAGATCGTGAACAGCCATGCCTTCAGATTGGTGCCGGGCTGGAAGCTTTCATGCTTGTCCCATGCCTTGACCAATGTTTCCTGCACCAGGTCGTCGGCCTTGTCGGCGTTTTGCGTCAGCGACACGGCAAAAGCCCGCAGGCTCGGGATCGAGCCGAGCAAGTCGGTCTTGAAGCCCTGGGAGACGGCCGCCATGCCTCAGTCCTTCTTTTGTACAGGTTCGGCTTTTTCCAACTGGCTGAGCAGTTGGGCGAAGCGATCCGGCACATTGTCGGAGACCAGCTCGTCGTAGTATTGTTTGAGTTTGCGGCCGATTTCCGAGTTCGGCCCAAGCGGGTCGCGGGAAGCAGCCCGGCGCCCGTTGCCAACGCCACCCATGGTAGCTTTCGTCATGTTCTTCATTTCGCCCTTTTGTCCCAGCCTTAAGCCGCCCTTCAACACATAACGCAAGGCAAGCGGCAGCCTCGTCTGGTTGCCCAACCCGCCCCTAAACGCCAGCCCATATATTTAGTTCCGCATGATCGGAACTTTTTCGCAGAACCCGCGTTTTCAACTCTGGGCTTGCGAACCGTTTTTTAGCTGTAACATGCAATCACGTCATATGAGGGAGACGTCCAATATGAGCCTATCAGCAACCATCGCTCCGCACCTGCCGTTCCTGCGTCGCTTCTCGCGCGCAGTATCCGGATCGCAGGAGAGCGGCGACGCGCTGGTCGCCGCAATGCTCGAGGCCATCATTGCCGATGTCGACATCTTTCCGAACGCATCGAACGACCGCATCGCGCTCTACAAGGTCTTTGCCAAGCTCTTCACCTCAGTGGCCATTCGCGTTCCGCAGGAGCATGCCCAGTCGGCATGGGAACAGCGTGCCGCGGCCAATCTGAATGCAATTGCGCCTCGCCCCCGCCAAGCCTTTCTGCTGGTGGCGGTCGAAGGCTTCAGCGAAGACGAGGCGGCGGAGATTCTCGACGTCGACGAACAGGAATTCTCCGAACTCCTCGCGCAGGCGAGCAACGAGATCTCCCGTCAGGTGGCAACCGACGTGCTGATCATCGAGGATGAGCCGCTGATCGCCATGGACATCGAGGAAATGGTCGAAAGCCTCGGCCACCGCGTCGTCGGAACGGCGCGCACCCACGCCGAGGCGGTGGCGATGTTCGGCAAGGCGCGGCCAAAGATGGTGCTTGCCGATATCCAGCTTGCCGACGGAAGTTCGGGCATAGCGGCCGTGAATGAGATCCTGTCGTCGACCTCGGTACCGGTGATCTTCATCACCGCCTTTCCCGAGCGCCTGCTCACCGGCGAGCGGCCGGAACCGGCATTCCTGGTTACCAAGCCGTTCAATCCGGACATGGTCAAGGCTCTTATCAGCCAGGCCCTGTTCTTTGACCGGCACGCGAAAGCCGCGGCATGAAACAGCGGGCGGCCGAACTGCGGCCGCCGAGACAGCCGCTCCCCAGGATCAGAGGGGAGTGACGCCGGCTCAATTCACTGGCAACCAACTGGGGCAACCAACTGGACCTTTCCACACACCGCGGCAATTCGGGCCCTGAAGATTTTCAGCATCGTCTTTTTCGGAAAATGGTGGAACAAACGGAGGCGAATCACGTTTTCACCGCAGCATTGGAAGGAGATCGATCATGCTTTACTGGGCGCTCGTATTTCTCGTCGTGGCGATCATCGCCGGTGCGCTTGGTTTCGGCGGCATCGCTGGCACCTCGGCCGGCATAGCGCAGATATTGTTCTTCATCTTTCTCGCCTTCCTGATCATATCGCTTATTGCCGGCCTGATCAGACGAGCGTGAATGCCAAGCGGCCATTCAAGCGAACACTGGAAGCCGCACCCCTCAAACGGTTTCCAGCCACCGCCGGGCAGTGTCCTCCAACGGGATGCCGCTCGGCGGACCGCTTTTTAAGGTTTGATACGAACCTCCTCCTTTTGGACCCATTTTTCCGCGAACCGTTCAGCCCGACATGGGTTGAGCAAATTGACCGATGCGTTCCAGAGTCGGAAAAATGAAAGACCGCGGCCAGAGTGATGAGATCATCGCTTTGCATCCCGCCGAAAGCGGGATGCAGCTTGGTCGGGCCCTTCTCCATGCACTGCACAATGCCGGGATTTCCGTCCTGTACCAGGATCGCGAGATGAAGACGGTGTGGGCGCGCAACATGCGCGCGCCCTGGACTTCCGATGCCTCCGACAACAACGGCATCTTGCCGCCGGCGCAGGCAGAGCGTATCGGCGCCGCCAAGCACGACGTCATCGTCTCCGGCAATCCTCAACATCTTGAGCTCAGTGTGCCGGCCGATGACGGCGCCCGCTGGTTTCAGGTGTGGATAGACGCCGACCGCAGCGAGACCGGCGCGGTGCAGGGCGTCGTGACCACCATGGTCGAAACAACCGAGCAGAAACGCCGGGAGCAGACGTTGAAGGCGCTGCTGCGCGAAGTCAGTCATCGCTCCAAGAACCTTTTGGCCATCATCCAGAGCATCGCCACCCAGACGGGCCGTTATTCCGGCAGCATTGACGATTTCCTGACGCGCTTCCGGGGCCGATTGCAGTCGCTGGCCTCCTCGCAGGATTTGGTTACGTCATCCAACTGGCGGGGAGCGGCGCTGCGCGAGCTGGTTTCCGGTCAGGTCGGCAGGTACGGCGCGGATCCCTTGCACAGCCTACGTTTCCGCGGCGCAAATCCATATCTCAACCCCAATGCCGCCTTGCACATCGGCTTGGCCATGCATGAGCTCGCCGTCAATTCGGTCAGCTATGGCGCACTGTCGCGCAGCGACGGTTTCGTCGAGGTGACGGCCGATCTGACGGCAGCTTCCGCTGGCGAGCCTGCGCTGTCGCTGACATGGGCCGAAGTGATCGGAGCCAACGACAATCAGCGCAGTGAGAAGCGTTTTGGCAGCGTCGCGCTCGAACGCGTCGTGCCCACTTCATTGAATGGAACGGCGACCCTTGAGATCACCGGGAACCGCCTCGAATACCGCCTTGTCGTTCCTCACGGTAATTTCGAGACGGATTAACGAGCGGCGGTCGCCGCGCGAAGGCTTGCTGCGCATCGCCATCTTTAACCGACTGTTCACCATAAAGTCCGATCCTGTGCGAACGTGCCGATCCGCCGGATTGAGTTTGGCACAAAGTGAAGGGATGGGCGTTGACGGCTGCAGACGTGAACAGACTGGAACAGGCCGCTCGCGTCTCGATGGGCGGTTTTCAGGATCCCGACGCGCCCGCAACGCCCGCGCCTCGTGCTTCGCCCCTGCGCTTCGCCGCCGTCGCGCTTATGGCCGCGATCGTCCTGACCGCCGCGTCCCAACTGATCTGAATCGAACTCGCCTCTGCTTGATCGCTTTGAAACCACTGCCCGAGTGCTCGGCCGTGCCCGTTCGCGGTCGCTGACCTGCAGGGCCAGGCCCAACATGTCGGCGCCAGATGCCTTGCCGTCGATCCGGCGCTCGAGAACGACCATGACAGGATCGTCTGGAACGTGCGCCCCAACGGCACGCTCGATGCGTCCTTGGAGATTTCCGGGTTCGTGGTAGCATCGAACGGCGCACGCCCCGAAAAAGACTATCTTAATCAACAATGAAATCGTGCGGGCAAAGGCCGTACTTTCATGCTAAATGGCGGCTGGAGCTTATTAAAGTGAGGACAAAAGTGAGGATGACTCCATGCGGAAGATGATTATTGCCATGGTTGCCGTGGTTGCGGTCAGCGGCTGCACCACCACGGAAGAGAACGTGGGTATCGGCACTGTGGGCGGCGCGCTCATTGGTGGCGCTGTCGGCGGCGGCAAGGGCGCTTTGATCGGCGCCGGCGCTGGTGCGATTGGCGGTCTGCTCGTTCGCCGGCTGCAAAATGGCTACTGCCAATACAGAGATCGTCACGGCCGGATTTACACAGCTCGCTGCAACTAGTTTCGAGCTCCAGGCGAACAGCAAACGCGGAGGCAGGCCACCTGTCTCCGCGTTTGCTCTTTAAAGCGCTGTTGCGATGCGGCCCACGAGACGGCGTTTCAGGCCGGCAGCGGAACCTTGATTTCCACGTTCAAGCCATCTTCGCGAAAATCGCGCCTGATTGTGCCACGCAATTCGCGCGTGACGTTGAGATCGATCAGTCTGGTGCCAAAACCACTCTTTGCCGGTCTCTCAAGCTTCTTCTGACCGGCCTCGCGCCAGTTGAGAGCCAATGTCCGGGTGCCGCTACGGGCTTCGAGCGACCAGTCGACCTTCAGCGCACCGACTGAATTGCCGGCTTCGCCATGCTTCAGCGCATTCGTCGCCAGTTCGTGAAAGACGAGGCCGAGTGCCTGCGTCGTCTTTTCATCGAGAAGAATCTGCGGTCCCGACAGCAGCCCTTCAGGAAGCTCGCTGCCGAACACCTGGCCTAGCTCGATGCGCAGCAGGTCGCCGAGATCGGCTTTCTGCCAGCGTGAGCGCGTCAGCATGTCCTGGGAAGCCGCCATCGCCTGCAGCCGGGCCGAGAAAGAAGCCGAGAATTCCTGGACGTCGGTGGTGTGCGATGCTGTCTGGCGCGCGATTGCCAGCACCCGCGTGATCGAGTTCTTGATGCGATGCTTCATCTCCTGCAGCATCAGGTCTTTTTCCAGCAGGCTCTTTTCGGTCGTTTCGTGAAGCAGCGAGACCGCCTCATAGGCCCGCTCCTGATAGCGGGCCACCAGCGCGATGGCGCCCGCAAGCAGCAGTCCGAACAATCCGAGCATCACCGGGATGGCGCGCGAGGAAGGTTGCGAGAAAGCACTTGTCGGCCTGAACAGGACGACCCACGGCCGGCCGGCGACGGTGACCTTGCGGGTGACCAGCAGCCTGTCGCCGAGGCTCGAAACAGGCGGCGTTTCCGATTGGAACAGCAGGTTGTCGCTGTCCACCGTGCCGTCATAGATCTCGGTGTTGACCGGCAGCAATGGTGCCCGGCTGAGCGCAGCCTGGAACAGATCACGGGCGCGGAAGGCCGCATAAAGGAAGCCGGCAGTCGAGGATCTCGTCGCGTTCACGGCGTCCGGCGCGGTTTCGACATTGAGCCGGACGAAGACGAGGAACCCGGTAAAGGTCTGCGCGGCACCCGTATCCTTGCCGAACTGCACGAGCCCGCTGGCGTGCTGCTGGTCGTCGGCCATCGCCTTTTCGATCGCCTCGCGCCGCGCCGGCCCGGTGAACATGTCGTAGCCGATGCTGGATTTGTTGGACGGATCCAGCGGTTCGAACAGCACGATGGGCGTACGCCACGGTAAGTTCGTGTCGGGATAGATCGGATGGCTTGCGCCGTGATCGTGCAGGATGTCGCGCTCGACCGCCGCCTCGTTGCCAGTTTTCGCCAGGCGGAGGAAACCGATGCCGCGCAGGCCGGCGAAATTATTGTCGACGTCGAGCGCGTTGAAGAAAGCCTTGAACTCGCCCTGCGAGATACCGCCATTGCGTGCGTCGAACAGCGCCCGGGTCGAACGCAGCAGCGACAGGTCCAGGTCGATGCGGCTTTCGATCCGGTTAAGCGCGTCGTCTGCCGTCGCCTCGAATTTAATGCGGGCCGCCTCCTGGGTGGCAAAATAGGCAAAACCCGCCATCGTCAGGCTGATCAGCGCGACGGCGATAAAAGCGACGGTCGGAAAAAGCTTCTTCAATTGCTGATACGTCCCGTGGACGGTTCGGCATCTTTATGGGCAAGTCCTGACGCCAACACAATGGCGAGGCCAAAGCATGGTGACGGCTGGCACATTTTGGCGGCGTGTGATTAGCCGGCTAATTCTCGTTCATGCGGCGATCTTCAGCGCGCCCGGCCCCGGAATGGCGCGGGGTGGGCACTTGCCGAGGATGATCATGCCGAGCACCTCGTCCTGGGTGACGTCGGTTGTGCGCGCCGTTCCGACAACCCGACCGTTCTTCATGACGCAGACACGGTCGGCAAGCTCGAACACGTCGTGAATATCATGGCTGATCAGGAAGATGCCGATGCCGTCGGCCTTGAGCTGCCTGACCAGTTCGCCGACCTGCGCCGTCTCTTGCGGCCCGAGTGCAGCCGTCGGCTCGTCCATGATCAGGATGCGAGCATTGAACAGGATGGCGCGGGCGATCGCCACCGACTGCCGCTGGCCGCCCGAAAGCTTTACCACCGGCTCCTTGAAGCGTTGGAAACGCGGATTGAGCCTGCCCATCACTTTGCGCGCCTCGGCCTCCATGGCGACGTCGTCGAGCGTTCCCCAGCCGGTCATCAGCTCGCGGCCGAGAAACAGGTTGGCGGCCGCATCGACATTGTCGGCCAGCGCCAGCGTCTGGTAGATCGTCTCGATGCCGTACTTCTTGGCGTCGCGGGGATTGGAGATCGAAGCCTCCTCGCCGTTGACCAAAATCTGGCCCGCATCGCGCTTGTAGGCGCCGGACAGGATTTTTATCAACGTCGATTTGCCGGCACCGTTGTGACCGAGCAAAGCCATCACCTCGCCCGGGAAAAGGTCGACAGAGGCATCGTCGACGGCGCGAATGCCGCCGAAAGCGATGGAGATGTTGCGCATGTCGATCAGCGGCGTGCCCGTGGGAGCGGTTTTGTCTGCCATGATCGTTCCTCCTCCCTACACACGTTTGCGATAGACGGTATCGAGCCACACCGCGAGCACCAGCACGGCGCCGACAACGATGCTCTGCAGCGGTGAATCGATGCCGAGCAGCACCATGCCGGACTGCAGCGACTGCATCAAAAGCGCGCCGAGCATGGCGCCGAGCACTGTGCCGGAGCCGCCGGCGAGCGACGTGCCGCCGATCACCGCCGCCGCGATGACCAGCAGCTCGTCCAACGTGCCCAGCGCATTGGTCGACGAGTTCTGCCTGGCTGACGAGATCGCCGCGGCGATCGTCGCCAGCACGCCCATGATCATGAACACCTTCATGGTCACCCAGCGCGTGTTGATACCGGCAAGGTTGGCTGCTTCCGGATTGCCGCCGATGGCGAAGACATAGCGGCCGAAACGGGTACGCTTGGCGATGAAGGTCATGATCAGCCCTACGGCTACAGCCATCAGCACGGGTATGGCGATGCCATGGGCGATGAACAGCCCGCCTTCGGGAACCGTTATATTGTTGGCCGCCGCATATCTGTTCACGATGCCGACCGGCCAAGGATAGGAATTGGCAAGCCATATGGCGCCCATGATGGCAGCGCAGGTGAGGACACCGAGGAACGTCTCGGCCCAGATCGGGCGCAACGGAAAGCGGAACCGCTTGCGCTGCACCCGCCCGTTGAGCAGCATGAACACAACCGCTAGGCACGCGACAATTCCGACGATCCAGCTCCATCGCGCGCCGATCGAACCCGCCGGCCCGCCCCCCATCAGCTGGAAAGTGGCATCAAGCGGCGCAATCGTCTGACCGCTGGCGACCCACCATGCGGCACCCCGCCAGACCAGAAGGCCGCCCAGCGTCACGATGAAGGCCGGCACCTCGAGATAAGCGATGATGTATCCCTGGAACGCTCCGATCAGAAGGCCAAGCGCCAGGCCGATGGCCAGTGCCAGGATCCAGATCCAGGGATTGCCTAATTGCAGACCGATCATTCGCACCAGGAAATGCACCTGCGCAAAGCCCATGACCACGCCGATCAGACCTTCGGCGGAACCGACCGACAGGTCGATATTGCGCATGACGATAACCAGCACCATTCCGGCGGCCATTATGGCCACGGCGGAAGTCTGCACCGACAGGTTCCAGAGATTGCGTGGCGTCAGGAAGGTCCGGCTGTCGAAGTCGAACGGATTGACGCCGAGCCGTACGCTGGAAATGACATGCAGGCCGACCCAGATGACCAGCAGCGCGCCGACCATGCCGAGCATGCGCGTGTCGAGTTCGGTTGCCTTGAGAAATCGGGCAACGATGCCGAGCTCGGATTCCCGTGCCCGGTCTGCCGTGCTGTCGACCGGCGTGTTGGACGTCGTGTCGGTCATGATGTTTCTCCCGCCGGGTTGCCGTCTGCCGCGGATGCCGGAAGCAGCCTAGAAGTTATCCGCCGGAAGCGGAAAAACAACTCTTGTTGAAAAACGCCGCGGCGAGCGGCCGCGGCGTTCGGACTTCTCGGAAACGTCGGCTCAGTTGCAGACTGCAACAGTGCCAGCCGTCACGCCGGCGCAGACCTCTTCTTTCTTGATCCAGCCGGCGTCGATGACGACGTTGAGGTTGTCCTTGGTGATGGCGACCGGGGTCAGGAACAGCGACTTGACGGTATTGCCGCCGGGCGTGGTGAAATCCTTCACGCCGGCAATGTCGGTCATCTGCTTGCCGTCGGCCAGCTGCGAGGCGATCTCGGCGGCATTCTTGCCGAGCTCGCGCGCATCCTTCCACACCGACACGGTCTGTGTGCCGAGCGCGATGCGGTTCAGCGCGGCGTGGTCGCCGTCCTGGCCCGAAACCGGAACCGATCCGGCCAGCCCTTGCGCTGTCAGCGCGGCGACGACGCCGCCGGCAGTGCCGTCATTGGCCGCGACCACGGCATCGACCTTGTTGTCGTTGGCGGTCAGGAACTGTTCCATGTTCTTCTGAGCGTTGGCCGGCAGCCAGCCGTCGGTATAGGCCTCGCCGACATTCTTGATCTTGCCGCTGTCTATTGCCGCCTTCAGCACCTCCATCGAACCGGCAAACAGGAAATCGGCATTCGGATCGGAACCCGAACCCTTGATGAAGACATAGTTGCCTTCCGGCTTCACCTTGAAGACTTCCCGGGCCTGCATGCGGCCGACTTCCTTGTTGTCGAAGGTCAGGTAAAAGACGTCCTTGTTCTCGATCAGCCGGTCGTAGCCGACAACCGGAATACCTTCGTCCAGCGCCTTTTGCACGGCCGGCCCGATGGCCGAGGCGTCCTGCGCCAGGATGATCAGTGCGTTGGCGCCCTGCGAGATCAGGCTCTCGACGTCGGTGAGCTGCTTGCCGGGGTTGGACTGTGCGTCGGCGGAAATATACTTGTCGCCTGCGGCCTCGATGGCCGCCTTCATTGCGGCCTCGTCGGTCTTCCAGCGCTCTTCCTGGAAGTTCGACCAGGAAACGCCGATGACCTTGTCTTTAGCCTGCGCCACCGACGCCAGCGCCAGCGTCATGGCGACACTCGCCAGAATGGCGGTCGTGAATTTCTTCATCATATCCTCCCTGCGCCGCGTACGGCGTGACCAATTGGCTCAAAGACCAGCTTAGAAGCTCTAATTTTTTCGAGCCTCGAAAAAATACTGGTCCGATCTCCGGCTGCTGTCAACATCGATTCTGATGGATTTTGATGACTCTGCGAGTTTTTTCGAGCGTCGGAATAAACGATGACAGCGCCACCTGCATCTGACACTATTTGCCTCATCCGACACTATTTGTCGGACATTACCGACGGCTTCCGGTTCATGAGCGGCCGCGGCAACCGGGAGGAAAGCAAAACAATGTCGGTCGGAATCCGCCATGACGATTTGCGCCGGCGCAACCGGGCGATGGTGATCTCGGCGGTGCGCCGGGCCGGCCAGCCATCGCGTACTGAGATCGCAGCTACCACCGGCCTCAGTCATTCGACCATATCGGCGATTTCTTCCGACCTGATACGGGAAGGCATCCTCGCCGAGAGCAAGCCAAGTGAGCCCGTTTCGTTGAAACGCGGTCGTCCGCAAGTCGGCCTCGCCCTCAACCCGGAAGCGGCGGCGGTGCTGACCGTGGTGTTGTCGCTGAATTTCCTTTCGGCCGCCATTATCGACTACACGGGACAGGTGGTCGCCGAGGAACAGCGCCGGCTGGACACGCTGACTATGCCGCGCGACGAGCTGATCCGTGAATGCATGGCCATCGTCCGGCGCCGGCTGCAGGATCCAGATCTTGACGTCCGCAGTGTCGCCCGCATCGCCCTGGCGATTCAGGGCATTACCGACTCCCCTGCACGCGCCATGCTGTGGTCGCCGATCACGCCGCAGACCGACATCGCCTTTGCCGACATGCTGGAGGACGAATTCGGCATCCCGGCAACGGTGGAGAACGACTGCAACATGATGGCGGTGGCTTTGCGCTGGCGCAATCCGGATCGCTATCGCGATGACTTCATCGCCATCCTGCTTTCGCATGGCATCGGCATGGGGCTGGTGCTGAAGGGCGAACTGTTCACCGGGACGCATTCCTCGGGCGGCGAATTTGGCCACATGATCCATCGTCCGGGCGGCGCGCTCTGCCGTTGCGGGCGGCGCGGCTGCATCGAGGCGTATGCCGGCAACTACGCCATCTGGCGCAACGCCAGGCAGATGAGCGAAGACAGCGAACCGGTCGCCGACGTCAGCGACGCCGACATGCGCGCACTGGCGGCCCGGGCGCGCGAGAAAGATGGGCCGGAACGCGAGGCCTACCGCAAGGCCGGCGAAGCGCTGGGTTTCGGTCTCGGCTCGCTGTTCGCGCTGATCGATCCGGCACCGGTCGCGATGGTCGGCGCCAGTGCCGCCGCCTTCGATCTGATCGAGCCGGCCTTGCGGAAGGCAATCGCCCAGACCGCCGGCGGCCAGCATTCAGGCTCGATCTCCTTCGATACAGAGCCGAACGAATTGCCTCTGATCCGCGAAGGCTGCGCGATGCGGGCGTTAAGCTTCGTCGACCAGGAGATTTTCGCGCCGGGCGCGCAAATGAGGCCCAGCGTCAGAAAGAACGTAGCCTGACCAGGCGGGTCAATCTTCCCTGATCGCATAGCCGGCGCCGCGGATGGTGCGGATGACATCCGGCATCCGGCCGTTGTTGACGGCTTTGCGCAGCCGCCCGACATGCACGTCGACGGTGCGTTCGTCGATGTAGATTGTCTCCCCCCAGACATTATCGAGTAACTGGCTGCGCGAGAAGACACGGCCCGGATGCCGCATCATGAACTCGAGCAGCCGGAATTCGGTCGGCCCGAGCCTGATTTCGCTCTTCTTGCGATAGACCCTGTGCGATTCGCGATCGAGCACGATGTCGCCGACCTTCAGCACGCTGGACAGCACTTCCGGCTTGGCGCGCCGCAGCAGCGCCTTGACCCTGGCCATGAATTCCGGTGTCGAAAACGGCTTGACCAGATAGTCGTCGGCGCCGGTCGAAAGACCGCGCACCCGGTCGCTCTCCTCGCCGCGCGCGGTCAGCATGATGATCGGCAGCCGCTCGGTTTCGGGGCGCACCCGCAACCGACGACAGAGCTCGATGCCGGAAACCGCTGGTATCATCCAGTCGAGCACCAAAAGGTCGGGCACATTCTCCTGCAAACGGATCTCGGCTTCGTCGCCGCGTGTCACCACCTCGACCTGGTAGCCTTCGGATTCGAGATTGTAGCGGAGCAGCACACCCAACGGCTCCTCGTCCTCCACCACCATTATGCGTGGTGCGATCATCGGCTGGGCACCCCCATCATGTCACCGGTGCGGACATTGTCGTTTCGTCCTGCTTCGGACGATTGACCGGCAATTGCTCGCCGGTCAGCACATAATACGCATTTTCGGCGATGTTGGTGACATGGTCGCCGATCCGCTCCAGATTCTTGGCGCAGAACAGCAGGTGCGTGCAAGCGGTGATGTTGCGCGGATCTTCCATCATGTAGGTCAACAGCTCGCGGAACACGGACGTGTATTTAACGTCGATGCGCTCGTCGGCGGCACGAAGCTTGGCCAACGCGGCCGCATCGCCTGCAGCATATTCCTCGATGACACCCTGCACCTGGATGAGAACCAGCTGCGCCATCGCGTCGATGGAATGCGACAGGTCCCGCGGCGTGGCGCTGAGGCCGACCGCACTCACGCGCTTGGCGATATTCTTGGCAAGGTCGCCGATGCGTTCGAGGTCGCCCGCCATGCGGATCGCTCCGACCACATGGCGAAGATCGTGGGCCATCGGCTGGCGTTTGGCGATCAGGGTGATGGCGCGGTCGTCCAGTTCGCGTTGACGCGCATCCATGATGGCGTCGTCGGAAACGACGCGTTGCGCCAGCACGTTGTCGGAATTCAACAGCGCCTTGGTTGCCCCGCCGACCATCGAACCGGCGAGGTCGGCCATGTCGCGGATCAGCTTGCTGATCTGCTCGAGATCCTCGTCGAAAGAAGCGACTGTGTGTTCGCCCATGGTCCTGTCCTCATATGCATGATCGGAACGGCTCAGCCGAAGCGGCCAGTGATGTAGTCCTGCGTGCGCTTCTCGCGGGGCGACGTGAATATCTTCTCGGTCCGGTCGAACTCGACCAGTTCACCCAGATACATGAACGCCGTCTGGCGCGACACGCGCGCCGCCTGCTGCATGTTGTGGGTGACGATGACGATCGTGTAGTCGGCTTGCAATTCGTCGATCAGTTCCTCGATCTTGGCAGTCGACAGCGGGTCGAGCGCCGAAGCCGGTTCGTCGAGCAGAATGACTTCCGGCTTCACCGCCACGGTGCGGGCGATACAGAGCCGCTGCTGCTGGCCGCCGGACAGGCTCAAGCCGCTGGCGTTGAGCTTGTCCTTGACCTCGCTCCACAGCGCGGCGCGCTTCAACGCCTGTTCGACGCGGCCGTCCATCTCGGACTTGCCGAGGTTCTCGTAGAGCCTGACGCCGAAGGCGATGTTCTCGTAGATCGACATCGGGAACGGCGTCGGCTTCTGGAACACCATGCCGATCTTGGTCCTGAGGAGGTTGAGATCCTGCGACCGGTCGAGAATGTTCTTGCCGTCGAGCAGCACCTGGCCCTCGGCCGTCTGTTTTGGGTAGAGCTCATAGATGCGGTTGAACACACGCAGCAGCGTCGATTTCCCGCAGCCCGAAGGGCCGATGAAGGCCGTGACGCTGCGCTCGGGCAGCGACAGGCTGATGTCCTTCAGCGCCTTGCTCTGGCCGTAGTAGAAGTTGAGGTTCTTGACCTCGATCTTCGTCTTCTCGGCGACCGTTTCGGCCATCGTCATGTCTGGGGACAACATCTGTGTCATCTGTCCTCTCTGCGTCCGGTAAGGCTGCGGGCGAGGATGCTCAAGCCCAGAACCGTCAGGGTGATTATGAGTGCGCCGGTCCACGCCAGTTGCTGCCATTCCTCGTAAGGGCTGAGAGCGAACTGGAAGATGGTCACCGGCAGGCTGGCCATCGGCGCGTTGATATTGCTGCTCCAGAACTGGTTGTTGAGCGCGGTGAAGAGCAGCGGCGCCGTCTCGCCGGAAATGCGTGCTATCGCCAGCAATATGCCGGTGACGATGCCGGACAATGCGGCGCGGTAGGCGACCGAACGGATCACCACCCAGCGTGGCGCGCCGATCGCGGCACCGGCTTCACGCAACGCGTTCGGCACCAGGTTGAGCATGTCTTCAGTGGTGCGCACGACCACCGGAATGACCAGGATGGCAAGCGCAACGGCGCCGGCAATGGCCGAGAAATGTCCCATTGGCCGCACCATCAGCTCATAGACAAACAAGCCTATGATGATCGACGGCGCCGACAACAGGATGTCGTTGATGAAGCGGACGACGGTGGTGATGCGCGAAAAGCGTCCATACTCGGCCATGTAGGTTCCCGCCAGCACGCCGATCGGCGTGCCGACGACAACGGCGATGATCGTCATCAGCAGGCTGCCCGTGATGGCATTGAGCAAGCCGCCGGCCTCGCCCGGTGGTGGCGTCATCTCGGTGAAGACCGCGAGCGAAAGCCCGGCTGTGCCCTTATAGACCAACGCGCCGAGAATGAGCGCCAGCCAGGCAAGCCCGATGCCGGCGGCGACGACGCAAAGCGCCATCATCACCGAATTCCTGGCTTTGCGGCGGCTGTGGAGCGATGAGGATGTCGACATCGGTCAGGCTCCCGTACGGGCGTCGATCCGCATCAGCATATAGCGGGCGGCGGCGAGGATCAGGAAGGTGATGACGAAGAGGATCAGGCCGAGCGAAACCAGCGAGGAGGTGTAGAGGTCGCCGTCGGCCTCGGTGAATTCATTGGCGATGGTCGCCGAGATCGTCGTGCCCGGCGCGAACAGGGAGGCACTGATGCGATGTGCGTTGCCGATGACGAAAGTCACCGCCATGGTTTCGCCGAGTGCCCGGCCGAGGCCAAGCATGACGCCGCCCATGATACCGATGCGGGTATAGGGAATGACCACGCGCCGGGTCACTTCCCAGGTCGTGCAACCGATGCCATAGGCCGATTCCTTCAGCACCGCCGGCACCGTATCGAAGACGTCCTTGGTGATCGAGGTGATGAAGGGCAGCACCATGATGGCGAGGATCAGCGCCGAGGTCAGAAGGCCGATGCCGTAAGGAGGGCCGGCGAAAAGGCTGGATAGTCCCGGCACGCCGTGGAAGATGTTGATGATGAAGGGCTGTATCGTCGTCTGCAGGAACGGCGCGAACACGAACAGGCCCCAGATGCCGTAGATGATCGAAGGAATGCCGGCCAACAGCTCGACCGCTATGCCGATAGGACGCCTGAGCGGGCGCGGGCAGAGCTCGGTGAGAAAGATTGCAATGCCGATGCCGATCGGAACCGCGATCAGGATGGCAATGGCCGCCGTCACCAGCGTGCCGTAGATCGGCGCCAGTGCGCCAAATTTTTCCGTAACGGGATTCCAGCTCTCAGTCGTCAGGAAAGAAAAACCGAACGACGACAGCGCCTGCCATGAGCCGGCAAACAGCGAGATGGCGACACCGCCGAGGATGACCAGCACAAGAATTGCGGAAGCGCGGGTGAGTCCGCGGAATATGGCATCTGTGAGCGCGAAGCGCCGCACCGTAGCTTCCCTGGCCCGGGCTGCTGCAGATGATGGCACGGCATCGGAAGCGATGGTCATTGGGTCCTCGCGATTAAAGGCAACAGGGAGGGCGCCATCGACGCCCTCCCTGGAGGAGATTACATAGCCGAGTAGAGCGGCTTGCCGTCGTCGCCGACGACTTCCTTGGCCCACATGGCCTTGACGCTCTCAACCACCTTGTCGGGCATCGGAACGTAGTCCAGCTCGCCGGCCATCTCGTCGCCCTTGTCGTATGCCCAGGCGAAGAATTTGAGCGCTTCGCCGGTGGTCGCGGCATCATCCGGCTTCTTGTAGAGCAGGATCCACGTTGCCGCCGTCATCGGCCAGGACTCGGCGCCCGGCTCGTTGGCGAGGATGACGCCATAGCCCGGCTGCGAGCTCCAGTCGGCATTGGCCGCTGCCGCCGAGAACCCCGCCGCGGTGGGCTCGACCTTCTTGCCGTCCTTGTTGATCATATCGGTGTGGGTGAGCTTGTTCTGCTTGGCGTAGGCATATTCGACATAACCGATCGCGCCGCCGGTCTGGGAGACGTTGTTGGCAACGCCCTCATTGCCCTTGGCGCCGATGCCGACCGGCCATTCCACGGCCTTGTCGACGCCGACCTTTTCTTTCCAGACCGCGCTGACGTCGCCGAGGTAATAGGTGAAGTTGAACGTCGTGCCCGAGCCATCGGAACGGTGAACGACCGCGATCGCCTGCGAAGGCAGCTTGACGTCGGGATTGAGCTTCTTGATCGCTTCGTCATCCCAGCTCGTGATCTTGCCGAGGAAGATGTCGGCCAGCGTCGGGCCGTCGAGAACCAACTCGCCCGGCTTGATGCCTTCGAGATTGACGACGGGAACGATGCCGCCCATCACCATCGGGAACTGAGCCAGTCCGGTCGCTTCAAGCTCGTCGCCCTTGAGCGGCGCATCCGAAGCGCCGAAGGTAACGGTCTTGGCCTTGATCTGCTTGATGCCGCCGCCGGAACCGATCGACTGGTAGTTAAGGCCAACGCCGGTGTCTTTCTTGTAGGTGTCGGCCCACTTCGCATAGATCGGGTAGGGGAAGGTGGCGCCGGCGCCGGAGATGTCCGCGGCGAGCGCGGCGGACAGGGTGAGGGTGGTCGTCGCCGCAGCCATTGCAATCGCAACGGCCGCCGAGCGGATGAAATGTCTCATGTGGCCTGCTCCTGTTCGGAATATGGTCTCTCGGCGCCATTCCTCCGGCGCCCGCTGAGGCCAATAGCCCCCGATTATTACAGTCGCATGACAGTTTCATGTCGCTCCGGTAACGACGTCCAGCCGGGTTAAGAAGGAGCGGCCGCGGGCTTTTGTCGGCATGGGCCGCGGTTTGCCGCTGGAATCAGCAGCTTGCGTGAATTCCGGCCGGCATCGTCTGCTCGGCGATCGCAGCCACCGGCTTTAAAAGAAAAAAGCCGGACGGGAGCGCGTTGCATGCAGCCAGAACGTGTCATGGCCGCGCCATCGCCGAAACAGGTCCGTTGGGGTAAATCTGACCCTGTTTCTTGCCGGCGGTCGCTGCTCCCGCCCGTAACTGGAGGAGCGGAACTTCGAATATCCCATTGTCGCCACTGAGCGCGGCTTTGGTATGGTGCGATCGCACCATGGCCTTACGCTGGAAGCGTTGACGAATCGCAAGGTTCTAACTCGCGCTGGACCTCCATCCGCGCCCGACCCGGCGCTCGATCTTCGAGCAACGCCTTCCACTGGAAGTGCGACGACTCTACTTCACGGTATCTACTCCCTTCGCCCTATTCCGCCGGTTGTCGGTTAGGCCGAAGCAGCGTTATAAGCTTGCAGGGGTATTGCTGATGTCTCGACGGATTCTGCCTGTCTTCCTGTGCCTGGCGCTGCCTCTGGGAAGCGGCTGCGCGCGCAGCTATGACGGCACCGTCATCATTCCCAAGCCGCTCGATGTTCGCCGTTTCTGGGACAGGCCTTCGCCGCAGGCGCAAGCCGAACAGTCGCAACTGGAGACCGACGTCTTTCCAGTGGCGCCGCAACCGCCGAAAAGGCCGGCGGTGCGCAGGAGCGCGGCTTCCGTTGCAGCGCCTCGGAGGAGGGTCACCAACAACCCGCCCATGCTGTCGCCGGAGCCGACGAAGCCGCTAACTTGCAAGAATGTCAGCGAGCCCGGCAAACGGGCCCGCATGGTCTGCGAATAGCCAACCGTCCGTCGGTTGATGCGCACGGCTCCAGGCCTTGAAGCGGCTATCCGGCCAGCCGTCTCGGAACATCGCCCGCCTTGGTCAGTCCGCTGGGAAGAAGGCCGGCCCGACCACTCTCACCGGCCGCGCGCCGATCGCTCTTTCGATCGACTGATGCTGGGCAGCCCCCTGCACTTCGGCAGCCTGCGTTTTTGCCTCTGCCGGAGCGGCACCGGCGGTTTCGATCCCGGATTCAGGAATTTCCGCGACGACGCCAAGATCCGGCTTTGCCGTCGGCAACGGTATGATGGCGTTGGTCATGTTGGCCGGTGTCACGGTTCGTGCCCTGAGCTCGGCGACGCGCCGGTAATAGCGCTTGACGTCGCAGGCCTTGAAGTTCGCGTCGTCGCGGTACCGGAACGCGGCAGGTAGCTCCACATAGGGTTTTCCCGACTCGAGCGCGACCATCTCCTCGGTCTCGCGAGTGGCGTCGCTCAGCGTATAGAGGTCGACGCCGGCATCGTCGCAGATGTAGCGACACTGATCGACCGTTTCCCTCTGATCGTCGCTCTTGGCGAACTGCGATTTTGGCGCGGGGAAGAAATATCCGTCCGACAAGCGAACGCAAAACAGCATCCGATTGCCGCCAATTGTTGTGCCTGCGGACTGGGCCTTGGGTGCCGTGCGTTGCTGCGCCGGCTGTTTCTTGGCAGCGGGGGCGGCGCAGCCCAGCGCGACAAACCTGGCCTTCAGTCCGGACGTGTCCCTGCTCGAATTCGACAGTCTGGCGATCTGCCGTTGCACCTCCGCCTTGCTGCTGACCAGGTCGGCGCAGGGATTGAAGAAGAAGCCGGCGGTTTTCGCTGCGCATCTGCGTTGTCTCTCAAGCTTTTGAATCGCGGCGAGTTGCCGGCGCAGTTGGGCAAGCTCGGGGCTGGTCCCGCCGCTGCGCCCCGCCGAAAGCAATTGGCTCCTGATGGCACCGCAGCTATCCGCGTAGGAGAAGGATGTGCCGAGCGCAACGGCTATTGCCGACACCAGCATCAGAATCGTGAGGGGCCAGAAGCGTGTCATTGGAACGACCATTATCCTTGTTGCACCGAGAACAGGATTTCTTTGTCGACTATGGATAAGTACTAGCTAAATCAGTTTTTCCTAATTGAAGTAGATCAAACCGCCACCAGAGACTTTAGCTCTAGTGTATTAGATCCACTCGTGTAAATTCAATATTACATTTTTATTTCAAGATTGAGACGAACCGGCAGCAACGCCGGCGGACGCCCGCCACGGCGAAGTTTGATGCGCGCGGCGGGTTCGGCATCGCGATCAATCCGGCGTTACCGGCCGGCCGTCGCTGAAACCTTAGCCCTGGGATCGGCGTTGAGCGGCCAAAGGAGGAGACCGCAAATGTCGATCCACTTCACTGTCGCGGACCTGACCAGGAATCTGTTCCATTCACTTTGGTTGGACCATGAACGCGCACCGAGGCCACTCGACCACGAGCAGAGGCTTTTGCTGGAGTGCTATCTCGCCGGCCAGATACCGGAATCGGCTTGGAGCGACTATGTCTTCGAGGTGCCGGAACTGGCGCGACATGTCGAGGCGAGACGAAGGCGCCACTAAAGCGCATCGCGGTCGACCGGGCGTCATGCGACGCGCTTAGGTTCTTGTCTAATGCATGTCGTTGTCGCAAAACCGCTGCACGCTTTTGCGCGACATGCATTAGGTCCCGAAAAGTGGAATCCGGTTGTCGGAAAAGATCAAGGCGAAGCCTTCACTCGCGGTGCAGCCTGTTCTTGTTTGGGCGAGTTGAATTGCAGAGTGAACACCTTGCCCGGGATGCCTTCAGCCAGCGCCGGTGAAAAGCTCAACGGCAGGCAATGGTCCACGGCCGCGACCGCCGCGTCGACAAAAGCTTGGCGCGTCTTCTCCTCGCCGGCGACGCGGATGGCGGTCGGCTTGGGCCGGCCGATCAGCGTGCCATCGCGCCTGAAGCTGAAGCTCAGGGTGACGGTGGAATTCCCGGCATTCGCCGGAGGGGTCCAGCACGCCTGGATGGCAGCCCCGACCTCGGGCATGGTGTTGAGCGTCGCTGCATTCGATTGACCGGCTGCACCCGCCAGCATGGCGCCTGCAATCACCATCATTCCAGCAATGCTTTTCATGACAGGGCCTCTGTCCTTGAACCGCCATCGAGGACGGGACTACTTCGATGGTAGGGCCCACATCGGCGATGGCAAGATGCCGGCAACGCGCTTCATCAGCCATTCAGGCGTCGTGAAGCGCCGTCAGCCGCAAACTTCGGCAGGGCTGCAATAAGCAAAGGCCGGCGAGCAGCCGACCTTTGCTTTCCATCCGCGCCAGTACATCCGTGGTCGCAAGCTGGAGGTGGATACCAGTAGAAAGGGTTTCGGTTAACGAAACCTTAAGCTCCCCACATCGTGCAAACAGGGGAGAGTAAGAAAGAATTACCTCAGATCACTACCGGCTCCCGCAGAACGTGCGGACGATCGCCGGCCTGCACGTGCCTCAGGCGTTGGCCTGCGACCGCACATAGGCGATATAGCCGCGCACGTCGCTGGCCGGCTCGGCATAGGCCTTGCCGAGCTTCTTCTCGATCGCCGCCATATAGTCTTTTGCCCATTGGGGCAGCGCGTAGTCGATGACGGCGAGGAATTCGAGCGTCGCCGCCAGGCGGATGTCGGCGATCGACGGGTTCTTGCCGCCGATGAACGGCTTGCCGTTCCTGAAGAAGCTATGAAACACCTCCAGCGGCTCGGCTATCGCTTCTATAGCGGCCTTCTGGGCTTCCGACTTCTTGTCGGGATGAGCGTCGCTGTGGCCGACCTCGCCGGCATATTGCGGGAAATTCAGTACAGGATATGTGGCGCGCGCCACATAGGGGTAGAGCGTGCCGATCAGGTAGAACATGGCGCTGTCGATCATTGCCCGCTTGGCCGGCGCCTTGGGATATAATTTCTCCAGCCCGTGCTTGTTGGCGAGATACTGCATGATGGCGCAGCTTTCCCACAAGACACCTCTCGGCAGGCCCTTGTCCTCGATCATCGGCGTAAGATGGGCCGGGTTTCGCGCCATATATTCGGGCGAGCGCGTGAGGCCCCAAACGTCGGTTTCGGAATGATCGAGCCCGGCGGCGCGTGCAAACACCCGAACGCTCATATTGTTGACGCTGGGCTTCAGCATGCTGAGCGTGAGCGCCGGCTTTTTCGCCGGTTTCGCCTTGGCCTTCGGCGCCAGCTTCTTGGCGGAGACCTTGGCCGCCGGCTTTGCCACTTTCGCCGCTGACTTGCCGGCGGCTTTGGCCGCCGGCTTCGCTCCTGGCCTGGCTGCCTTGGCCGCGGGCTTCGTGGCACTCTTGGTTGCTGTCTTCGCCATTGTATCCTCCCTTTGTTCGGCGTGTCGTCAGTATGGATTTTTCGGTGCGCGATCCTCCGACAACGTCGTGCGCGAGCGCTCGACAAGCGCCTGGATCGCATCGGCAAGGTGCACTTCGGCGATGTTGTAGTCGCCGCGCGCGACGCGGATCTTGTGCGCCTGCATCAGCACGTCGGCATGGGTGAAGCCCGCCGGCGGTTCGAAACGGTAGGAGGCGAGTTCGATCAGCAGGCCGAGCGGATCCTCGAAATAGATCGAGTCCATGAAGCCGCGATCCTTGACGCCGCTGTGCTTGATGGCGCGCTCGTCGAGCCGGGCAACCGCCTGCAGAAAGGTGACGCGCGACACCGCGAAAGCGATATGATGGACGCAGCCCGTGTCGGTCGGCGTGCGCCGCTTGACCGGCGTGCGGCTTTCGTCGGTGAAGACGGTGATCAGCCGGCCGTCGCCCGGATCGAAATAGAGATGGCTTTCGCTTGCCTTATCGAGATTGGGCTGCTCGAAGATGAAAGGCATGCCAAGCACGCCCTCCCAGAAATCGATGGAAGTCTGGCGCCCGGCCCCGACCAGCGTGATGTGATGAACGCCTTGCGATTGCAGCTTTTGCATCTGACTCCTCCCGGCCACGCCGTCTTGCCGCCGAACGGAAGTTCGGATGCCCAGTCGCGCTTGGCATGTGACCGCGCCCGGCCTCGCTCGCCTGCGCTCCGCATTCCGCATCCTGCAGGAGTGCGGCCGGAGCTTTGATGAACGGATGCTAATTCAATCCGCGGCGTTGCGCCAGAAGCGCTGAGTTTCAAGAACTCCACGCAGGCGCCAAGAGCGGCACCGGGATCGCGGACGCCTTCGCCGAGCTCGCTGAAACGACCCGTCGCCGGCAGCTGTAGTGGTGCGGCGGCCCGCAGGTCGCTGGGTTTCCCGAGCGCCGGTTTGGCGACGGCAGGTCAAAGGGGCCCTCGTTGACGCATGCCGCGCCTGGTTCGGATTACGGGCATCCGCGGCCCTTAGACGAAAATCACATATTCTTCATCGGCACGTCGGGATCGACATGTCCCCCATCGGCAGTGATCTTCAGCCTTGAGAGGTAGTGCTCCCATCCCCTTCGGTGGCTGTCACGCTCCTTTGCGTTCGGCAGTCCGCTGTGCGTGAAGCGGATCAGTGTCCCCGCATCCCTCGCGATCAGGTCGATCTCGACATGACTGGAGCCGGGGGGCACGGTCTCGTTGTCTTCCCAGCCAAAACTGTAGGCAAGACGGTGGACCGGGATCACCTCGGTGAACTCACCGCGCGCCATATGGCGACCACCGACATTGACGAGGAACAGACCGCCCGGCGTTGCATCCAAATTCGCTTCGGTCCCGATCCATCGCACAATCTGGTCCGGATCCGTCAAAAGCGCGAACACGGTCGCTTGTGGCGCCGCGACCTCAATCTCTGTGTAAACCGATTCCGCCATCGCTCACTCCAGGTCACATCCGCAGCGAATACCTGCATGATTGAAGCGAATGTGGGGAGTTGCAAGAAGATGTTCGAGGCGTAAGCATAAGCCGGTGCCGAGTGACCTTCTACCCATGCTTCTCGCAAAGTCGCTTTCATTCCTTCTGGACGACGCCGCGCATATTGGCGACGGTGGGCGACTTCTATTGCAGCTCTCAACGCATTTGATTGAAGACGGCTTGCCGATCATCGCCGGCGCGCTGGCGCAGGATGCTCCCGACCCGATTATCTCACGCCGCATCTGGCTCTGGCGAGCGCCTGGGGGTGAAGTGGTCGAGGCTTTGGGGATAGGCGCCGACCGCCAGAATGCCGATCCCCGGCTCGTGCTGCGGGAGTGGCTTGGCACGACGCGGGCGATCGTGTTCGACGAGCGAGCGGGCGGTGTCGCACCGACTTTGGTGTGGGCGTTCGATCATACTCCGGATGAGGCGCAGTCAGAGCTGCTGCGGCAAATCTCCCGGTTTGCTGCGGCTCCGATGACCGCACTCGCAGAACGGTCCGCGAAACGCGCATTGCTCGAGGCATATTTGGGAAAGCGCAGTGCAGCACATGTGCTCAACGGTCATTCTCGTCGAGTAAAGGGAGAGACGATACGGGCTGCGCTTCTGTGCGCGGACCTTCGAGGTTTCACCGATCTATCCGAGGTTCATGATGCAGACGAGATCGTATTGGTACTTGATGCCTGGTTCGATTGCGTCGCCGGCGCGGTGCACGCATTTGGTGGTGAGGTTCTCAAGTTTATAGGTGATGGCGTCCTCGCGATTTTCCCGATTGGCGAGCGCGATGCAAATGCCGCATGTGACGCGGCGGTACGCGCCGTGAAGGCCACGCGCGCCGGGATAGATCATCTCAACCAAACTCGGCGCCGCAATGGCGGCCCTGAGCTCGGATATGGCATTGGCCTGCATGTCGGCGAGATACTCTGGGGGAATATCGGCACTGCCGGCAGGTTGGACTTCACCGCGATCGGCAAGGCTGTAAATCTTGTCAGCCGCATCGAAGGGCTGTGCAAGCCGTTGGGACGGACGGTGCTCGCGTCGACAGTGTTCGAGGCAGAAACTACCGAGCCGATGATCGCCATGGGCAGTCATCCGCTCGGAGGAATAGCAGGCGCGCAAACACTTTTCGGCTTGCCGGAATAGATCGAATGGTTGAGCCCGCCGTGGATGTGTCGTTCGCAGCATATCTTGGTATCGTGCGAAGCCATGACTGAGAGAAATTCGAACGGCAAAGAAGCTACGATACTGCAACTGGAGTATGGCGCGTTTAGAGCCCAGCCATGCGCGTCGCGCGCAGCTTTCGCTGGCCGGTGCTAAGGGCCTTCCCGGCATCCACCCTTCGAGGGAGAGGCGCCTTCGCCGAGTTCGCCAAAACGATCCGCCGCCGGCAGCTGTAGCTCAGGTCGGCTCCAGGCAGTGCCGACCAGCGTGATGGACGCCTTGTGATTGTAGTTTCTGTATCTGGCTCCTCCCCGCGTGGCATCGACTGCCCTGTTCAGCGCGACGTTCTGCGCGCCGCTAACGCTGTGCCTCAAGACCCACGATGCAATGCTAATGCAATCAGCTCCGCTTCACCAGAAGCGGCAATGAGCCAGACCCGCCGCGACCCAAGGCGATGGATCGGATTGATGGTTTGCCGAGAGCTTGGAGAGACTTGGTACGCCCAAGGGGAATCGAACCCCTGTTCCCGCCGTGAGAGGGCGCGACAAATAGGAAAGGACCGTTCGCCGTCGTTCGCAGAAGTTCATATTTATCAACGGAGTAATACTTGCCTGTCCGCCATTGTCCGCCGCTGCCCGTCGATGTATATTCGATGGATATTCGACGTATCCACGGGAAAGAGGCGATGGCACAGGTTCTGAAAGAGGCTGAGATCACTACTGCTAAGGCTAGGTCGCGATTGCCCATTGGGGAGCATGCCAGACGGCTGGATGCCGAGGCGCATCTTTATTACCGAAAAGGAGTCCGGGCGGGAGTTTGGTTTGTCCGCTGGCGAAACTGGGGGCCAGGTGCGAACTACAAGCAAGCGCCCATTGGGTCGGCGAATGACATCAACGACAAGTCAACTGAGGGCCTCCTTACGTTTATGCAAGCCGAGCGGGCCGCTCGTGAGCATGTTGAGAGAGCGAGGTCTGAGGCGAAAGCCGCAGCTGAGGGGCCGGTTGTCACGGTTCGGATGGCGGTAGATACCTACGTTGCCAGGCGCGATGCCCGGGATGAGGGGCGCAAGGGACGCAAAGGCCGTTCCGACGCGAACAGGCGTCTATCCCGGTATGTTCTGGGGCAAGAGAAGCGAGGCAAGCAAGTCGCAATTCCCGCCTCGCCGCTCGCTGACGTGGCGCTGCATGCTCTGAGCGACACCGACCTAACCAAATGGCGCTCGGGCCTACCCGCCGACATGAGAGCAACAACCGTGCGGCGGCTCGTGAACGATCTCCGGGCAGCGCTAAATGCCGCCTACGCTGCTAACCGCGCCCGACTGCCGGCCACTCTGCCGGGAACAATCAAACATGCCTTCGCCGCACCGGCTCACCACGATGACACTGACGATGGGGACGCCGTTGCCCGTGAGAGCCAAATCCTGTCAGATGCCGATATTGCGCGCCTGCTCCGGGCGGCGCGAGAAATCGACGCCGCAGACAGATGGGAGGGTGACTTGTTCCGGCTAGTCGTCCTGCTGGCAGCGACAGGCGCACGGTTTTCGCAGGTTGTCCGAATGAGGGTGGGCGACGTGCAGCGCGTCCAGGGTCGGGTGATGGTGCCCCTGTCCCGCAAGGGACGGGGGAGCAAGAGCGGCGCAGCACCCGTGCCCGTTGGGAGCGACGTGCTTGACGCACTGTTGCCTGCCTCGACGGGCCGACCGAATGACGAGCCGCTGCTCGAACGTTGGCGGCACAAGCAAGTTGGACCGGCAAAATGGGAGCGCACCGGTCGCGGTCCATGGCTTAACGTTTCCGAGTTGCGCCGACCATGGATTGCCTTGACGAACAAGGCGGCCCTGTCAGGCGTTATCCCCTATGCGCTGCGCCATTCGAGTATTGTTCGCGGCATCCGCGCAAATCTGCCGATCAGACTGGTTGCCGCCGTTCACGACACGAGCGCGCAGATGATCGAACGCCACTACGCGAAATGGATTGCGTCCGGCCTGGAAGAAATGGTTGCGAAAGCTATCGTGCCATTGGTTCCGGATGAACGAGGAAACGTTGTCAGCCTCACACGGCGCGGCTAGCCCTCCCCGATTCAATATGCGACATGAAGCGTGTCGCATATTGGGTGTTGGTGGCGCCAACCATCACTGGTGCACTGTTGGATACAGGCGGACGGCTGCGAACCGAACGCCCCAACGAGAGGATGCACCGATGATACTTGAGCCCAAACTCGCCTACACGATTGATGAGGCCGTAGCCGTTTCCGGCCTGGGCCGAACCTCACTTTATCTTGCCGCAAACGAGGGCCGGTTGACCTTTCGCAAACACGGCAAGCGGACCCTTATCCTGGCTGATGACCTGCGGAAATTCCTGGCGGGCCTGCCTACGGCTTCGACCAGCGCCGCCGCGTGACCACCATGGCTGAGGATATAATTTTCTGCGCGAAGACCGGACACCGGATCGTCGGCGACAACGTGATCCCGTTTCCTCGCCCAAACGCGAAGCCCGTTCCCGCTGAGGCGATGCAGGCAGCGGAAGCCCTCACGATCAAGCCTGCCCTGACGACAGGTCGAACCGTTGACGAGATTTGCGATGATTGCGCGAAGGCGGAGCTTGCCGCGATCCCGCAAATCTCGCCGGAAGACGATCCGATCTAGTCGCATGCGAATGAACGCTCAAGCGCCCTATTCTTTTTCCGACTGGCAAACAGGTAAGCATCCCAAAAAGGGCTGGGATTGCGCCGACGCGGTGGATGACGGCTGGTCGAAAGATCAGCTTGACGCCTTCATGCGCGCGACCGCAAGGCCATGGTCGCCACCGCAACAGAAACCGGCAGGCGAGCCCGCTGAGCGCGTCGAACCTGCCGCCGCTCCTTCGCAGCGCCCGAAGCCGGCATCGCCCGTGGCTGCGGCGCGCACAATCCGCCAAGATGCTGGCAAGGCTCTGATCCTTGATAGACGCGACCCATTGCCGTCCGCGCGCAAATTGTTGACGGCGTGCTATGCTGTAGCGGCTCTGCGCACTCTGCATCACCATCGCGGATCGTTCTACGAATGGAACGGATCGTGCTACCGGGAGGCCGATCATGACGCTATTCACGCTGCGATATGGGCATTTCTGGATCAGGCGCTATGCCACACACCAGAAAAGGAGCTTGGCCCTTTCCAGCCTAATCGCTCACGGGTTGGCGATGTGTTCGCGGCACTGTCGGCTGCATGCAATCTGCCGGCCAGTATCGAGACACCGGCTTGGTTGGCGTCTGGTGACATGCTTCCAGCGGGCGAACTGCTGGCCGTCGAAAATGGGCTGCTGCATCTGCCGACCGGAACGCTCCACGCGCCGACGCCTGCTTATTTCGGCCTGAACGCCGCCGATGTTTCGTTTGACCCGGACGCTCCAGAGCCGACCGAATGGCTGCGCTTCCTGGATCAAATATGGCCCGACGATCGCCAGTCCATCGAGACTCTGCAAGACCTGTTCGGCTATCTGCTTGCGCCCGATACGTCACAACAGAAAATAGCGCTCATCGTCGGGCCGAAGCGATCCGGCAAAGGCACAGTTGCACGTGTCCTCACTGGTTTGCTTGGCCACGGTAGCGTTGCGGCTCCAACATTGGCGAGCCTGGCGACGAATTTTGGCCTCGCACCGCTGATTGGGAAGCCGCTCGGCATCATAGGTGACGCTCGTCTCGGCTCGCGCGCGGATCAAGCCGCCATTGCAGAACGCCTGCTCTCAATCTCGGGCGAGGACAGTTTGACGATTGATCGCAAGTTCTTGCCGGCCTGGACTGGCAGGCTTCCGATCAGGTTCGTCATCATGACCAACGAACTGCCGCGTCTTGCCGATGCTTCGGGCGCGCTGGCCTCGCGGTTCGTCGTCCTGACGATGGAGAACTCGTTCTTCGGAAGGGAGGATCGCGGGCTTGGAAACAGGCTCCTGGGCGAGCTTCCCGGCATCCTCAATTGGGCGCGGGCCGGCTACATCAGACTTCGGCAACGCGGCTATTTCCTCCAGCCCGAGAGCGCGCGGGACGCGATAGACGAGCTTGAAGCGCTCGGCTCTCCTGTCGCGGCGTTCGTGAAACAGCGCTGCACCGTCGCACCCGGTCTGCAATGCCTGCCTGAACGCGTTTTCGAGGAATGGAAGGTTTGGTGCGAGGCAAATGGGAGGAAGGAAGCCGGAACCCTTCAATCGTTCGGGCGCGATCTGCGCGCTGTCGTATCGGGGCTAAAGGTAAGTCGACCGAGGGTCGAGGGTCAGCAAGTCAGGATTTACGAGGGTATCGACATCGCGGGCAGCAAAGCGATTGAACCGAAAGAGAGCATGGCTGATTGGTAGTTGAGACGCGCTGAGACGCGTCTCTGACCATTGCATGCGTGACTTTGGTATAGAGAGTTATAAAGTCGGGGATATAAATGAGTGTAGAGTGCAATGCGTTGAACCGCGTCTCAATGCGGCTCAGCGTGTAATTCTACTGCTCGACGCTGCATGAGCCGTTCAAGCGGCTATAGTGACCAAAGCCGCCAGCGATCTCATTTAGGGCTTTGCAAAGGCATTCGGCCTGGGCGGTCGCAAACTCGGCTCTGCGGCGTTGATCATCTGCTTGTTCGGCAAGGTAGTTCACGCATTCAATCGCCTCGTCAGGCGTCAGGCTTCCCTCGCAATGCGGATGGCCAAATGTCGCGAGTTGCGGACCAAGCTCTGGAACGCGGCATATCGTTTCGGCAATCGCAGAACATGGCGTTAGCGCCATCGCGCATAGCACGCCGATCCAGAACGACTTTGCCATAGAATATACCCCCCCGGATTCGGGCGCATCCTCTGCGCCAACTCGGTTTATGGCAAGGGCTGTCACGTCGCGCCGATCTCTGCCGGTACCTTGTGAGACTATGCCGATCACTGAGTGATGAGGCGAAAAAGTGCTAATTTGTGCAAGGCGGAAACTGCCAGCAACCATGCGCTGATACCCGTTGCCTTATGGCACTCACGCATCGTCAGCGGCGGTTCATTGAAGAGTATCTGGGGTCGGAAACCGCCACAGAAGCCGCGTTGCGCGCTGGGTATGCATCGTCTTCGGCGCATGCAATGGCATCTCGGCTCCTGGACGATCCTGAGATACTGGCTGCGATTGAGCAAGGACAGCAAAAGCGCCTTGATCGCGTCGGGGTCGATGCCGATTTCCTTCTCCGGCGGTTGCACGAGGAAGTCGAGGCCGATCTTGCAGACCTCTACGAGGAGGAGACGGGCAATCTTCTGCCGGTCCACGAATGGCCGGAAGTCTGGCGGCGTGGATTAGTTGCCGGTGTCGAGACTGAGGAATTGTTTGACGGTCGAGGTGAAGACCGGAAGCGGATCGGCGTAGCCAGAAAAGTTAAGCTCTCTGATCGCGTGCGCCGCCTGGAAGCGATTGGGCGGCACGTATCGGTCGCCGCATTCCGCGATACGCTGGAGGTTAAGGGCTTGGACGGCCTTGCCGATCGGCTTGCGCGCTTATCGCGCGCTCAAGCTGTCGATGTGGCGGCGACGACAGCGCCTCCTGCCAATCCCGTTCAAGCGCCAGAACCTACCCCAAAGCCGATGCCCGCGCCGCAGCCAGCAAGGCCAGCGACTTCGCCGACTGTCTCCGCCGATTGGGAAGCACCGAAGTCGCCGGCTTATCAACCGATCCTGCAATACCCGGAGCGGCAGGGCTTTGCTGACACAGACTACGACAACGCTGAGGACGGGTTTCTAAGCGCCCGCCGCAACACCTGAGAGAAAGGGAAAGCTATGGCTGACATAGCCACCAATATTGCGACTATCCAGGCGAAGGCCGCTGAGCTTGACACGCTGATCGGTCAGGTTCGCGCCGCCAAAGCCGTCATCGAAGCCTGTGAGGCCGCAATTAGGAAACAGCGGCTCGCTTCACCATCCCGCGCCTACCAAGAGCGCCTTGCGCTGGTGGCGTTGAACCAGATGGGCAAACCCTCGATCACTGGCGACAAGACCGTGACCGAACTCGCTGCATCGGCCTGGGCAGGAGTGGCATAGATGACCATCATCACGTCATCGCAAATCCTGGAGAAGATCGGCGCACTCGACATCCTTGTTGCTGATCTTGACGCCGAATTCGGCAAAGTTTCGACCGACGCCGTGGCCGGCGCACCCGAAGCTGGCAAGAAGGCCGCCGAGATAAACCAGCGCATCGAACGGTTGGCCGTCGATCGCCTGATACTCAATCGCGCATTGGCACGAGCGCAGCGGGCCGAAGCCGCCGCTCGCGAGGCCAAGGCGGAAGCTGAGCGCCGGAAACACTTCGACGCCGCGAAAGGCCATGCAAAGCGCCTCCTTGCCGCCACCAAGCGCATTGATGCGGCGGTTGCGCTAATAACCGCATCCTTGCCTGAGATCGCAGCCGAAGAACTGCTTATCCGGCAAAACCTGGGACGCGCGCAGGTCAATTTGTCGGTCGGACCCATGGGCCAGATGGGTCTCGCAGTAATGGCGATTGATAAGTTGATCCGCCTGGCTGATGGCCGTGCGCGGCTCTCCGGCCCGGGCAAGTCCGTGACAGAAATCGCGACTTCGGCATGGGTCATTTTGCTCGCAGCCGAAAACGAACAGGAGGCCGCGTGATGGCTGAAATGGACCCCGCCTACGTGCTTTTTCCTGGAGACGCGCCGTCAAAGCCTGCGCAGGCACCTGACTGGTATCAGGCCCAGCGCAGCGCCGCCGAACAGCGCCTTACTGGCACTCATGACAAGCCCGACGCTGCCGCTGCCGTGGTGTTCACAAGCGAGCGCAAGGCCGAAGCCCCGCCTCCTGCCGGTAAAGACGACGATGCCGCCGCGATACTCTTTCGGAATGACGCGCTGAAACCCGATGCCGCCATATCGGAAGCGCTGGCGGGCCGCATGGAGGGTTACGAGCTAGACGCGCGACTATCAGGCGAAGGTGAGCGAGCCGACGAATTGGCGTCCGCGATGTCGTCGCTCACAGCGGATTTCTCGAAGCACGGCACAAGCGAACATGACGTCAAGGACATGATGGAGCTACTCCATGATGGAAAAGCTCGCTTTGCACCTCCAACAGAAACCGAGGCGGGCGAGGCATACTCGCGCGGCATGGAAGTGCTGGCGAGTGAGTATGCGGACGAAGCCGCAATGCAGACTGATCTAGCAATTGCCAGACGCTTCGTTGCCGATCTTTCAACTGTGTCGCCAGGCGTGATTGAGACGCTCGAAGCATCCGGCATGGGCAGCGACCCACGAATGATCCGATTGGCAATTCGCGAAGCGAAGCGGAGGAATTACCGCTGATGCCACCTGTTGACGACCTCAAAGAGGGGCTTGGTGAGGCGGCTCTAAACTGGCCGCTTGATGACTACTTGGCCCACGTGAAACACATCGTATGGCTGCGCTCTACATTGCCAAAGCCGCCGCCAAAGCCTCAACGGTTAGAGGACGTGTTGCTTGCACACGCCCCGGAAATCCGTGAGGCCGCAGCGCGTCGGGCACGTGAAGCCGCAGCGCGCCGCCCTGGCCGGACGAAGGCGCTCCGGTGATCCTCTCTCCGATAGAATGCCCTTGCTGTCACCAGCTTGTGACCACGCCGAAGCTTGCCGACTTGATCGCTGAGCGCGGGATCACGGGACATGCCGCTGCCATTCTCGGCGCGGTCTGGCGCGGCAAGGGCATGTCCATAATGTCCGGGGCAATTTTCGACGCCATGTACTCCGACGATCCCGATGGGGGGCCGTCGCCGACGCGCATGTACGCCGCTTTGAAACGAGGGCTCGCAAGGCTCGAATGCCAACTTGATGGCTCCGGCGTCTCCGTTGTCGAAGCCGGCTATCGCTGCGGATATCGACTTACTCTCTCTGTTGTGAGCTAATCATGGTCAAGGTTCCCGAATACCAGTCTGATATTTCGACGCGCCCGATCTTTCAGCAAGACTTGGACGCCAACGCCACGCCAGAAGCATTCGGGGCGGGCGTCGGTCGCGGCATGCAGTCTGCGGCGCGCGGGCTCGACAATCTCGGAACTGCGGTCGCCCAGGTCAGGGCGCTTGAGGATGAAGCGGCAGTTCGCCGTGCGCGGAACCAATACATCACCGAGGCTGACGGTCTCAAATATGATCCGGATAGCGGGTTTTTGCAAAAGGATGGGCGGGCAGCGATTGACGCTTTCGACACATACAATCACGACATCCGCGACCTGAGGAAAAAGGTCGCTGCGTCTGCCAAGCTCACGCCTGTTCAACAGAACATGTTTGCGAAAACTATCGATCCTCTTGAGCAAGACAGCCGTCGCCAAGGGCTGATGCACAAGGGTGGGGCGCTGAAATCCTACATAGTTGATGACCTGAAAAGTAGCATTCAGACGTTTGGCGATCAGGCGATGAAGAACGCCAACAACCCGTCGATGGTCCAGAAATATATCGCGGCGGGCCAGCTGGAGCTGCGCCGGCAGGGTGAATTGCAGGGCTGGGGCGCAGACACTTTGAAGCTCCAGGAAGCTGATTTCGTGTCTGGCGTTCACAAGAACATCACTCTCAGGATCGCCCAGGATGATCCTGTTGCCGCCGAAAGCTACATGAAGGCGAACGCAAAGCAGATGACCGGCGCGGATCAGTACGCGTTGAGCACGTCGCTTGAAACCGAACTCGTCGCCGAAAAGTCCAAGCGCGAGGCTGAGGCGATCCTGTCGGGCGGTCGCGCCGCCGATGTGCCAGCGGCGTCATCTGCGGATAGAACCGTTCGCGAGACCGGCCCGACGAAGGCGCGCGGGTTTCTTTACGGTCGCTTGACGGGAGGTAAGGGCAAGGGAAGCGTCGACGGCCTGCGGGAGAGCTTCGCAACCAATCTGGCCGCGATGATGCAGGACGCCCCTCCAGGCATCCGTGAGGGCCTGGGCATCTATTCCGGCTATCGCTCGCCAGAGCACCAGGCGGAGCTATATGCATCGGCGGTCAAGCGGTACGGATCGCCCGCTGCGGCTCGCAAATGGGTCGCGCCTCCAGGCCATTCGCAGCACAATGAGGGCAACGCCGTCGATCTGTCTTACAACGGCGTCTCGCTGCGGAACGCGCCGAAAGATGTTGTCGATTGGGTGCATGAGAACGCCGGGAAATACGGTCTCTATTTCCCGATGAAACATGAGCCGTGGCACATCGAGCCGATGGGAACGCGCGGGTCAGCGGAGTTCGCCGGCACGGTCGCACCCAGGAACAACACCGTCGCATCGCGCGCAATCGCACCGTCCTATGACGACATCGAGACGAAGCTTGCCGCAATCTCCGATCCTGACGTGCGAGACGCCACGCGCAAGCGGCTCTATTCGGCGCTGGAGGCCCAAAGCAAGGCAGGAGAAGCCCGGGAGAAGCAAGCCAAGGCCGAACTGTGGAAATATATCGATCAGGGGCAGACGCCCGATCAGGTTCCCATGGAGGTTCGCCAAGCGGCGGGCATGGCGGCGGTATCGTCGGCCTGGGAATACATGAACAAGGCCGCGTCGGGCCGCGCCGTCGATAGCGATGAAGCGCTACTCTATGACATGCGCAAGTATGCCGCGACCAATCCGACCGACTTCGCCGCCATCGATTTGAACGATTATCGCGACCGACTGTCGAAAGAGGCGATCAAGGAACTCACGGGTACACAGACAACGGCGCTAACCGATCAGCGCAAGGCGCGCGAAGACGGGATGACGCTTACGACCGCGTTTTCCCAGGCGCAAAGCCAGCTTGAAGCCGTAGGCATTACAACGACCGGGAAAGAGGATAGCACGCGCGAGGATGCAGCCAAGCGCGTGGCGCAATTTCAGAACGCCCTGGCCGCGCAAATGGAAGAGTTTAAACGCTCAACCCAAAAATCGCCGAACCAGATGGAAATTCAGTCGATGATCAACCGCCTGCTCTTGCCGGTGGTGATCCGCGATCAAACTGAGCGATCGATCTGGAACCCGCTTAGGACGCCATGGTCTTTGAACGCGACGAGTGAGCGGAGCGGCTTTGCGTTCGAGGCGGGTCAGCGCTCGGACAGCGAGACCGTCGATGTCGTGGTGAAGTACGGCGATATCCCGATTGACCTGCGGCGCGGCATTTCAACCGATCTGGAGCGCGAGCTTGGCCGCAAGCCCAGCGAGGAAGAGGTTGTGCAACGCTACGAGGATTTCGTTCTCAATCGCTGAGCGCCTTCACGGCAACGCAGCCAACCTTCCAGAAAATCACACACCGACAGGACTGACCCTTCAATGGATACGATCGCAGACTACAATGCCTGGGAAGCCAAGAGGCAACAGAACGGCGTCGGTGCGGCGCAAGTCGTGCTTGGCTCGGTTAACGAGAAGCCCGACGAAATAGCCGGCGATCTGAACCTCGCAAACGAGTTCGGCAAGGCCACAGGCAACCCGGTTCCGCCGCTGCCAATGGTCCGCGAGTACAGGAACGTCTTTCAGCAAAAGATCGAAGAACAGAAGAACAAGACGATCCTATCATCAAAGCCGCGCCTGACGGAATGGCTGCGCAGCCCCGACAATGCGGCGCTCGCCCGCGACGATCTTCAAAACCTGTCCTGGTTCGAAGGCTTCGGGCGCGGCGCGGCGAACACGCTGTCACGCTCGGGTGATCGTCTTAGCCAGATGGGCAATCAATTCATGTTCGAACAGACGGCCGGCCGCGACCGCGACCGCTCCAAGCCGTTCGGGCAAATCCTCCAGGAAGAGAAAACCAGTTCCGGCTTGAAGGATATGCAGGGCAATCCGCTTGAGACATGGACGGGCGCGGAATACCTCGGCGCGTTTGGGCGCTGGGTAGATGCCCGCTACGCCGACATGATCGGCGCGGATGACAACGCGGCTGCGGTGCAATTCGCGGAAGGCGTGAAAGCCAGCCAAGACAGACTTGCAGCAACGCCAAAATCGGCGACCGCTCAGGCGTTCGAAAAGGCCGCAATGGTCAAGGACGCGACGGCCGGCCAAGCGATTGCCAATTTCGGGACCGCGTTCCTTCAAAACCCTGTCGGCGGTCTGTCGTGGGCTCTGGAGACGGCCGGCGAAAGCGCGCCGCAACTCGCGGCGGCGCTCGTTGCTAGCCGGTTCAACCCGGCGCTTGGCGTGGGCGTTCTCGGTGGCGGCTCCTACGCGACGGAGCGCTACACTGCGCCGGCCGACTTCCTCGCAGAAAAGGGGATCGACCTCGGCAAGCCTGAGGACGTGCAGCGCGTTCTGTCCGATCCGAAGCTTTTGGAGGAAGCGGCAAAGCGCGGCGTCATTCGCGGCGCAATCGTTGGCGCTTTCGATTTGCTGTCCGGTGGTCTCGCCGGCAAGGCCGCGTCTCACAATCCCATTGTCGAAGCGATAGCGCAAAGCGCTCAACAGGCGATCCTCGGCTCTGCCGGTGAGTACGGCGCGCGGGTTGCGGCTGGTCAGCCAGTCGACTGGAACGACATCATTGCGGAAGGTGTCGCAGAAATCGCCACTGCGCCCGTCGATATGGGTGTGGCTGGTCGCGAGTTTGCAGCCAATCGGCGCAAGGCCAAGACCGCTGAGGGAACAGTCTCCCAGGTTGGTGAGATATCCGCCAACGCCCAGGCGTCGGCGGTGCGCGCTCGCACGCCCGACAAGTTCCGCCAGTTTGTTGAGGCCGCGACCGCGAACGGGCCGGTTGAAAATGTCTATGTCCCGGCCGAACAGTTCTCAACGTATTTCCAAAGCCTCGGCGTCGATCCTTACGCCCTGGTCGATGAACTCGACGGCGTGAGCCGTGACGATCTCGACGTTGCGCTTGCGGGCGGCGGCGATCTGCAAATTCCGACTGCCACCTATGCGGCCAAGATCGCCGGCACCGAACACGACGCTTTCCTCATGGAAAACATGCGGTTCGATCCGAATGAGTTCACGGCACTGGAGGCCAAGGAATTCAACGAACGCGCGCAAGACGCGATGGATGAAGCATTCCAAGCCGCTGAGACCGCGCGCCTGGAGGATGAGGGCTCGCGGTCCTCCGAACAGCAAATCTATGACACGATGGTTTCGCGGTTGCGCGAGGCCGGCCGGTCGACCGATGTAGCCACGACTGAGGCCACGCTTTATCCGGCGTTCTATCGCACTATGGCCGAACGCTCGGGGCAGACGGTCGAAGACTTCATGGCCGCTTATCCGCTGCCACAGGTGAGCGGATCGATACCGGAAGGCATGCAGTTCCGCGACGTTGACGCGTTGAACAGGACGCTAGCGGAGGCGCGAGTTCGTCGCTCTGCCGGTCTCGACAAGCGGCAATCGCTGCTTGAGTTCATTTCCGATTACGGCGGCATCAATGACGTAGGCGGGAACTTGAAGGCTCGCGATGCTGCCGTGATCAAGCGCAAGGGCAAGAAGTCGCTCAAGCTGGCGCGCGGCGGCATTGTCGACGGCATGCGCGACATGTTCGGGCAGGCGAGCGGCAAGAAGCACGGCGTTGATGATGTGGCTCAGGCGGCGATTGAGGCCGGCTATCTGGCGAACGATCCGGTGGCGACCGAATACCGCAACGCGGTGAAGGAAGGGCGCGAGGTTCCGAACATCGGTAACGCGTTGCTCGATGCCATCGACCGCGAATTGCGCGGCGAAGCTGACTATGCGGTTCCCTCTGACCCAGCTGCGGCGGATCACTCCGCCCAGCTTGACCAAATCGAGGCGTATCTGTCGAGCCTGGGCGTCGGGTTGGATGATGACGACGCCGCGATCCGTGCTGCCGTTCAAGCCGATCAGGCGGATGAGGGGAAGAAGTACGGCCAATCCGGCGACGTGCGCGGGCCGCGGGGCTCGATCCAGTTCCCAGGCGGCGGCGTCGGTAACGGCGATACGGTTGTTCGCCTGTTCGAAGGCGCGGACCTGTCGACATTCCTGCATGAGAGCGGGCACTACTTCCTGACCGTGCTGCGCGATCTCGCGGGCAAGGGCGAGGCGACGGCATCCGGCGACATGGAAAGCGTCAAAGCATGGTGGGGCGAGAATGCCGACGCCGTGGCGAAAGACGGCATGCGCGTGATGCCTGATGTCACCCTGACCGCTGAGGACGTGAACGCGGCGCTCGCCAATGGAACGACCGGCGATCTGATGAAGGACGCTGCGGTTGATGTCGGCATGCAAGAGCAATGGGCGCGCGGGTTCGAAGCCTATTTGATGGAAGGCAAAGCGCCATCAATCGAGCTTCGCGGCGCATTCGAGAAATTCCGGTCTTGGCTGATCTCGGTCTATCGCCGGCTAGCCGGCCTAAACGTCACTGTGTCGGACGGCATTCGCGAGGTCTTCGACCGCATGGTTGCCTCGGATGATGAGATCGCCAAAGCCAAGGAGCAGGCCGGCGATCACGGGCCGGTCTTCGCCACGGCTGACGAAATGGGCCTGACGCCGGGCGAATTTGCCTCCTTCCTTAAGCTGCGCGATCAGGCGGAGGATGACGCCAAGGCGCGGCTGTTGCGCGAGGCGATGGCTCCGGTAAAGCGAGCGCAAGAGAAGTGGTTCAAGGATGAGCGCGCCAAGGTGCGCGAGGAAGTCGAGCGCCAAGTCAACACCTATCGCTATTATCGCGCATGGGAATGGATGGGCAATCGCCGTTGGTGGGACACCGAAACGAAGCCGGAAGGAATGCCCGATATCCGGCTGTCCAAGGAAATCCTTGTGCAGCGCTATGGTGAGGGCGTCTTGAAGACGCTGCCGCGCGGCATGCAAACCATTTACGCGGTCGAGGGCGGGATTGACCCTGACGACGCTGCCGGATGGTTCGGGTTCGATAGCGGCGATGAGCTTATCCAGGCTCTCGAAAAGGCTCCGCCGCGCAAGGAAGCAATTGAGGCTGAAACGGATAAGACGATGCGCGAGCGGCACGGCGACGTGCTCACTGACGGCTCAGTCGAGGCGGCGGCGCTCGATGCGCTGCACAGCGACAAGCGCGGCCAATGGATCGCGGCGGAACTCAAGGCCGTGGTCGAGGTCGCCGGAACCGGCATTGGCATGACCGCGAAAGAGGCTCGCGCGTCGGCTCGCGCGTCGATTGCCCGCATGCGCGTCCGCGATGCCATAAACTCCAGCCGGTTCCTCGCCGCCGAACGCAAGGCCGCTGATGAAGCTGCCAAGCTCGGCGCAATGCTGTCGCGAGAAAGCCTATGGATGCAGAACGCCCGTCGCCGGATTGCGACCAAGGCGCGCGCCGCCATGCGCGAGGCCGGCACTGTCGAGGCGGTTGCGCCTCAGATTGATCTGGCAAATGCGTCGACGGGGAATTACAACGAAACGGTTGCTCGGCTGATCGAGACCAAGCGCCGCCAACTGATCAATCACGCGCTGTATATGGAAGCGCGCAACGTCGCCGATGAAGTCGAGAAGGCGGAAAACTTCGTTGCCAAGCTCGGCAAGAAATCGACGCGCGAACGGATCGCTGGCGCTGGCCGGCGCGAGAACGCCCAGGTGGACTATCTCGGCGCTATCGATGAAATCCTTGAGCGTTACGACTTCCGCAAGCTGAGTGGGGCCGCTGAGGGGCGGCGCGGGGCGCTGAACGCGTTTGTCGCCGCAATGACGGCTGCGGGCCGGGAGAATGAGCTTGCCATTCCTGAGGCTGTCCTGAGTGACGCGGCGAGGCGTCCCTACAAAACCCTGCCGGTCGAAGAAATGCGCGGCGTGATCGACAGTCTCAAGAACCTGGAGCACATGGCGACACGATGGAACAAGCTGATCGACGCGCAAAAGCAGCGCGAGCTTGAGGCGGTCGTTGCCGATGTCGTCGCGGCCTTTGACGCCAACATGCCGAAGCGCCCGCCCGGTCGCGTCGGAACCAAGGGTGAAGCCTTGCGGCATTCGGTTCGCCAGTTCTTTGACCTGGTGCTGAATGCCGGCACGATCCTGCGCGAGATCGACGGGTTCAAGGACCTGGGCGCGGCCTATCGCAACATCAAGACGCCGATAGATGAGGCGATGGATCGGCTGACAGTGCGCAAGCTGAAAGCGGCGAGCGATCTCGAAAGTCTGTATGCCGTCTATGACAAGGCGGATCGCCGCCGCATGGCCGTCCGCGATCATATCCCCGAACTCGGCTATGCGCTTTCGAAGTGGGAGCGGATCGCCGTTGCGCTCAATCTCGGCAACGCTGGCAACCGGGCGAGGCTCACCGATCCAAAAGTTAGAGGATCCTTGTCTGAGGCTCAAATAGCTGCCGTGATCGCCACGCTCGACGCGAAAGACGCGGCTTTCGTGCAATCGGTGTGGGATTATGTCGGATCGTTCCGTGACGATATCGCCGCTCGCGAGCGCCGCGCCACGGGCGTTGAACCGGATTGGGTCGAGGCAGCGCCGGTCGAGATCGCCGGCAAGACCTTGAAGGGCGGCTATTACCCGCTCAAATACGATCCGCGCTTGTCGTCGCTCGCTCGCGATGATGAGGCGAACAACATCGCCCAGGCGCTCCAGGCCGGCCGGTTTGGCAAAGCGCAGACACGGCAAGGGCACCTCAAGGAGCGCGCGCGATCCTCGGGCCGCGATGTCGAGCTTGATATGTCGGTGCTGCACCGTCACGTCAATCAGGTGATATATGACCTAGAGCTTAGTGAGCCGGTCGCGAACTCCTGGCGCATTCTTCAGAATGGCGAGGTTCGTTCGGCGTTCATGGAAGCCGGAAAGCAGGCAGATTTTGACGCGCTTGAAATCTGGCTAAAGGACGTGGCGGAAGGTGAGTTGAAATCCGCCGATCTGGTCGGCCGCGCGGCCCGCACGCTGAAATCGAATTTCACCGCGGCTAAATTGGCCTTCAATATTTCGACGGTCGCAATGCAGGTGACTGGCCTGTCTCAGTCGATGGTTGTCGTCGGCAAGAAGGATATGGCTATTGGCATCATGCAGGCGGCGAAAAACCCGATCAGCATGGCGCGCGATATCGCGGCCAAGTCGCCGTTCATGGCGTCACGTCAGACCACGTTCAACAAGGATATCTTTGATTTCTATTCCGATCCGAAGACGGGGCCGGTTGCCTCGCGCTGGGGTGAAATCAAAGCTGAGATCGTGGGGACGCTGGCCTTCTGGCTGATGACCAAGGTGCAATGGTATCTCGCCGATGTGCCGACATGGCTGGCCGGCTATCGGCAGGGCTTGCGGCAGAACGGCAATGACGAGGCCAAGGCCGTCGCCCATGCTGATGCCGTAGTGAAGCGCGCCCAGGCGTCGGGCCTGTTTGCCGATCGCTCGGCGGTCGAGCGCGGTTCTGTCTCGCGCACCGCGCGGCAGAATGACGTTGTGCGGCTGTTTACGGCGCTCGGCTCGTACATGTTCGCTAAGTTTAACGTCGCCTATGAGCGCACGGCCAAGGCCAAGCGTTTAATCGGGCAAGACGGATTTTCAGCGCGCTCGGCGCAAGAGGCGCTGTCCTGGACGATGGATATGGCGTTCCTGTTCACGCTTGAGGCTGTGGTGGGCGCGGCGATCCGTGGCCGGCTACCCGACGACGAAGACGACAAGGATGATGAATGGGCGGCGTTCCTCGCCAAGCAAACAGCGTTTTCCGTCATGGGAACGCTGCCGTTCATCCGCGACAGCGTGAGCGCAATGCAGGGCTTTGAGGCGGGAGGAGCATACGGCAGCTTCGTCAAGGACGTGGTGCGCGGCGGCAAGGGCGTAGCTGATATTCTCACGGCCCCATTCCTAGAAGATGGGAAGGTCAATGCGTCTGATCTTAAGGCGGTGATCAACGCGACCTGCCTCGCTACCGGCCTGCCGGCTGTTCAGATCAATCGCTTTGTCGATGCTGCATGGCGACAAGCGGAGGGCAAGGACGTTTCGCCGCTTGAATACCTGCTCGGCCGGATTGGGGGCTAAGTTATCCCTCATCCTTGGCGGGGACGACTTCACGCAGTGGCGAGGTCATGCCCTCCTGTCCCTCCTGCGCACTCCAGCGCCTCCGCCGTTCTCCGGTATGAATGCAACCCCGCCAACCTCAAGGGCCGTCTGAACAGCATTCACCGTAGCGATTACACTTCGCTCGGTGCCTCGCGTTTCCATAAGCTTAATTGTCGGCGCGGACACTCCAGACTTTTCCGCGAGGTCGTCACGGGTCCAGTCGAGCAGCGCTCTGGCGGCGCGCATCTGTTCTGCATTGATCATTCTCGCATTCCCCTCGCGGTGTCTAAAAAAGATAATAGATTATCCGAAATGGCTTGACAACTGGTTTTGCATCATTGACCATAAGGGACAACGGAATATCTATAAAGGATACCGTTGACTGAACCAAAACGGAAGGACGGGCATCATGGACCGCAACGGCATTGTCTTCGAAGGCGAAATGAGTTTCCTCGGCATCCTGCTGCATCAGGCTATGACCTATTCCAAGGCGAAGATCGACGCGCTGCCCGACGACATCAGCGTTGATGAGGAGTTCACGGCGATCGACGCCGCAAGCGCGCCGGCCTTAGCCATTGCGGAAACAATCTCATCTCTGCCGGCACAGAGCGAAACGGAAATCCGGATAAAGGCCACAGCTGCCGCTTGGATCGACGGAACCTATTGGGTCAATGCTGATCCTGGCGCGTTGAACTGAAATCCCCTTTTGGGAAAGGGATAACGGGCGTTGCGATCGCAACGCCCGTTGTTGCTTTTATTGCAACTCTTGCGGATGCGGCCGAAAGCAAGGCAAAAGCTCTACCGGGCAGGGGCGAAACCTACTGGAGCGAGGCTTTTGATATGAACACCGCTTTCCTTCTGATGGCGCAATACAATGGCGCAGCGGTCATCCCTATCCACGCTGTTTGCCGAGACTATTTTCAGCACCTCACGCCGCAGATGCTCGCTCGCAAAACGACAGAGGGAGAGATCGATTTGCCCGTGGTTAGGATCGAGAGCAGCCAGAAGGCGGCAAAGGGCGTCTATCTCCTGGACCTTGCTGCCTGGATCGATAAGCGGAGGGCGGCAGCACAGAAGGAGTGCGACCAGTTGCAAGGACGGCGATGAGCGATGCGAATTTTCAGGGCTCTGGCCTGAGCTACTCCCTGCCATTCTCCAGGCAATACCCATCCGACCATCGACCGGCGTTCCAGTCCGCCATCATACGCGAACGTACGCAGTCGTTTATTCGATGAATATTCGACGCACGGTTACCCGAGGTAGCTAAGCAATTGAAATCCTTGGTACGCCCAAGGGGAATCGAACCCCTGTTCCCGCCGTGAGAGGGCGGTGTCCTGACCGCTAGACGATGGGCGCGTTCAAGAACCGGCGATATAGGCTGACGGCTGGCAAAAAGCAACTAGGCTTAAGGCTGCCGATCGCGCCGGTGAAGTATCCGCTGCAAGCCTAGCGTTTTGGCTCGATCAGGTCCCAGAGATTTCCATAGAGATCTGCGAAAACCGCCACAGTGCCATAGGTCTCGTGCCGGGGCGCCTCACGGAACTCAACGCCCTTTTCGAGCATCAGCGCATAGTCGCGGGCAAAATCGTCGGTTTCGAGGAACAGAAAGACCCGGCCGCCGGTCTGGTTGCCGATGGCGTGCCTTTGCGCATCGCCGGATGCCTCGGCGAGAAGCAGCCGCGCACCCTGTCCGTTGCACGGCGTGATCGTGACCCAGCGTTTGCCGCCGCCGAGATCGACATCTTCGGCGAGCACAAAACCCAGCCGGTCGACATACCACGAGATCGCCTCGTCATAATTTGCGACGACAAGCGCGACCGTGGCAATGCTGCGGTATTCGGCAAAACCGGTCATTTGTTCCTGATCGAAAAATGGCCAACGATGCGGCGCTCGGTGATGTCATAGACGAAGATGGCGCGGCTGCCGTCGGGCAGCTCTGCGTCGATCGACAGGTGATTGCCGGACAGCGATTGGCTGATCACCCTGGCGCCGACCGGCAGCACGATGTCGCCGTTGACCGTCTCGCCGATCGGCACCTGGATGTCGCTGCTTAGCGGAGGGGCGGCAGGCGGCGCGTTGCGCGCTTTGTAGACAAGTGCCGCGATCACCACCATAAGGGCGAGGAACAGCAGGCCGAGATTGATGGCGACGAAGCGGACGAGCTTCCTCCGCACCTTTTCGACCTCGGGGTCGAGCGGCTTTTCCTCGTCTTCGTCGGCAAGCGGCCGGGCCATGGCAGCAGATTCCGGAACTGTTTTCGATGAGCGCTCATAACGAAGTGGTCAGACAATTAATAGGGGCCGGACCGATCGTCCTGGAGGCGGGCGCTGATGCGGCCGGCCAGCGGCTCGACCAATGGCTGGCGGCCAGGCTCGGCCCCGACATGTCGCGCAGCCGGGTACAGATGCTGATAAAGCAGGGCGCCGTCAGGATCGGCGGCAAGCCAGCCAGCGAAACGAAGCGCAAGATGGCGCAAGGTGACAGCGTGTCGGTTGATATGCCGGAGCCGGAACCGGCGGCGCCGCAAGGCGAAGATATTGCGCTGGACGTCCTCTACGAGGACAGCGAGCTGATCGTCATCAACAAGCCGGCCGGGCTGGTCGTTCATCCCGGCGCCGGCAACTGGACCGGCACGCTGGTCAACGCGCTGATCCATCATTGCGGCGACAGCCTGTCTGGCATCGGCGGGGTGAGACGGCCGGGCATCGTCCATCGCCTCGACAAGGAGACCAGCGGCGTCATGGTCGTCGCCAAGACCGATCGCGCCCACAAGGCGTTGTCGGAGGCCTTTGCCGACCACGGCCTGACCGGCGATCTCGAGCGGGCCTATCTGGCGTTGGTCTGGGGCATACCGGCAAGGCCGACCGGGACCGTCGACGCGCCGCTCGGCCGCGCCGCCGACCGGGTACGCCGCGCCGTGGTGCCGCAAGGCCGCGACGATGCCCGCCACGCCGTCACGCATTTCACCGTCGTTGAGCGCTTTGGCGAGCAGCAGCAGGAATTCGCCATGGCGAGCCTGGTCGAATGCCGGCTGGAAACCGGTCGCACTCACCAGATACGCGTCCACATGGCCCATATCGGCCATCCGGTGATTGGCGACCCCGAATACGGTCAGGCTTTCCGCACCAAGGCCAATCGGTTGCCCGAGCCGCTAAGAAGCAAGGTAAAGGCGTTTCCGCGACAAGCTTTGCACGCCCGCCTCCTTGCATTTCGCCATCCCGATACCCATCTAACGATGAGGTTCGAAGCACCGATACCGTGGGACATGGAGGAACTCGTCGACGGCTTCCGCAAGCTCTGAACCAGCCACCTGAAAACCTGACCGGCGTTGTTCACTTCAACGTGACACACTGTTTCGTGTTGAACAAATGCCTGTCTTTCTGGTTTTGTTCCTATATATGTCGGTTGGCGCGAATGTGCCTTTGGCATTCGCGCCACATGCCCGCCGCGTTTCGGGGGCATCACTCCAATAGAGAGGGGGCGCTATCATGGCCCAGTCATTACCCAGTATCGTTTCCGGCGAAGGCGGTCTCAGCCGCTACCTGGAAGAAATCCGCCGCTTTCCGATGCTTCAGCCGCAGGAAGAGTACATGCTCGCCAAGCGCTACGCCGAGCATGAGGACACGACGGCTGCGCACAAGCTCGTCACCAGCCACCTTCGGCTCGTCGCCAAGATCGCCATGGGCTATCGCGGTTACGGCCTGCCGATCGGCGAGGTGATCTCGGAAGGCAATGTCGGCCTGATGCAGGCCGTCAAGAAATTCGAACCGGAGCGCGGCTTCCGTCTCGCCACCTATGCGATGTGGTGGATCAAGGCCTCGATCCAGGAATACATCCTGCGCTCGTGGAGCCTGGTCAAGATGGGCACCACCGCCAACCAGAAGCGCCTGTTCTTCAACCTGCGCAAGGTGAAGGGCAAGATCCAGGCGCTCGATGAAGGCGATTTGAAGCCGGACCAGATCACCGAGATTGCCACCCGGCTGAACGTCTCGGAAGCGGAAGTCGTGTCGATGAACCGCCGCCTGTCGGGCGACGCCTCGCTCAATGCGCCCATCCGGGCCAGTGAAGGCGAGTCCGGCGAATGGCAGGACTGGCTGGTCGACGACCACGAAAGCCAGGAAGAGATGCTGATCGAGCAGGACGAGCTGGAAAACCGGCGCGGCATGCTGTCGGGCGCTCTTGCCGTGCTCAACGACCGCGAACGCCGCATCTTCGAGGCGCGCCGCCTCGCCGATGAGCCGTTGACGCTTGAAGAGCTGTCGGCCGAGTTCGATATCAGCCGCGAGCGCGTGCGCCAGATCGAGGTGCGCGCCTTCGAGAAGGTGCAGGACGCGGTCAAGGCCGCAGCCAAGCGCCAGACGCAGGCGCTGCGCACCATCGAGGCGCAGCCGGCGGCGTAAGGCCTTCCGGTAGAAACAAATAACGGCGGCGTCAGGTAACTGGCGCCGCCGTTTTTTTCTAAAGCGCGTCGCGTTCGGGCCGGCCTTGTGCGGCGCGCTTTAGATTCTTGTTTTTATGCATGTCGTTATCGCAAAACCGCTGCACACTTTTGCACGACATGCATTAGCGGGTTGCCGGTTCCGCGGCGCCTTCGCGGATGTCCGATCCGTCGCCCTAACTGCTCAGTAGCCTTGCCAGGCGTCCCCAGACGATCTCATTGATAGCGGCATTGTCGCAATTTTCCCCAAGCCCTGAAAACCGCAAGGCTGCAAGCTGTGGCGGCAATGTTGCGGCGCCGACCGCGGCATTCCACAACCCGGCGCTTGCGGCAGGCGGGCGCGACAACGGTCCGTCGGGCAGTTGAGTTCGTCTATTGGAAACGAAAGGCAGTGTGATGATGACGATTTCTCCGTTTCTGGCCGCCCTCGGATCCGACGGTCCGCCAGCCGATCGAGCGAAAGACATGGCCCTGTATGGATGGCTAATTGGAAGCTGGGAGATGGACTCGGTCCACTACCTCGACGACGGCACAATCCAGAAATGGGATGGCGAATGCCATTTTGGCTGGGTGCTCGAAGGCCGCGCGATTCAGGACGTTTGGATCAGGCCCAAGCGCCCTGCTCCGTCCGCGATGTATGGCACAACCTTGCGCATCTTCGACCCTGGGATCGATGGCTGGCATATCATATGGAACGACCCGCTCAACCGGGATCACTCGCGCCAGATCGGGCGGGCCGAGGGTAAGGACATTGTCCAGCTCGGCAATGACTCGCGCGGTCTGCAAACTCGATGGCGTTTCACCGAGATCACTGCCACCAGCTTCCATTGGATCGGCGAGGAAAGATCTTCCGAGAGCGATCCTTGGCAAATCATGTATGAACATTTAGCCCGCCGAACAAAACCCTGACGCTCGACTGGCTGGCGTCTGCGCTGCTCCTCATCCGGCTGCCGCCACCGTCGTCCCGCATAGACCTATCGGATTCAAACATCGCAAAAATCGAATCAGGATCAATAGCTTGGATGACCATCGCAGAACGATGAGGGCGGCGCCGAGTCTGAATGGCATTGTAGTGCCAGCGACCCATCCTCTCACAGGCAATCGAGCGGAAACTTCAGATAGCGCTGCCCGTTGGATTCCGGTTCCGGCAGGCGTCCGCCATTCATATTGACCTGCAGCGCGTGCAGGATCAGCCGCGGCATCGGCAACGTCCTGTCGCGGGCTTGGCGGAGCGCGACGAAGTCGGCTTCCGTCTTGCAGCCGGCAACATGGATGTTGCCGGCTTTCTGCTCCGCGACCGTGCTTTCCCACCGCGCTTCGCGACCGCCCGGCTGGTAGTCGTGACCGACGAACAGACGTGTCTCGTCCGGCAGCGCCAGGATGTCCTCGATCGAACGCCAGAGCCGCTCGGCACTGCCGCCCGGAAAGTCTGTCCTTGCGGTGCCGCTGTCCGGCATGAACAGCGTGTCGTGGATGAAGGCGGCGTCGCCAATGACGTAAGTGATCGAGGCCAGTGTGTGGCCCGGCGAGAACAGCACTCTTGCCGCAATGCCGCCGACCGAAAAAGTTGCGCCGTTGGCGAACAGCCTGTCCCATTGCGAACCGTCGGCGGGGAATTCCGGCCAGTTGTAGATCACCTTCCACAATTTCTGGACGTTGATGACCTTCTCGCCGATTGCCGTCGGCGCTCCGGTTCTCCCCCTCAGATAATGGGCGGCGGAGAAATGATCCGCATGCGGATGCGTGTCGAGGATCCACTCGACCTCCAGCCCGCTTTCCCTGACGAAGTCGAGCAGGGCGTCGGCGTTTTTCGTTGCCGTTGCACCGGACCTTTCGTCGAAGTCGAGCACCGGATCGATGATAGCGCATTTGCGGGTCGCCATGTCGGCGACCACATACTGGACGGACCCGCTCGGCTTGTCATAGAAGCCGGTGACCTGCGACCTGGCCGATAATGCGTCCAATCCAGCCTCCTTCGCCCCTCACCACGGCAGGAAGGATTTTCTCTGCCACGGCAAATTAAAGGCATGGTTGTCCGTCAACCAGGCATCGTCAAGCACCCCATGCTCACACGGCCAGGAAAACCGAAAACTCTCTGTGCCGCCTCTGCCTGCTCAGGCGGAAGGCTGCTTGGTTTTCCTGAGATATGGCAGGATCGTCTCATAGGCGCCGAAGCGCTTGATGGCATCCTCATTCGAGACGGCAGCGGTGATGATGACGTCCTCGCCCTGCTTCCAGTTCGCCGGCGTCGCCACCTGGTGCTTGGCGGTCAGCTGCATGGAATCGATGGCGCGCAGGATTTCGTCGAAGTTGCGGCCCGTCGTCATCGGGTAGGTGAGAACCAGCTTGATCTTCTTGTCGGGCCCGATGACGTAAACCGAACGCACCGTGGCATTGTCGGCGGGCGTGCGGCCTTCCGAGCTCTCGCCGGCACCCGCCGGCAGCATCTCGTAAAGCTTGGCGACCTTGAGATCCTTGTCGCCGATCAGCGGGTAGTTCACCGAATGACCGGTCGCGGTCTTGATGTCGTTCTGCCACTTTTCATGGCTTTGGACGGGATCGACCGAGATGCCGATGATCTTGACGTTGCGCTTCCTGAACTCGCCTTCGAGCCCGGCCATTGTGCCGAGTTCGGTCGTGCAAACCGGCGTAAAGTTCTTCGGATGGCTGAACAATACCGCCCAGCCGTCGCCGATCCATTCATGGAAGCTGATCGGTCCTTGCGTGGTCTCAGCGGTGAAGTCCGGTGCGATATCGTTGATGCGAAGGCTCATGACGTGTCCCTTACCCTGTGCGTGCAGATCGCAGCCGGCGTTGCCCGGCGCTGCTTTTGCCTTTCTATCACTCCGGCGTCATCCTTCAAACGCCTGTTGCGCCGGCATCAAGGCCGGCGGCGAAATATTTTCATTGCTTCTCGGCAAATGCAGCAGGAATTTTCGCTGCGCTGGTTCAGGCCTTGTTCACTGCCAGCGTCGTCGCCAGGTCTTCCATGCGCTGGGCCAGTGCGCCGAGCGCCCCGGTCAGCACGGAATCGTTCTTGTCGGCCTTGGTCAGTGCGTCGTCGCGCGTCTTGCGCAGCGTCAGCACTTCGCTTTCCATGCCCTTGACCCGCTTCTGCAGTTCCGAAAGCTCGTCCATGACCATGATGCCGGCCATCACGGTCAGCCGCTGGTCGCCGATCTCGCCAAAAGAATCCTTCAGATGCGAGACATAGCGGTCGAAGCGCTCGGCAAGATCGATCAGATGCTCTTCCTGGCCCTCGTCGCAGGCCATCCGATACTGCTTGCCGTCGATGGAAACCGTGACTTGTGCCATTGGCCTACCTGTCCAGTACCGCGCGGATGGTTTCCATAGCTGTCACCAGCCTTCGCGACACTTCCTTGTTGGCATCTTCCAGCCGTTCGGCGCGGGCCTCGGAATTGTCGAGCTCCTGCGCCAGCCGCGAGCGGTCGGCGTTCATCCGCTGCACTTCGGCCTCGGCTTCCGAATAGTCCCGCTCATGCTCAAGCTTGGCCGCGACGGCGTTTTCCAGCCCTTCGATGGCCTTACCCAGCCTGGCAATGACTTCCTTGAGGGTCGTTTCCCCGGTCATGGCTTTCGTCCTGCGCCCTGCCCATCACCGAATCATCCACGTTCAGAACGCGTTATCCCTGAAACATTACGCGTCGTGTGAACCGCACGTCAATAAAGCTGTCGCGACTGTCCCCTGCTAACGCTAATGTAAGTCGCGCACGGCCATCACAAGACCGGCAAAAGCACACCGATTTGTTGACTAAAAGGCCGCGCCTGCTATGTGTCGCGCACCCTTTTCAAGGGCTTTCCCAAGGCCCAAACCCCCATTTTGGAGGAAGCATGACCTCGCGCGAACAACATGACCGGATGGCCAATGCGATCCGTTTTCTCGCCATGGACGCCGTCGAGAAGGCAAATTCCGGCCACCCCGGACTGCCCATGGGCTGCGCCGACATCGCCACGGTGCTGTTCACCCGCTTTCTCAAATACGATCCGAAAAACCCGCATTGGCCGGACCGCGACCGCTTTATCCTGTCGGCCGGCCACGGATCGATGCTGCTTTACTCGCTGCTCTATCTGACCGGCTACGAAGACATCACCATCGACCAGATCAAGCAGTTCCGCCAATTGGGGTCGAGGACGGCGGGCCACCCGGAATACGGCCATGCCGCGGGCATTGAGACGACGACCGGCCCACTCGGCCAGGGCCTTGCCAATTCGGTCGGCTTCGCGCTCGGCGAGCGCATCATGAATGCCGCTTTCGGCAAAGATCTCGTCGACCACTACACCTATGTGCTGGCCGGCGACGGCTGCCTGATGGAAGGCGTATCCCAGGAAGCCATCGCGCTTGCCGGGCATCTGAAACTGAACAAGCTGATCGTCTTCTGGGACAACAACAACATCTCGATCGATGGCCCGGTGTCGCTCGCCGATAACACCGATCAGGTCGCCCGCTTCCAGGCGTCCGGCTGGAATGCCAGCCATATCGACGGCCAGGACCCGGAAGCGATCGCCTATGCCATCGAAGCGGCCCGCCACTCCGACAAGCCGACGATGATCGCCTGCAAGACGACCATCGGCTTCGGCGCGCCGACCAAGGCCGGCACCAACAAGGCGCATGGCTCGCCGCTCGGCGCCGAGGAAATCGCTGGCGCCAGAAAATTCTTCGGCTGGGATTATCCGCCCTTCGAGGTTCCGGCCGATATCCTCGACGCATGGCGTACCGCCGGGCGGACAGGCGTCAAGGCGCGCACTGACTGGGAAAGCCGCCTTGCCAAGGCTGATGCCAAATTGCGCAGCGAGTTCGAACGCCGCATCAGTGGCACGCTGCCGGCCAACTTCGACGCCGTCATTGGCGATTACAAGAAGAAGCTCGCCGCCGACAAGCCGAAGGTCGCCACCCGTAAGTCATCGGAAATGGCGCTGGAGGTCATCAACGGCGCCGTGCCCGAAACCATCGGCGGCTCGGCCGATTTGACCGGCTCCAACAACACCAAGACCAGCCAGACCAAGAACATCACCGCCGACGATTACGGCCAGCGCTACGTTCATTACGGCGTTCGCGAGCACGGCATGGCGGCCGCGCTCAACGGGCTGACATTGCATGGCGGCATTATCGCCTATGGCGGCACTTTCATGTGCTTTTCCGACTATGCCCGTCCGGCGATGCGGCTTGCTTCGCTGATGGGCATCCGCTCGATCTTCGTCATGACCCATGATTCCATCGGCCTTGGCGAAGACGGCCCGACCCATCAGCCGGTCGAGCATCTGGCAGCACTTCGCGCCATTCCGAACCACAATGTCTTCCGCCCCGCCGATGCGGTGGAAACCGCGGAATGCTGGCAGTTGGCCATTGAGTCGGAAAAGACGCCTTCGACATTGGCGCTGACCCGGCAGAACCTGCCGACGGTACGCAACGACTTCGTTGCGGAAAACCTCTCCAGCCGCGGCGCCTATGAACTTGCCGCCGCCAGTGGCGAGGCGGCGGTGACGATCTTCGCGTCGGGCTCCGAGGTCGAGATCGCGCTGGCCGCCCGCGAGGCCTTGGAAAAGCACGGCCACGCGACCCGCGTCGTCTCGGTGCCGTGTTTCGAATTGTTCGACAAGCAGAGCGCCGACTATCGCAGCAGGACGATCGGCAATGCGCCGCTCAAGATTGCCATCGAAGCCGGCATCCGTCAGGGCTGGGATCACTTCATCGGCACCGACGGCATCTTTGTCGGCATGACCGGCTTCGGCGCCTCCGGCACCATCGAACAGCTCTACCCGCATTTCGGCATCACAGCCGAGGCAACGGTGAAGGCGGCGGAAGCCCGTCTGCATGGCAAATGAAAGTGAGCCCCGCCCGGCAAAGGCTGGCATAGCGGTTTTGCCGGGCGGTGGAACACTAATCGATTTAAATCCACGCCTCGGCGGCTGGATTCTTTGCCCGTCCGCCGTTATGAAGCTGCGGACTTGATCTTCGGCCTCCAACTCCCAGGGAGAGAACAATGACCGTCAGAGTTGCCATCAACGGATTCGGCCGCATCGGCCGCAACATCCTGCGCGCCATCCATGAATCCGGCCGCAAGGACATCGACGTCGTCGCCGTCAACGACCTCGGTCCTGTCGAGACCAACGCGCATCTCTTGCGCTACGACAGCGTGCATGGCCGCTTCCCGCATGAAGTGACGGTCTCCGGCGACCAGATCACCGTCGGCAAGGAAAAATTCAAGGTCACCGCGATCAAGGATCCGACGCAGCTGCCGTGGAAGGAACTCGGCATCGACATCGCGCTCGAATGCACCGGCATCTTCACCGCGCGCGACAAGGCCGCCGCGCACCTGACTGCCGGCGCCAAGCGCGTCGTCGTCTCGGCGCCGGCCGAGGGCGCCGACCTCACTGTCGTCTATGGCATCAACCACGACAAGCTGACCAAGGACCACATCGTCATCTCCAACGCGTCCTGCACCACCAACTGCCTGGCGCCGCTGGCGGCCGTGCTGCACGACGCCGTCGGCATCGAAAAGGGCATGATGACTACGATCCACTCCTACACCGGCGACCAGCCGACGCTGGACACCATGCACAAGGATCTCTACCGCGCCCGTGCCGCGGCCCTGTCGCAGATCCCGACCTCGACCGGTGCGGCCAAGGCGATCGGGCTGGTGCTGCCCGACCTCAAGGGCAAGCTCGACGGCATCTCGATCCGCGTGCCGACCCCCAACGTGTCGGTCGTCGACTTCAAATTCATCGCCAAGCGTTCGACCACCGTGCAGGAAATCAACGAGGCGGTGATCGCCGCTTCCAACGGCAAGCTGAAGGGCATTCTCGGCGTCACTCACCATCCGAATGTCTCGATCGACTTCAACCACGATCCGCGTTCCTCGGTCATGGCGCTCGACCAAACCAAGGTCATGGATGGCAACTTCGTTTCGGTCCTGTCCTGGTACGACAATGAATGGGGCTTCTCCAACCGCATGGGCGACACAGCGGTCGCCTTCGGCAAGACCATCGCCTGATCTTCCCCATCGCGACCTGAAACGCCCGGCTTCGTCCGGGCGTTTTTGTTGGAGCAGGACCGCCCCACGCTTTGGTCGGCGCGATTGCGCTCCGGGCGTCAAAACCTGCGAAAATCAGCGGCATAGACCAAAAAGCCACCCTCCCGCCTTGCACTGGTCACGTCTTCGCCTCACTCTCCCGCAATTCGAGAGGGACACGAATGTGAGGGGCAAATTCGGATGGAGCATGCGATCTATCTCGTAACGCTGGTCGGCACCGCGCTCGTCGTTGCCGCCGCGTTTTCGAGCCTGATCGCCTTCCGCTTCGGCGCCCCTCTCCTGCTGCTGTTTTTGTGCATCGGCCTCGCCACCGGAACCGACGGCCTCGGCATCGAGTTCGACAATGCGCGGCTGGCTTATTTTGCCGGCTCATTGGCGCTGGCCGTCATCCTGTTCGATTCCGGTTTCGGCACGCCGCTCAACGCCTTGCGGCAGGCGGCAGCACCGGCGCTGTCGCTGGCAACCTTCGGCGTGTTGCTGACCACCGGCCTGTTCGGTGCCGCCGCCCACTATTTTCTCGATCTCACCTGGCTGGAATCCTTCCTGCTGGGTGCTGCCGTCGCCTCGACCGACGCGGCAGCGGTCTTCTTCCTGCTGCGCGCCGGCGAGATCAATCTGCGCGAGCGTGTGCGCTCCACGCTCGAAGTGGAGTCCGGCACCAATGATCCGATCGCCATCTTCCTGACCATCACCCTGGTCGAGATCATCGCGGCTCACGCCAACCCTGAAGCCAAGATGCTGGTTACCGACCTTTTCCTCGGCTTCCTCATCAGTATGGGGCTTGGCGCCGTTGTCGGCGTGCTCGGCGGCCTCGCCATCGTGCGCCTCGTCGACCGGCTCAATCTCGATCACGGCCTGCTGCCGATCTTCGTGCTGACCTTGTCGCTGATGGTGTTCGCCGCCGCCGGCGCCATTGGCGGCTCCGGCTTCCTGGCGGTCTATCTCGCCGGCCTGGTTGCCGGCAATTCCGACATCCGCGCCGTCACCATCCTCAAGCGCTTTCAGGACGGCATGTCGTGGCTGGCGCAGATCATCATGTTCCTGATCCTCGGCCTGTTCGCCACGCCGTCACAATTTCCGGCGCTCCTGGTGCCGGCGGTGCTGCTCGGCCTGTTCCTGATCTTCGTCGCGCGGCCGATCGCCGTCTGGCTCTGCCTGATCCCGTTTCGCCTGCCGCGCCCCGAGATCGCCTTCATCTCCTGGGTCGGCCTGCGCGGCGCCGTGTCGATCCTGCTCGCCATCACCCCGATGCTCGGCGGCCTGGAGAACGGCCGCTTCATCTTCAACATCGCCTTCATCGTCGTGCTGGTCTCGCTGGTCGTGCAGGGATGGACCGTCGGCCCGCTGGCGCGCCGCCTCGGCCTGATCGTGCCGGCCCGCCTCGGGCCGCTGGACAAGGTCGAACTCGAACTGCCGGGTTCCGCCCATCACGAGCTGCTTGCCTACCGCGTGGCGCCCGGCAGCCCGGTGGCGCGCGGCGAGCGCATTCCGCGCTGGGCGCGGCCCTCGCTGGTGCTGCGCGACGGACGCTCGATGCGCTTCCAGGACATGGGCAGGCTGACCGCCGGCGACCATGTCTACATCTTCGTGCCGGACCGCTATCCGCGCCTGCTCGACAAGCTGTTCGCTAGCCGTGCCGTGGTCGATCCCGAGGACGCTGATTTCTTCGGCGCCTTCGCCGTCGATCCGTCACGCCCCGCCGAGGAACTGGAGACCGCCTACGCGCCGGGCCTGACCGAAGCGGAACGCAAGCTCAGCATTGGCGACCTGGTCACTACCCGGCTCGGCGGCCACGCCGAATACGCCGACCGCGTGCTGCTCGGTCCGATCGAGCTGATCGTCCGCGACGTCGACGACAAGGGCAGGATCACCGGCCTTGGCCTGTCCTTTGAGCCGACCGCGCCGGTGGCGCGCGTTCCGGTGTTTCTCAGCGCCGGCGAAATCCGCGACCGCATCGCCGCCTTCATCCGCAACCGGCGCAAGCCGGCCGAGGCGCGGGCGGTCGAGGCGGCGGCCGAGATGGAACCGGTTCCGCAGCCCGTGGTGGAAAAGACAACTGGCGAAGGCTGACCGCTGTCCACCCGAGCCGCGGAACCCTGCCGCGAGGCTGAAGAATGGCTCGGCAACTGGTGTGGCGGGTCCATGTGGTCCGACATCGCCGGAAATGATCCCGATCGGCCGGTTGCGAGGACGTTCGGCCGATCAGTCGCCAATTCTCCGGCGCGCCATAGGGGCGCGCTTAATTGTTGCGGGCCGCTACGAACTGCGCCGCTTGTTTCAGAAGCGCAGCTTGCTCGCCAAAAGGTTCGAGCAACGCATGAGCCTGGTCAACGAGGCCATGGAGCTGGCCCCGCGCCCAGTCCGGTCCGTGCAGCGCGACCAGCGTCGCCTTGCCGGCCGCGGCATCCTTGCCGGTCGCCTTGCCCATCTGATGCGCGTCGGCGGTCAGGTCGAGCAGATCGTCGGCAAGCTGAAAGGCAAGCCCGATCGCCGAGCCGAACTCGGCCAGCCTTTCGCGGTCGCCCGACGGCGCGCCGGCAAGGATAGCGCCCGCTTCGCAGGCAAAGCGGATCAGCGCACCGGTTTTCATCGCCTGAAGCCGGATGATGCCGGCCTCGTCCGGCCGGCTTTGTTCGGCTTCGAGATCGAGCATCTGGCCGCCGACCATGCTTCCCGCCCCGGCGGCGCGGGCCAGTGCCAGCACCAGCGTTGCCCTGCGCTCGGCCGGCAGCATTGTCGCCTCGTCGGCAAGGATGTCGAAGGCAAGTGTCAGCAAGGCGTCGCCCGCAAGAATGGCGGTCGCCTCATCGAAAGCCCTGTGCACGGTCGGCTGGCCGCGGCGCAAATCGTCGTCGTCCATGGCCGGCAGATCGTCATGGATGAGCGAATAGCAGTGCACGCATTCGAGCGCCGCCGCGACGCGCAGCGCCGCCTCGCCGTCGGCTGAAAACAGTGCAGCACTTTCCATGACCAGGAAGGGACGCAGTCGTTTGCCGCCGTTCAGCACGCCATGTCGCATTGCCGCCATCAGGCGTTCGGGCCGCGCGACCTCGCCCGAAAGCGTCCGTCCGTCGAGCAACCGCCTCAGCAGCGCCTCGAGCGGAACTGCCCGGGCAATAAGTGCAGCTTCGAACGCCATTTGGTCGTCTTTCGTCATGGTCGGGAGCGGTAGCCGACACTCAGACATTGCGCAAGAAGCCAAGCGCCATTATGCCGGGGGCAGGGAGTAGCGCGGACTGGGTGGCTTGGCGGAACCGATCGTCGATCACGAAACCGAAGGGTTGGACATGGCGAGACCGAGACGCGGCAGCCGCATCGGTCTTCAACGCTGGGTCCGGCGCGGCATTGCCGTCGCCGTCGTGCTGGCGTTGGTGCCGGTGGTGCTGACCTTCCTGTATCTGCCGTCATTCGTGCATCCGGTGTCGACATTGATGCTGAAGGACCTGGCGACGTTTTCCGGCTACGATCGGCGCTGGGTTTCCATCGACGATGTCGCGCCGGTGCTGGCATATTCGATAATCATGTCGGAGGACGGGCAGTTCTGTTTCCATCGCGGCGTCGATCTGGGCGAGTTGCGCGGCGTCGTCGACGATGCGCTCGCCGGCGAGATGACACGTGGCGCCTCGACCATCACCATGCAGACGGTAAAGAATCTTTATCTATGGTCGCGGCCGTTGGGCTCGGTCCGTAAGGTCGTCGAACTGCCGCTGGCCGTCTATTTCGATGCGGTGCTGTCGAAACGGCGGATCATGGAGATCTACCTCAACATCGCCGAATGGGGACCGGGCATCTACGGCATCGAGGCCGCCGCCCAGCATCATTTCGGCGTCTCGGCTAAACAGCTGTCGCGCCGGCAGGCAGCGCTGCTTGCCGTCACCTTGCCGAATCCGATCGTGCGCAATCCGGCGAAGCCCGGGCCGGGACTGAGGCGGCTTGCCGCGTTGATCGAACGGCGCGCCGGCCGCGCCGGCGCCTATGTCGGTTGCCTGCGATAGTGTCAAAAAAAAACACGGCGACGCTGGCCAAAACGCCGTCGGGCGTGTATAGGCACCCGACTTTCTCAGATTCCGGCCCCTGATGTGGCCCTTTCACGAGGGCCGCCGGGGCGTTTTGACCATGTAGTGGAGCATATCCATGGCCGTTCCGAAACGAAAAACCTCTCCGTCGAAGCGCGGCATGCGCCGTTCTGCCGACGCACTGAAGGCCCCGACCTATGTCGAGGACAAGAACTCCGGCGAGATGCGCCGTCCGCACCATATCGACCTGAAGACCGGCATGTATCGCGGTCGCCAGGTTCTGGAGCCGAAGGAAAGCTGATAGAGCTTTCGACGGTTTATTGGGTTGCGAAGCGACCGGCCATTGGCCGGTCTTTTTGCGTTTGCGACAACTGATCGTATCAGCCGGGCCTGACATTGTTGTTTCACGCCGTCTTTGTCCGTGTTTATCGGCCGCACGAAAATTCTTGACGGCGAACGCCGGGCGCACTCTACAAAGATCAGTCCAACCGGAGCCGCCACATGTTCGGTGCCATCCCGCTGCTGATCGTGCCTTTCATCCTCTACAATCTTGGGCTTCTGGGAATATTCGGCAGCGGCGACGATCCGTGGGCCACCGAAATGTTTTCGGTCCGGATGATGTCGGGTGGCGTGTTCTCGATGACCCTCGGCGACCTCATCGTGCTGATCGCACTGATCTTCTTGTTCGTCGAAGTGGTGAAGTCGACGCGCACGACAAGTGCCTCGATCATGGACCATCTTTTGTCGACCTTCGTCTTTGTGGCCTATCTGGTCGAGTTCCTGCTGGTGAAGGGCGCCGCCCATTCCGTCTTCTTCACACTGATGGTCATAGCGCTGATCGACGTGCTGGCCGGCTTTTCGGTGTCGATGCGGTCGGCCACCCGCGACATCAATATGAATTAAGGATCCCGGCTCAGCCCGGGTCAGCGGTGAAGCCAGCCGCCTCGAGCCGGCGATGGCTGCCGTTTCATCATTGTCGAACGTGTCGCCGGAAATACCGATGGCGCCGATGATCGTGCCGGCGTTGTCGCGGATCAGCACGCCGCGCGCGCGCCCGACACGTCGGAGATGTCGGCGATCAGATGCGGGCGCTCCTTGGCGAAAGCTTCCACCCGGCGCGGGCCCATGCCGATAGCGAGCGCGCCATAGGCCTTGCCGGCCGACATTTGCGGACGCAGGAACGAGGCGCCGTCCTGACGCTGGAACGCGACCAGATGGGCGCCGGCGTCGAGCACCGAGACGCCAAGCGCCTGAGCTTGAGCTAGGCACCCTTGGCAAAGGCGGCGGCGTTGATTTCAAGGGCTTTGTCGAGCGTCAGTGCGGTCATGGCCGTCTCCTGAACGCGCCAGTTATCAGCCGTCAGAACAGACTCCGAGTGAACTGTTTCGCGTGCGGAAGGAAGCATGGATTCTGGGAGCGCCGGCCTATTTCTTCTTGGCGCGAGGCTTCTTCACCGGGGCCGGAGGCGCATTGGCCAGGTCTTCCGCTTCCTTGGCGAGGCGCAGCGCCCGCAGCTTGTTGGTCTTGGCTTGGCGAGCGTCGCTCTCGGCGACATATTCCGCCATCGCCTTCTGGCGAACCGTGGCTGCCTCTTCCTGTTTCTTGAAACGCAAATCGGCCCGCGCACGGGCAGTGTCCTTAGAGTTCTCGACCAAGAGCGTTATCCAATCCGTAAATTATCTTCAGTCCCTTGATAGCAGAGCCAGCCCGCAATTGGGAAAATAAGTTGGTCATGGCGCCGGATCGCAGCCAACTCGCTCCGCCTTGCGGGCGACTACCGCATCGTATCCGGCCTGCAAAGTCGCGCGGACGGTGGGTCCAGATGGGGCGGGAGACGCACCCAGATGCTCGTGGCGCAACTCGTTCATGAACTTATCCCACATCGGCGGGCCGCCTTTTTCCAGAAGCTCGGCACGGATAGAGAGCTCTTCGCTGACCGGCAGCCAGACGCGGCCCCAGGCGCCGAGATGCGCCAGGATCGGCACCAGCGTAATCGCCATTTCGGTCAGGCTGTAGATCGCCTTTTGCTTGTGGGAGGGATCGTCCGCCTTGGTCAGCATGCCGAGCTCCATCAGCCGCTTCAGCCGGTCGGCGAGGATGTTGGAGGCGATGCCCTCCATCGAGCCGTTGAGCAGTTCGCGAAAGTGGCGTCTGCCGCCGAAGATGATGTCGCGAAGGATGATCAGGCTCCACCGGTCACCGAACACTTCGAGCGACAGGTTGATGGGGCATCCGGACCGACGATCGATGTTCATGCGAATCTCCAAAAACCGGTTGCATTATCGTATCGGTTTTAATATCGTGCAACTGATTGCAAAATGCAATCGGATTGGAAGCCCAAGGAGGAAAGCCATGAAAAACGCCGAACACCCCGAAATCGCATCCCAGACGTTCGGCGATCCGGCCCATCCGGCGGTGTTGTTGATCATGGGCGCGATGGCTTCCATGCTTTGGTGGCCCGAAGCGTTTTGCCGGAAGCTGGCCGGCGAGGGTCGCTTCGTGATCCGCTATGACAATCGCGATACCGGCCGTTCGACCAAATACGCGCCGGGCGAGCCGCCTTATACATTCGACGACATGGTGGACGATGCCGTCCGCGTCCTTGACGACCAGGGAATCCGAAAGGCGCACGTGGTCGGCATGTCGATGGGCGGCATGATCGCGCAGCTCGTTGCGTTGAAATACCCGTCGCGTGTCACTTCGCTGACGGTGATCAGCAGCTCGCCCTTGGGCATCGATACGTCGCATTTGCCCGGAACCACCGAGGCCTATAGGAAACATTCGGCCGAAGGCGCGAAGGTCGACTGGTCTGACCGTGGCCAAGCGGTCGATTTCATGGTCAAAAACGCGCGTGCGCTCGCCGGCACCGCGCATCCGTTCGATGAGGCGCGGACGAGAGCGTTCGTGGAACAGGACTACGACCGGTCCGGCGGCTTTCTCAGCGCGACCAATCACTTCATGCTCAAGGGCGGCGAAGATCGGAGCGGCGAGGACTGGACGGGGCGGCTGCACGAGATGAAGATTCCGCTCCTCGTTGTCCACGGCACCGACGATCCGATCTTTCCAGCCGAGCATGGCGCCGCTCTTGCCGACGCGGTCGCCGGTGCAAGACTGGTCCGGATCGAGGGCGGCGGCCACGAGCTGCATCCCGACGATTGGGCCGCGATCATCGATGCGATCGTCGCCCACAGCCGGGCCACGTAGCAGCGGGCCGAACCTTGACACCGGATGCCCGCGAGACGAAGCACCAAAGATAGGAGCAAAAATGTCCCTGACGATGCATCTTCATCCGCTGGCCTCCTTCTGCTGGAAACCGCTGATCGCGCTCTATGAGAACGGCACGCCATTCACATCGGTCGTTGTCGATCTCGGCAATGAACAGTCGCGCGCGGCGTTTCTGAAATTGTGGCCGCTCGGCAAGATGCCGGTGCTGCGCGATGAAGCGCTGGACCGGACCGTGCCGGAATCGACGATCGTCATCGAATATCTCAACGCGTATTATCCTGGGCCGGTCGAACTGATCCCCGCCGATCTCGATCTCGCTCGCCAGACCCGGCTTGCCGACCGCTTCTATGACTTCTATGTCCAGGAACCGATGCAGAAGATCGTTGGTGACCGGCTGCGGCCGGAGGGCAAGACCGATCCGTTCGGCGTCGAGCAGGCCCGCGCCCAGCTGCGCAGCTCCTACGCCATCATTGAACAGGACATGCAGTCGACGACATGGGCGGTGGGTGCGAGCTTCACCATGGCCGACTGCGCTGCCGCCCCCGCGCTGTTCTACGCCAACAAGGTCGAGCCGTTCGGAGACGAATATCCTGCGGTCAGGCGCTATCACGACCGGTTGCTGCAACGCCCCTCGGTTGCCCGTGTGATCGAGGAAGCGCAGCCGTATTTCAAGCTCTTCCCCTACAACAATGGCTAGAGTGGTTCATCATCCTCGCAAACGCACTACTCAGGGACAATCGGACCTGGACACCATCTCTCCCTTGACCAACACGGATACTCTAGGCCCGATGCTGCATAGTTGCTCGACGCGCTGACGATGCCTCTCAGCTTCCGGGTGAACCGAGCTGCTCCGCATCCCAGAACTGGTCAAGCCAGATGTTGAGCTTCAGGAAGCCGGCATTGCTGACCGTATAGACGCGCCTGGTGCCTTCCGGCTTGGCGTTGACCAACCCCGCATCAAGCAGCACCTTCAGGTGCTGCGAAACGGCCGGGCGGGACACCGGCAAGCCGGATGCCAATTCGTTGACGGTCTTCGGTCCGCGCCGGAGCTCTTCCAAGAGATGGCGCCGGTTGGGATCGGCAATCGCCATGAAGGCGTCGGAAAGCATCATGCCTTATTTGTGGGGCAAAGCGCCTCGAATCTCAACTGTCGGCTTCAGCTTTTCTGCGCGGGTCGAGCCGCAACGCTTCCGGCGTCACCGAGCGATCGGCGGGCTGGGTCTTGAAGGCATCGCGGCCTTCGATCGGCACCGGCGCGCGACGGCTGATGCGCAGCAGCGTATAGCCAGCCAGGCTGAGATGCGCGAGCGCAGTGGCCAGGAACAGCCCCTCAGGGCGCATCCAGCCCATCAGGCCGGCGGCCACCAGCGGACCGATCATCGTGCCGAAGCCATAAAGCAGCAGCAGGCCGCCCGACACTTTGACGAAGTCCTCCGATCGCGCATGGTCATTGGCATGCGCCACCGCGATCGAATAGAGCGTGTAGGCGAAGGCGCCGTAGGCGGCGGTGCAGACGATGACGAAGACGCCGGAGCGCGGTTCGAACAGGAAGATGGCGATGGCAAACAGCGCAGCGCCGCAGGCCGCGCCCGCCAGCACGAAACGACGGTCCGTCGTGTCGGAGAGCCGCCCGGCCGGAAGCTGCATGGCAGCGCCGGCGATGACCACGAGGCTCATCATCAGCGCGATCTCGGCTGTCGAGATGCCGATGCGCGCTCCATAGACGGCACCAAGTGTACCCCAGGCGCCGTTGGCGATGCCGATCAGCACGCAAGCGATCGCCGACACCGGCGAATTGACGTAGAGCCCCTTGACGTCAAGCGACACGTCCTGCAGCGGCTTGGGGTGAGACGCCGTCGAGACCGCTGTCGGGATCAGCGACAGGCAGAACAGAATGCCGGTGATCATGAACAGCGACGCCGATCTCACATCGCCGCCGGCAACGATCATCTGACCGCCCATGATCGAGGCATAGGTGACCATCATGTAGAGGCCGAAGACGGTGCCGCGGTTTTCGTTGGTGGCCTTCTCGTTGAGCCAGCTTTCGATGACCATGAAGGCGCCGGCCATGGTGAAGCCGGTGAAGGCGCGCAGCAGGATCCAGGTATATTCGTCGATGATCAGGCCGGTGAGCAGTGCGACGATCGCTCCCGATGCGGCAAAGGCGCCGAAAGCCCTGACATGACCGGCGCGGCGCACGATGCGTGGCGCAAAGAAGCAGCCGGTGACGAAGCCGCCGGCCCAAGCCGTGCCCATCAGGCCGAGCGATGCCGTCGAGAAGCCCTCCACCTGGCCGCGCAGCGGCAACAGCAGACCGTGCAGTCCAGATGCCGCCAACAGGAACGCGGTGCCGCGCAGCAGCGAGAGGATCGGTCTGTAGCTTGCGAACATTTTTCAATCCGGCTGGGGTTTTGGGCACAAGTCTGGAGACAGCGGCATTCGGGCTTTTCGGCGGCGTGCCCGAGCTTTTGGAATTACCCGCAGTAACTACCCGCGGCGAAACAGCGCCTCTGCCGCCGACTTGGTCGAGCCCTTGGTCTTGAGCTCGGCTTCCAGCCGGGCGATCTCGTCGCGCAGGATGCCGATCCGTTCGGACAATTCATCGACGGAAAGCAGCGACAGATCCTGCCCGATCTCGTGCGGGCGCGCTTTCTTCTTGGGTTCGTCGTCGAAGATCGCCATCGTCGCTCCTCCGTGATTGCCCATTTGCCTGATTTGCCAATGAGCATACATAGGGCAAGGGTATGGATGCAAATGGCGGGCAAGAGCTGGCACGAGAAACCGGCGGAGCACGACGGGAAAATTCATGGCGAACGCACAGAAAATTCCGGCGAAGATGATGGCGATCGCCATATCGGAACCGGGCGGGCCGCGGGTGCTGAAACCGGAAACCCGCGACGTACCGGTTCCCGGTCCCGGCGAGATCCTGATCCGGGTGCGGGCCGCCGGCGTCAACCGGCCGGACGTGCAACAGCGCAAGGGCGCCTATCCGCCACCGCCGGGAGCGTCGGATCTGCCGGGGCTGGAAGCAGCAGGCGAAGTCGCTGCCCTTGGTGACGAGATATCGCGCTGGCGCGTCGGCGACCGGGTCTGTGCGCTGACGGCGGGCGGCGGCTATGCCGAATATGTCAGAGTGCACGCCGGCAGCGTGCTGCCGCTGCCCGCCGGCTTTACCTACACCGAAGCGGCGGCGCTGCCGGAAAACTACTTCACTGTTTGGCACAATGTCTTCGAGCGCGGCGGCCTGAAGAGCGGCGAGACACTGCTCGTGCATGGCGGCTCGTCGGGTATCGGCACCACGGCGATCCAGCTTGCTGCTGCTTTCGGCGCCTATGTCGTCACCACCGCCGGCAGCAAGGAGAAATGCGACGCCTGCCTCAAGCTCGGCGCCGACCGGGCGATCAACTACCGCGAGGAGGACTTCGTCGCCGCAGTCAAGGAGGCAACCGGCGGCAAGGGTGCCAATGTCATCCTCGACATGGTCGGCGGCGACTATGTGGCGCGAAACTATGAGGCTGCAGCCATGGAAGGCCGCATCGTCCAGATCGCGACGCAGGGCGGGGCAGTGGCGAGCGCCGATTTCTTCAAGATCATGGCCAAGCGGCTCGTGCACACAGGATCGCTGCTCAGGCCACGCACCGTGGAGTTCAAGGCGGCAGTTGCGGCTGCGCTCGAGGCGCAGGTTTGGCCGCTGCTCGGCACGCGCAAGGTTGCGCCGGTGATGGATACGATCTTCCCGCTCAAGGAAGCGTGGCGGGCGCATGAGCGGATGGAGGAGGGTGAGCACATCGGCAAGATTGTGCTCGATGTCGCCTGACGGCCCGCAAACAGGCTGAACGAAAGCTTAATGGTGCAATGCAACAAACGCATTGCGGCCATGCAAAAGCGTCTGTTCAATTTTTCATCGCCGATGCCTATTTACGCGGCATCAAAACGATGGAGGACTATCATGAACCCGATCCGCGCTTTCCGTAACTGGCGCATGTACAACGAAACCGTGCGCGAACTGAACCGGCTGAATGCTCGTCAGCTCAACGACCTCGGCATCAACCGCGGCGACATCGAGAGAATCGCCCGCAAAGGGCTTTGATCTCGAGCACGATCCCGCTCGAAGACCGGGCGCCGCTTTTCGGCAACGCCGAGCCGCGGTTCGGGATCAAGCTTTAGAAGCCAGAGCCGCAGCAGACGGATTTCCGTCGCCGGTTCCGAGCCCGCCCGACCTTGGTCTGGCGGGCTTTGTCTTTTTGAAGGTTTCGACTGCATGGCGTCATCTGCCGACCCTTCGCGGTCTGCTGGTCGCGCTGCCGTGCCGTCCTTGACGCGCGCCTGCCAAAAACATTGCGAAACGGCGAGCGAGCGGTTATATAGACCGCGATTTTCCCATTTTGGTGGCTCTAAACCACCGCCCGCGCGGGAACGCGGGCGAACGAGAAGGATTTTTGTAATGGCCAATACGCTGCTGATGCCAAAGGCGACCGCCGTCTGGCTGGTTGACAACACAGCGCTTTCCTTCGAGCAGATCGCGCAGTTCTGCGGACTGCATCCGCTTGAGGTCAAGGCGATCGCCGACGGCGAGTCGGCGCAAGGCATCAAGGGCATGGACCCGATCATGACCGGCCAGCTCACTCGCGACGAGATCGCGCGCGCCGAGAAGGACGCCAACCACCGGCTGAAGCTCTCCGATCCCAAGGTGCGGGTGCCGGAATCCAAACGCAAGGGTCCGCGCTACACACCGCTGTCGAAGCGCCAGGACCGGCCCAACGCCATCCTCTGGCTGGTGCGCAACCATCCCGAGCTCAAGGATGCGCAGATTGCCCGCCTTGTCGGCACAACGAAGTCGACGATCGACCAGATCCGCGACAGAAAGCACTGGAACTCCGCCAATCTCCAGCCGATGGATCCGGTGACGCTCGGCCTGACGTCGCAGATCGACCTCGATATGGAAATCAACCGCGCCTCGCGCGGCCGCGAGCAGGCGCAGCCGGTCGGCGATACGCTGCTGCCGGCCGCCTTGACCGAACGGCTGGTGCCGGCGCCCGAAAAGCCGAAGGACGAGGACCGCGAACTTGACGCCAACGCCGTCTTCGCCAAGCTTTCGGCGCTGAAGTCGAAGGACAAGGACGCCGACGAAGAGGAATAGGTCTGGCATCCAAAACTAAAAGCCCGCTTTCAAGCGGGCTTTTTTTGTGATCTTCCGTGTCAGCTTCGCGCCGCCCGGTCCGGCGCCATGCCGTAATCCTCGCTGCGCTCCACCGCGCGATAGAAATCAGCGAGCTGCTTGCCGCGCTCCGGCTTGAAGGTGCGGCCGGCGATGACCACCGAGGCGATGCGGTCGATGCGGAAGGCGCGGAAATCGCCGCGCATCTCACACCAGGCGACCAAGGTCCACACCTTGCCCCAGAACCACAGGCCGAGCGGGCGGATGTCGCGCGCGGTGCTGCGGCCGGCCTCATCCGAATAGTCGATGGTCAGCACCTGACGTTTCTCGATGGACCGCTCGATCAGGTCGATGGCTTCGCGGGCGGCATCGCTTACCACCCACATCGGCGTGTGGATCTCGGTACGGGCGATGCGGTCCTTTTCGGCGTCGGGCAACACGGCGCCTATCTTGACCAGCGCCTCGTCGGCGGCTCGCGCCATGGCCGCGCCGCCAAAGGCGCGCACCATGCGGGCGCCGGCGACCAGCGCGACGATCTCGTCACGCGTGAACATCAGCGGCGGAAGATCGAAACCCTCCCTCATCATGTAGCCGACACCGGCCTCGCCGTCGATCGGCACGCCGGTCGACTGCAGGTCTGCGATGTCGCGATAGATCGTCCGCTCGGAAACCTCGAGCCACGTGCCCAGCTTCTGGGCGGTGACCAGACGACCACCACGCAGATGCTGCACGATCTGGAAGAGCCTGTCGGCGCGGCGCATCGTATGGTCCCTCGGCGTCTATCGTTCCAGCCCTTCGCGCTTGCGCTGCGCGGCGACGAAGGCCGCGCCGAAGGACAGTTTACTCGTTGTCGGCGGGTTTGCGCCGACCACCCGCCAGAACGGCGCAACGTCGCCCAGCGCCATACCACCCTCAAGATCCTCGTTGGCGGCCTCGGCGACGGTGCGCAGATGATAGCCGATGGTGACCGGACATGTCATCTCGGCACCGTGCTCGATGGCGAGAGCGGTGCGCAAAGCGCGGACATTCATGTCCATGCCTTCGGGGATGGAGCGGATGAATGCATGGACCTGGCGAGCTGTAGGAACCAGCATCGGCTGGCCTTCGATGACGTCGCCGATGGTGCGTGGCGACGGTGTTATGCCGTTGATGCCAGGCGTGTTCAGCCTGTCGTTCCAGCTTTTCATCGATCGTCCTCTCGGCCATCCGGCTCCGGCGGCCATCGCACTATGGCACGAGCCTCCTGACACCATACTGTCAGGAGGCTTCAGCATGCCCATTTCAGCTCGTCGCCAGGTCGCATCCAAACGCCACGCAGAAAGCTTGCCTCAATTGCCGCCATTGCGGCGGTCGCCATACATGTCCGGCCAACCAATATCCTTGCGGATGTCCGCAGGCAGGGTGTTCATGAATCGCTGGGTGCGGATCTCATTGCGGATCGTCCGGATCTTGCCGACATAGTGCTGCACGCTACGCAGAATGGTAATACCGTTCATGGCTGGTCTCCTCTCTTTCGATGCAGGCACTATCGCACACCCCTGCTGACAGCAGTCTGTCAGGAGGGTGCGGCTCTCATGACCGGCGTTCCGATTTATCCATCGAAGTGACAAGGCAGTGCTGAAAAGAGGCTTGCCGCAGTGGAAGCCGGCGATCCCGGAGCCGCTTTGACAGCCAGCCGCGATGCTGATCAAAGGCTGCATGTCGAAACTTCTCGCGCTCGTCATCATCTTCATGATGGTCATCCAGCTCATCAAGCCGCTCGGCTGGCCCGGGCTGAAGCGGCGCAGCGATTTCTGGAAGCTGGCGCTGCTGGCGATGGCGGCGATTTCGATTACGGCGGTGCTCGGGCACTGGACGTAATGCATGTCGCGCAAAAGTGTGCAGCGGTTTTGCGACAACGACATGCATAAAAACAAGAACCTGAAGCGCGTCGGATGAGGCCAATCGAATGCGACGCGCTTTAGTGCGGGCGGCCCGCTACGCGACGCCCGGTTCGTTGGCGAGCACCAGGCTGACCAGATGTTCCGCCCAGGCTCGGTAGCCGGCTTCCGAAGCGTGAAATCCATCCGATGCGAAGCCGGCATCGGCATCCGTGATCGGCAGCCGGGGCGCCGGTATGGCGCCGCGTTCGAGGCAAAGGCGCTCGCCCATCCGGTTCACCTCGACGGCGCGGATTTCGAGGATCTTGCCGAGCAATGGCGGCATTGCCGGAGCCCGGGTGAACTCCAGCACCGGCGACCACACCACGCGCGCTTCCGGCCATTTGGCGCGCAGCGCGTAGAGCAGGCCGCCAAACTCGCGCTTGAAGCGCGGTACCGAATGAAAATTCTTGGTGTCGTTGGTACCGACGGCCAGCACGATATGCGTCCACGGATCGGCCGATAGATTGGGCAGCACATGATCGCGGATCTGGCCAGAGGTTGCCGAGTTGAAGCCGGCCGCCCGCCAGCGCACGGTGCGGCCGGTGCGTTGCGCAATCAGAACTGCCAGTTGCGCGGCCAATCCGTTTTCGGAATTGCCGATGCCGACCGAGGCGGCGGAGGAATCGCCAAGCACCAGAACCGAGATTGCTGGCGCCAGGCCAGATATCTCGTGCATGACCGGACCTTGTGCCGGCAGCATGCGGGCGGTGCGGCGACGCACGCCAAGTCCTTGCCAGACATAAACCGGAAAGGCGAGCCAGGTGAGAAGGGTCGGAAAGCGCCGCATGGCAAGTCCCTTTTAGGGCATAGCGAACAGCACTTAGCGCATGTCGGGCCGAAGGCGAAAGACCTTGGGTGACCGCCCGTCGTCAATGGCAGCAGCTGTCCTGCATCTCGGGCGTATCCGCATATTCGTCGTGCAGCCGCACCCAGTCCACCAGGCTATGGTGGGGACCGGTTTCGTTGCGACCCTTCGGCGTCAGGTCGAGATAGTGATAGGCGCCGATCAGCGGATCGCCGCCTCTGGAGCGCGAGATAAAAGTCAGGAAGATGTCGCCTTTCTCGTCGCGATAGAACACGCTGGTGCCGGGAAGATCCTTCGATTGCCGCGCGCGCCGCTCGAAATTGTAGGTCGTGTCGCCGGCCGCGATCTGCTTGTCGGTGAATGACACCTGCATGTCGAAGTTGAAGTCCGAAGCGTACGACGACACCCAGTCGAATTTCCAGCCCATGCGCTGCTTGTAGGGCAGAAGCTCGGCCAGCGGCGCCCGCGCAACCACCACGAGCGAGACGTCGTGGTGCCTGAGATGCTGGTTGGCACCGTCGATGTGGTCGGCAAGGAACGAGCAGCCCTCGCAACGATAGTCGGCACCGGGGCCGAACATGAAATGGTAGATGATCAGCTGGCTGTTGCCGCCAAACAGGTCAGGCAGTTTCTTTGGCCCCTGCTCGGTCTCGAAGACGTAGTCCTTGCGGATCTTCAGCCACGGCAGTTCGCGGCGTTCGGCGGCGACGCGGTCGCGAAAGCGCGTCAATTCCTTTTCGCGCGCCAGATGCGCCTTGTGCGCCTGAAACCATTTTTCCTGCGATACGGTCTTGTTGTTTGGCATAGGTCTGCTCCTCTTTTCACGGAGGACGATCGGCAGCGAGGAATGCCGACACAGAGCTGCATTTTTAGTTGCAGGAAATCGCAGACCTTGCTGCTTTCAAACAAACCCGGGCACATGGCCCGGGTCGGAGGGAACGCAACCTGAATTCCGTCAGGCGGCTTGCTCCAGCGTCGGCTGCCATTGTCCAAGCGCTGCCAGATGGTTCATGTGGGCGCGATGGGCGAAGGCGGCCTGTGCGGCGGCGACGTTCGCCGGCTTGCCGCTCCAGGCCTTCTGCGGAGCGGCCTGCAAGGCGCGGCCGTAGGAGAAGGTCAGCTTCCACGGATGCGGGCCGATAGCGTTGATGGCATTGAGGTTGGCGGTCGCCTGCTCGTCCGTTTGTCCGCCTGACAGGAAGGCGATGCCTCCGATCGCGGCCGGCACCGTCTCGCGGAACAGTTTTATGGTCTTTTCGGCGACTTCCTCGGGGCTGCTGACCTTGCCCGATTTCTTGCCGGCAAGGACCATGTTCGGTTTCAGGATGGTGCCTTCGAGCACGACGCGGGCCGCATAGAGCTCGGTGTACAACTTTGTCAGTGTCGCCTTGCTGATCTCGTAGCAGGTGTCGATGTCGTGGGCGCCGTCCATCAGCACCTCCGGCTCGACGATCGGCACGATGCCGGCCTCCTGGCAAAGCGCGGCGTAACGGGCGAGCGCATGGGCGTTCGAGCCGATCGACGTGGCGGAAGGCACGCCCTTGGCAACATCGATGTCGATCACCGCGCGCCATTTGGCAAAGCGGGCGCCGAGCTTGTAATAGTCGGCAAGGCGTTCGCGCAGGCCGTCGAGGCCCTCGGTGATGGTGTCGCCGGGAAAGCCGGCCAGCGGCTTGGCGCCGGCGTCGACCTTGATGCCGGGGATAGCGCCTGATGCCTTGATGATGTCGACCAGCGGTGTGCCGTCGGCGGCCTTCTGGTGAATGGTCTCGTCGTAGAGGATGACGCCGGAAATGTACTTGGTCATTGCATCGCTGGCGCGGAACATCATCTCGCGATAGTCGCGGCGACTGTCGGCGGTCGACTCGACACCGATGACGTCGAAGCGCTTCTTGATGGTGCCGGAGCTCTCGTCGGCAGCCAGCAGGCCTTTGCCATTGGCCACCATCGCGGCAGCAATGTCCTCGAGACGTTCGCTCATCGTGCTTCTCCTGAAAGAATTGATCCGTGCCCAGCAGACCACCAGAGCAACGCAGGTTCAAGTCGAACAATTTCACCGGGTAGGCGCGAATCGATTGAAAGTCGCGGGCGCCCTCTTTCGCGCTGTTATTGCTGCCGCGCTCAGCGCTTCAAGATGTCGACGCCGGGCAAGGGCTTGCCTTCCATCCACTCCAGGAAAGCGCCGCCAGCCGTCGAGACATAGGTGAAGTCGTCGGCTACGCCGGCATGGTTGAGCGCCGCCACCGTATCGCCGCCGCCGGCGACCGAGATCAGTCTGCCGGCCCTGGTGCGCGCTGCCGCGTGCCTGGCCGTCGCCACCGTTGCGTGGTCGAATGGCTCGATCTCGAAGGCGCCGAGCGGCCCGTTCCAGACCAGCGTCGCGGCGCGGTCGATCCATTCGGCAATGGTTTTCACGGTCTTTGCGCCGACGTCGAGGATCATGCCGTCGGCCGGCACGTCTGCTATGGCGACGGTCTCGCTGGCGGCGCCGGCCTTGAACTCCCTGGCGACAACGCCGTCGGCGGGCAGGATGATGGCGCAGCCGGCCTCGGCCGCCTCGATCATGATCTGCTTGGCGGTGGTCGCGAGATCACGCTCGCACAAGGATTTCCCGACGTCGGTGCCGCGTGCCGCGAGAAACGTGTTGGCCATGCCGCCGCCGATGACCAGCGCGTCGACCTTCTTCACCAGGTTCATCAACAGGTCGATCTTGGTCGAGACCTTGGCCCCGCCGACGATGGCGACAACCGGACGGACGGGATTGCCAAGACCCTTTTCCAACGCGTCGAGCTCGGCCTGCATGGTGCGGCCGGCGAAGGAAGGCTGCACATGCGCCAACCCTTCCGTCGACGAGTGGGCGCGGTGCGCAGCAGAGAAGGCGTCGTTGACGAAAATGTCGCCGTTGGCGGCGAGCTTTTCGGTGAAGGCCGGATCGTTCTGCTCCTCGCCCTTATGGAAGCGGGTGTTCTCGAGCAGCAGCACGTCGCCATTATTCATGGCAGCAATGGCATTTCCCGCCTTGTCGCCGATGCAGTCGGCGGCAAAGCCAACCGGGCGGCCGAGCACTTCCGCCGTCGCCTTGGCGATCGGCTCGAGCGAGAATTCCGCCGCCGGTCCATCCTTCGGCCGGCCGAAATGGGCAAGCAGGATGACCTTGGCGCCCTTGCCGGAGAGCTCGGCAATGGTCGGCGCAATGCGCTCGATGCGGGTGGCGTCGGTGACCTTGCCCTCGGCGACGGGAACGTTGAGGTCGACACGCACCAGCACACGCTTGCCGCTGATATTGCCGATGTCGTCCAGTGTCTTGAAGCCGGCCATGCTGATCCCTTTCGCGAAAAATCGCGGGGACCTTACCCCGCATCGACGACGATGCAAGACCTGCCTAACGGTTCACCGAAAATATGATTCACGTATCGAGGACGAAGTGCCCACGGGGAGCGAGATGGGCAGCAATGGCGCAAAACGCACCGACATATGGCTTTACCGGTTGCGCACCACGATGCAGGCGCCGCCGACGCTTTGCAGCTTGTCGCAGATCGTGTCGGCCTTGGCTCTGCTATCGGCGCCGATCCGCACGGCATAGATGCCGCGCCTGCCGATCGGTGTGCGGACCCGGCTGACCACCGGATCGTGGCCGGCAAGCAGTGCCGGGAACCGGCTTTTCACTCTCAGCCACTGGTTGAGCGCCGCGGCGCGGCGAAAATTGCCGGCCACCTGCACGCCCCACGGCTTGATGTTGATCGACGACATCGGCACGGTTCTGGACATGATCACCGGCAGCTCGCGGCAAGCGGCAGCGAAACTCGCCTTCTTGTCGAGCGGCCGGATGACGCCGGCGTAGGCGGTATTGGTGAAGTTGTCGGCCGGCTCGCCCATGACGTCCAGAACGTAGCTTTCGGTCTCCATCGGCAAGAAGCCGCCGGAATTCAGCCAGCGCGTCACCCGGCTCTCGCCGGCATTGTAGGCGGCGGCGGCGAGGCCGAGATTGCCGAAACCGGATTTCATTTCGGCGAGGTATTTTGCCGAGGCCGGGATCGCCTGTTCGATGTCGAAGGAATTGGCGAGCCCGCGCATCCTGGCGGTGCCCGGCATGAATTGGGCGATACCCTCGGCGCCGACGGGGCTGACCGCATTGGGATCGAAACGGCTTTCCTTCCAGATCAGCCGGGCAAAGAAATCCCGGGGCAGGCCATTCTGGTCGGCATGCGTCTCGATAAGATCGCAAACTCGATCAATCAGCTTCTGCTTGGCGGGCCGCGGCGGATCGGCCTGGACGGCTGTCGCCCAGCCCAGCCCGCAAATGACAACCAGCGTCGCCCCAAGCAAACGCCGCATCGAACTACTCCGCCGCGGCTTTGCCGTGTTGCCCAAACCGCCGTTCGATGTAGTCGGAAACCATTTTTTCGAAATCCGCGGCGATCGACGGGCCGCGCAGGGTCGCCGCCTTCTTGCCGTCGACGAACACCGGGGCGGTCGGTGTCTCACCGGTGCCGGGCAGCGAAATGCCGATATCGGCATGTTTGGATTCGCCCGGACCGTTGACGATGCAACCCATCACCGCGACCTTGAGGTTCTCGACGCCGGGATATTGTTCGCGCCACACAGGCATGTTCTTGCGCAGGTCGGCCTGGATGTTCTGGGCAAGCTCCTGGAACACGGTCGAGGTTGTGCGGCCGCAGCCCGGGCAGGCGGCGACGATCGGCACGAACTGCCGGAAGCCCATGGTCTGCAACAGTTCCTGCGACACCTGCACCTCGCGCGTGCGGTCGCCGTTCGGCTCCGGCGTCAGCGAAATGCGGATGGTGTCGCCAATGCCTTGCTGGAGCAGGATGCCCATGGCAGCGGACGAGGCGACGATGCCTTTCGAGCCCATGCCGGCCTCTGTCAGGCCGAGGTGCAGCGCATGGTCGGATCGGGTGGCAAGCTCGGTGTAGACGGCGATCAGATCCTGCACGCCGCTGACCTTGGCCGACAGGATGATTTTCTCGCGCGCAAGGCCGATCTCTTCGGCCATTCCGGCCGACAGGATCGCCGATTGCACGATTGCCTCGCGCGTCACTTCCTGCGCCGTCAGCGGAAAGCCCTGGGCCTGGTTGTCGTCCATCAGCCGGGTCAGCAGCTCCTGGTCAAGCGAACCCCAATTGACGCCGATGCGCACCGGTTTGTCGTATTTGATCGCCATCTCGACGATCGCCGCGAACTGCCGGTCTTTCTTGTCCTTGAAGCCGACATTGCCGGGATTGATACGGTATTTGGCCAGTGCCTCGGCACAGGCCGGGTGGTCGGCCAGGAGCTTGTGGCCGATATAGTGGAAATCGCCGACCAGCGGCACGTCGATGCCGAGCCGTTCCAGCCGCTCGCGGATAGCCGGTAGGGCCGCAGCGCTTTCGTCGCGATCGACGGTTATGCGCACGATCTCGGAGCCGGCACGATGCAGCGCCGCCACTTGCGCGACCGTCTGGTCGACATCGGCCGTATCGGTGTTGGTCATTGACTGGACGACGACCGGCGCACCGCCGCCGACCATCACGCCGCCGACATCGACACCGACCGACCTGCGGCGTGGGAAGGGTGAGGAAAAATATCCGGTCATGCCGGCTGCCTTTAATCTTGAAGGTCCGGGCATGAGGTGGAGGAGCAAAGATGGCTTGTCAATGGCGACTGGCGCGCAGGCCCAGCAAATCGGAAATGACAAGACGGCAGCTTGCCGCAAATCCACGAACGTTTCCGGTAGCATAGCGATGCCACCGGAAAGATCGCGCGCCGGGCGGCGCTTCTAGTCCTGGAAGGGCTTCAGTGCGTCGTCGGTTTCGCCTTCAGTTTTTCAATCTCGTCCTTGAGCGCCAGCTTGCGCCGCTTGAGATTCACGATTTCGAGGTCGTCTACCGATGGATGGGTCATCGCATCATCGATTTCGCGTTCGATGTCGCCGTGTTTCCGCTGCAGCTCATCAAGATGGGATGCAAGAGACATGATTGGTTCTCCCTTTCATGGTTTCCTCGGATTGCAGCCGTCATGGCACGTCCACCGCAGGCTCGCTTCTATGACGGCATAATGACAGTGTGCCACCATCGCGCACCGATGTCGAATGCTGCGTGGTAGCATTCCACGCCAATATGAAATGTGATATGGGCTGCGCGCCGGTGCAAGAAGGCCCGGTCCCGCCCAATCAGGCCCATAGTTTGGGCGCCGCAGACGTGCAGACGGTAAAAAATGTCCGATCAGGAACAGGCAGATATCCGCCTCGAATATTCCCGGCTGAAGCAGGAACACGCCGATTTCGACGCGGCCATCAATGCGATGATCGCCATGAATTGCGACCCGCTGCAAATCCAGCGCATGAAGAAAAAGAAGCTTTTCCTGAAGGACAGGCTGATGGCGCTGGAAGACAAGATCATTCCAGATATTATTGCTTGAACGAACGCCATTGCTTGAACGAACGCCGGCGCCGGCTTGCTGGAAAAGCGGTTATGCCGCGATCGAAAGCCGTGCGGCGCGCTCGCGCAACAACGCTATCAGGTCGTCGGTCTTTTCGGTCGAGGTATCGATCGGAACCACCAGGCACATCGTCGCCTCGACCCTGCCCGGCGCTGAGAAGACCGGCGCGGCCAGGCATTTGGTGTAGGCATCGACAAGGCCGGAGGTGACGCAGTAGCCGGCCGACTTGGCGACGGCGATGTCGTCTATGAAATCGTCGAGTTGCAATCTGCGGCCGTCGGGCAGCACGAGATCGTCCTCGGAGACCATATCCTCGATCGCTGCCCTGTCGAAGCCGGCGAGGAGCAGTCGCCCGGAAGCTGTCCAGGGGAGCGGTATTTGCAGACCGGTCGCCGAGCTGATCCGGAATGGCCTCGTCCCCGGGCTTGAATGGACGATGGTGTAGCGGCCGCTTTGCAGCATGCACAACTCCGAGGTCTCGCCGGTCTCGCGTGACAGATGGTCGACTTCTTGGCGCCCTCGCCTGAGCAGGTCGTTGCCCCGCACATAGTCCATTCCGTAGAGATAGAGCTTCTTTCCGAAATAAACCCGATTGCCGTCTCCGGCCATTTCCAGCAGACCTGCGTCGACCAGCGAGCGCACAAGCGTATAAGTCGTCGAACGCGGCGCGTTTACCCCCTTGGCAAGATCGCCGATGCCGATCGCGCGCTGGGTCGCGTGAAGAAACTCCAAAATCTGGAGGACCCGGTTGAGGCCCTTCTCCCGAGAAGCCGAGTTCTTGTCTTCGTCCAGACCGGCGTCCGGTCGAGCGGCCAAGGCATTACCTTCTTGCATTATCGATCCCTGATGTTAATCTGTCTTGTACAGAGTACAGGCGTCTCTTGTAAGGGACAATGACGTCAGTTGCAACCGATGCCTGTACTGCTGCTCCAAAGGGGAACACAACACGAAAGGAGGTCGCCGTGAACGACACATCCAAAAGGCGTGAATTTCTGAAACTGGGAATGGCCGGGCTTGCAACGGCCGGAGTGATGAGCGCCGCTACCGCGGTCGACGTTCAGAAAGCGGCGGCCCAGGCAGCGCCGGACAGCCTGCTGCGCACCGTCCTCGAGCGCGGCAAGGTGATCGTCGGCACCGGCAGCACCAATGCGCCCTGGCATTTCGAGAACGACGCCGGCGAACTGGTGGGCATGGACATCACCATGGGTCGCATTCTCGCCAAGGGGCTTTTCGACGATCCGACCAAAGTGGAATTCGTCATGCAGGATCCGGCTCAGCGCATTCCGAACGTGACCACCAACAAGGTCGACATCACCATCCAGTTCATGACCATGACCGCCCAGCGCTCGCAGCTGATCCACTTCTCCCGACCCTACTACGTCGAAGGCATCGCCTTGCTGACCCTTCCGAACGCCGAAAACAAGACCTTCGACAAGCTGCTTGCCGGCGGTTCGGCGACGCGGATTTCCATCCTGCAAAATGTCGATGCCGAGGCTAACGTGCATATCGTCCTGCCGGAGTCGCAGGTGATGCAGATAGACACGCAGGCCAACGTGCTGCAGGCCCTGGAATCGAAGCGCGTCGACGCCGCCGCGGTCGATCTGTCAACGGTGCGCTGGCTCGCCTCGCGCAATCCGGACAAATACTTCGATGCCGGCAAGAGCTGGTTCTCAATGCTTTATGGTGCCGCGCTTCGGCAGGGCGACCTCGACTGGCTGACCTTCGTCAACCAGACCTTCACCATCGCCATGTTCGGTCATGAAACGGCACTCTACGACGCTGCGTTCAAGGATTATTTCGGACAGGAGCCGCCGGCGCGCCATCCCGGTTTCCCAGTCATTTGATGCAAGCGGGCGGAAGGACAACGTCCTTCCGCCTTCTCTCATCACAGCCCTCCATGACGAGGACGCATGGGTTATACTCTCAACTTCAACCTTATCTGGCGGCATTTCGACAAGCTCTGGGGCGGACTGCTGCTAAGCCTCGAACTGGCCGTCATCTCGATCGCGATCGGCATCGTCATCGGGCTCGTTCTGGCGGTCTGGTACGTGTCGGCCGGACGTGCGGTGCGGACCATCATCGCGGGGTATGTCGAGTTCATCCGCAACGTGCCGCTGATCCTGCTCGTCTATCTGGTCTTCTACGGCTTGCCGACGGTGGTCGACATTGCCTACAGCGCGCAAACCTCATTCATTGCCACGCTGTCGCTCTACAGCGGCGCCTACCTGGTCGAGGTGTTTCGCTCGGGGCTCGAGGCGGTGCCGCGCGGTCAGCTCGACGCCGGCAAGGCAATCGGCCTGACACCATGGCAAAGGCTGCTCGATGTGCGCCTGCCGACGATGCTGCGCATAACCCTGCCGGCGCTTTCCAACACATTCATATCGCTCTTCAAGGATACGTCCGTGGCGTCGGTCATCTCGGTACCCGAACTCACCTATGGCGCCCAGTGGATCAACTTCAACACGTTCCGCATTGTCGAAGTCTATCTGGTGGTGACGGCAATGTACCTGTTGACCGGCTACACGCTGCTTTTCGCGCTGCGGCTCGTCGAGCGCCGGTTCAAGGCGGCGCGCTGACATGCTGAGCCAGATCATCTACGCCTTGCCGTTCCTCGCCGAAGGCTTTGCCGTAACCTTGTGGGTGTCGCTGCTGGTCGTGGTGTTATCGCTCATCGCCGGCGTGCTGATGGGTGTCGGCCTTGTCTATGGTCCTTCTCCGCTGCGCTGGGCAGTGCGCATCTTCAGCGACACCATCCGCGGCATTCCGATCCTGGTGCTGATCTTCTTCGTCTATTACGGCCTGCCCGCGGTGGGGCTGCATCTGGAATCCTTTTGGGCGGCCGTGTTCGCCCTCACCCTCTTCAAGACCGCACAAGTGGTCGAGTATCTCAGGGGCGCTGTCGGCTCGATTCCCAAGGGTCAGTCCGAGGCGGCGCTGGCGATCGGACTGACCTTTCGCCAGCGGCTGGCCTACGTCATTTTTCCGCAGGCGTTCAGGCGTTTCCTGCCACCCTGGATCAATGGCGTCACCGACGCGGTAAAGGGTAGCGCGCTGGTCTCGCTGCTCGGCATCACCGACCTCATGCAGGCTATCAACCAGGTCATCGGCCGCACCTATGAGGCGATGCCGCTCTACATTCTCGGTGCGCTCGTCTACTTCGCCGTCAACTACGCCCTCTCCTTGGCCAGCCGGCGCCTGGAGCGGCGTTTCTCCTTCATCCGGGAATAGCACGATGTCCAATGCCTCGCAGCAGAATCCGGCACTTCTCGATGTCACCGAGGTTTCCAAAGCCTTTGGATCCGTCGAGGTCCTGCGCTCCGTCAGCCTGCAAGTGACACGCGGCGAGGTCGTGACTATCATCGGCCCCTCCGGCAGCGGCAAGACCACGCTACTGCGCTGCGTCAACTTCCTGGAGAGCTACGACAGCGGCTCGATCCGTATCGACGGCAAAGAAGTCGGCTATCGCGAGACGGGAACACGCCAGCGACGCAGCGAGCGCGACCTGGCGGCGATGCGAGCCGAGACCGGAATGGTGTTCCAGAGCTTCAATCTGTTTCCGCATTTGACTGCGGCCGGCAACATCATGCTTGGCCTGCGCAAGGTGCGCGGCAAGAGCAATGCCGAGGCCCGCACCATTGCCGAGCACTGGCTCAGCCGCGTAGGCCTCGCCCACAAAGCCGACAGTCTGCCGGCCGAGCTTTCCGGCGGCCAGCAGCAGCGCGTCGGCATCGCCCGCGCCGTGGCGATGGAGCCGAAGATATTGCTTCTCGACGAGATAACCTCGGCGCTCGACCCCGAACTGGTTGGCGAGGTGCTCGAGGTCGTGCGCAGCCTCGCCGAAGACGGCATGACGATGCTGATGGTCACACATGATGATCTCGCCTTCCTGCGGCTTTTCCTTCGCCGTATCGGGGATGATGATCCCGCCGGCGGTCTTCGCTTCGGACTCGACGCGGCGAACGACCACGCGGTCATGCAGCGGCCGGAAATTCGACTTTGCCATTTTTGGATTTCCCTGGTGCGGATGTTGAACGGTTCTCCGTTGCCGGAGCGTGGTTAGCACTCACCAGAAGCGAGTGCTAACGCGGCAGTGAGATAGGCCGTAGGCTCCTGCTAGTCAAGACGGAAGAGGGACGGGCGAAGAGCAAGATTTTAGAACGGCGCGGAAGCACCGGGCTCCTTCACGTGAGGAGTAAGCTCTTTCTGCATCTTTGCTGCCACTCGCTCGTCCCCTCCGGCTCAAGACCATCTCCGGCAGCGGCGCCTGCCTGGTGTGGCCGGAGGAGAAGGGCCTGAATGGCAGTTCGCCCAGTGACTTTTCGGCGAAGAGCGCCGCGCGGATATCCTCCGGGTCGGCGCGCATCAGGAAGCAGATCATGCTGCTCTGACCCCTGAAAACTGGACTGTTCGAAAGTGGAGCTTTCCGCGGTAGCGTCCCTTGGCGGGGAGGAGCGGAGAAGGCATCGAAGTCTTCGGACGCGCAGAAGGCGTTTATTTTGAAGTAGGGAGCGGACGGGATTCCTGTCGCGGAGATCTGTCGGCGGGCGGGAATCAGCCAGACGACCTACTTCAACTGGCGAGGTTGGCCGGACACGCCGCAGCCGGGGCGCGCGGCCGCAAAGGAGGCAGGAAATTCGCGCTCGCCAAGACGGATATTCGCCCCGCGCAGTCTGCTATGTGGCTCAATGCGACACTTCCGACCCCGATCTCTGCTAAGAACTCGGGATTGAGCGCGTCATCTTAAACCGATATGTCGGGCCCAAGGGTGAACTTAGAGCATGCGGAAGCGAGTGCTCGGTCATGCCTGAAAGTACTGACGCATTGCTCAACATCGTAAAGACTAAAAGGCAATAGTGGCAGCCGTGTTAAACAATCGGCTCCTCGAAGGTAAAAAAACGTGCAGCACGAAAATCCTCATCCGTCCGTTCCAACGACGCTCGCCCCGCTTCGGAACCAGGTATTTCGTTCGATCTGGATATCTACACAGATATCCAGCCTGGGATGGCTCGTGCAAACAGTCGCCATCAGTTGGCTCATGGTCACCATTTCGGCTTCGGATCTGTTGGTCGCGCTCGTGCAGGCCGCATCCACATTACCGGTATTCTTCCTCTCAATCCTCGCGGGAGCCATCGCCGACAACTTCAGCCGCCGATGGGTGATGTTTGCGGGGCACTGCTTGATAGCATTGGCATCAACGACGCTGATGGTTTCAGTGGGTCTGGGATTTGTCCATCCTTGGCTGATACTCGGATTGGGTTTCCTGGCTGGCTGCGGCTTCGCGTTAACTGATCCGGCCTGGCATGCGTCCGTGGGCGATATCCTCCACAAGCGCGACATTCCGGCTGCTGTGACACTTATGTCTGTCGGATACAACATTGTGCGCAGCGTTGGTCCGGCTTTGGGGGGCGTGATCCTGGCCTTCTTTGGACCGCTGGCCGCTTTCGCTTTGGCCGCGCTGAGTGATGTGGCGCCTCTAAGCGCAATATGGCGCACCAAATGGCAAGTTCGCTCTTCGCCTCTCCCTCGTGAGAGAATGACGATGGCGATTCATGACGGAGTGCGCTTCACGGTGATCTCCCTGGAGATCAGGTCGGCGATCGCCCGTGCAGCCCTTTTCGGCTTGGCAAGCATGTCCATCCTCGCGCTGCTGCCTCTCGTCGTCCGGGACAAGCTGGCAAGCGGGCCGATCGTCTACGGTATTCTGTTGGCCGGCTTCGGCATAGGCGCTTTCATCGCGGGCATGAGCAACGGCTTCCTGAGGCGGATCACGTCTCAAAACAGGCTGGTGGCGTTCGCCTCTGTCGCTTGCGCAGCATGTTGCCTACTGGCACTGACCTCGTCGGTCGCTGTGGCAGCAATTTTTATGGCGCTCGGGGGCGCGGGTTGGCTGATCACCTGGACGGGCATTGACGTGTCGGTGCAGTTGGCAAGCCCAAGGTGGGTAGTCGGCCGCACGCTCTCGATCTACTACGCCTTGAGCGCTGGCGGTATGGCCGCCGGCAGCTGGATCTGGGGGTCCGTCGCGCAGAACTACTCCTTGACCTGGGCTTTGGAGGGTGCCGCGGGGGCTCTGTTGCTGGTTGCAGCAGCGGGGATACTGTTGCCGATACGTCCATGGGAAGAAACGGATCAGGAAAGTTCGGATTTTCCCGCACCCGAGCTGGCACTCGATCTGAAGCCAAGGAGTGGCCCGATCGTTGCCAAGGTCGACTATTTCATATCCGAGAAGAATATCGACGCCTTTCTCGGCTGCATGCGCACAAAGCGGCACGCTCTTAGCCGTGCCGGCGCACGAAACTGGACGCTCCAACGAAACATTCAAACGCCTTCGGTTTGGACAGAGACATTCCGCACGCCCACCTGGATGGACTTTCTGCGTCTGAACCATCGGCTCACGGCCGCGGATAAGGAAGCAGACGAACATCTTCTCGCGCTGCATGATGGCGAACTTCCTCCGCACACAGTGCTTTCGATCGAACGAACGACCGAGGCAGCTCGTACCCGCTCAACAGTCTTTTCTCGTCCTCCGAGGTGACGTCGTGATGAGCTGTTAGCCGATGAACAGACGCGATCACCCCTGGTGCCTGAACGCGCGCCAGTGAGCGTGACACGCACTAACGTTTGATCTCGAGCGTTGCTGGCGGGCTCATCTCGAACCTGCCCTGTTGGGCCGACCTCGCTGAAGCGAGGCAGGGCCATAACCGCGAGCTTCCCAGTATTTGAGTTCGTGTTGAAATGGTGCGCGTTCGACGGCTGGGCCTGCTTTGTCGGCGAAATGTCTGATTTGACTGGCTTAAGCCAATGCCGCTCGTACCACACAAAGGCTGTGGGAGAGGCCCTTGTTGCTGACCTATCAAATCGTTGATGTTTTCACGCGAACGCGGTTCGGCGGCAATCCGCTAGCAGTGGTGCTCGGTTCGGACAACTTGACAACTGATCAGATGCAGGCGGTTGCACCGGAGTTCAACTCCTCCGAGACGAGCTTTGTCTTGCAGCCGGCCGATGCGCACCACACGGCTCAGGTGCGTATCTTCACGCCGACGCTGGAGGTGCCGTTTGCGGGTCATCCGACTATCAGCGGGGCTTTCGTGCTGGCCGGTGCGGGCAACGGCGCCAAGGGGAAGAGTTTGTGTCCGAGGAGAAAGCCGGCTGGTTCATGTAGGCATCGTATGGGACGGTGTTCGCCAGCTGAAGACAGCCGAGGACCTGGTCGCCGAGAGCAGGGGTGCATCGTTGTGTCTTGACATACGCGGCCAAATGCATCGCCGCCAACGCCTCGATCCGGGTGTTGCGGCGCACGGGACGGGAAAAGCGCAGCACCCAATCGGAGTGCGTCTGCGCCATCAGATTGGCAAGCTCGATGCTTCGCGCGGAGGCCGTCACCAGATGCAGCGCCAGGTTCTGGCTGACCTTCGGTTGCGGGGAGCGAAGCAGGGAAATGTCCAGCACGGCAGCCAATCCGCCATTGGTGTCGAAGATCGGCGCGGCAGTGCAGGAGAGCGGCGTATGGGTCGTATCGAAATGGCCAGTCTGATGGATGGTCATCGCCTCGCCGGTGCTGATGCAGGAGCCGACGCCGCATGTTCCGGTGCGGCTTTCCGACCACTCGGAGCCGAGATAGAGCCCCGCCGAGCGCAATTGTCCATGAAGAGCGGATCGCCGAGGAAGTCGACGGTTACGCCCTTTGCGTTTGCCAGGAGCAATACAATACATAGTTCTGGCCCGCCACCTGCTTGAAAAGCGTTTCCAGGCCGCTACGGGCGATCGCGATCAGTCTTTCGGACTGCTCGCGATGTTCGCGAAGCTGTGTTTCGGGAACGATATAGGCTTCCGCGGGCCGGGCTGGGCCAGCCACGCGTCCTCCTCCCAGACAAGGCCTACTCGGCCCGAAGCTGATGAGGTGGAACGGCCCTTCTCAAACGGCATCGAATGCCTAACGTGGTCGTGTTGAAACGCCACAAAAAGGAAGGACCGCTCCATGGAGAAGATTACCACAGTCGGGCTTGATCTGGCCAAATCCGTTTTTCAAGTTCATGGCATAGCCGAAGAAGGACCCGTGATTGTACGCCGTACACTGCGTCGGTCGCAGGTTCTGGACTTCTTTCGCAAGTTGCAGCCTTGCCTCGTGGGTATGGAAGCTTGTGGCAGCGCGCATTATTGGGCTCGGGAAATTCAGGCCCTGGGTCATACGGTTCGGATGATGCCACCCGCATACGTGAAGGCCTACCTCAAACGCAACAAAACCGATGCTGCAGACGCTGAAGCTATCTGCGAGGCAGTCACGCGGCCGACCATGCGCTATGTTCCGGTAAAAACACAGGACGAGCAGGCTGCCGGAATGGTGCTCAAAGCGCGAGATTTGCTTATCCGCCAGCGCACTCAAACAATCAATGCCCTGAGAGCTCATCTTGCCGAACTGGGCATTGTCAGGGCGACCGGTCTGGTCGGAATCGTCCGCCTTGCCGCCATAGTACGCGACGACAGTGACCTGAGATTGCCGGGTGCAGCGCGAATGGCTTTGGAAGAGCTCGTTGAGCAAATCGAGACCGTGACGGCACGCATTGAAAGGCTCGATCGAAAAATCCTTGAGGCTATAAGAAAAGATGACAACGCCCGACGCTTGACGGCGATCCCCGGCGTGGGTCCGATCATTGCGGCGACCGTCCGGGCAGTAGTCCCTGATCCTGCCGGCTTTAAAACCGGTCGGGACTTTGCTGCCTGGATTGGGTTGACACCACGCGCACATTCCAGCGGAGGAAAAGAACGGATCGGTTCGATCTCAAAGCGCGGAAACCAGCAATTGCGCACGCTGCTTGTCGCTGGAGCAACGTCGGTCCTCAAGCTCGCCCGTCGTGGCCTCCAGGCATCACCATGGATAGCGGCGATGATATTGCGCCGCCCGTTCAAGGTTGTCGCGGTCGCTCTCGCAAACAAGATCGCGCGCATCATCTGGGCTCTTCTCGTTCACGGCGATAACTATAGAGGAGCGAAGATGATCGCCCAAGCTTAGGTTTTAGAGCTTTCTGGCCAGTCGGTCGGAGAGGCAGGCAAGGTGCCAATTGTGATGACCCAACGGGACGACATCCCGAAGCAAATCAGACCGCAAAATCGCAGGCGCGTTACAGCGCGAGAAGCTGATTAGGCGATTTGCTCCGCGGATCTCATCGTGACCGTGGCTGCCAGAAAACAGGCCGGACATATGACTGCACCGTCCATATTTGGGAAATACATGAGGAAATATCTTGCCAAGCGGGCCGTTCCACATATGCGATTTTGGCCAACTTGCGGAACAATCGGAGAACTTCACGGCTTGCTCTCCTCGGGTTGGAGGAGCATGGCGACATTTTCGGGGGCAAATTTGAATCCTCTGCGGTCGGGAATTCGCTCAGCGGAGATCGAGTAGCGTGGCCGCTTTGGATCGATGCCGTGATCCGGAACCGTTCGCTTCCGGTGCGGAACTCGCGTCCGAAGTCCGAAGGGGCCAATCCGAATTGCTCTGCGAGAAGGGATGGTTCCGCAGCCACCTGGCTGCATTATCGACGCTGGGGTCGTCCAGAATGTCGACAACCGAGCGACGCTCGAGATCGACCATGATGGTCCCGTATCGTGTCGCGCGTCGCCAGCTCCAGTCATCGATGCCAACCACCCGGATCTCGGAGGCGCAGTGAGCAACCGCGGCATCACGCTTCAGTTGCCGCAGGATGGTGCCGTCGCTGACCGGCATGCCGAGCCGTTGCATGAGGCGCTCGCCAGGACGGCCGCCCGTGCTATGGCCGAGCAGGCCGACAATCTCCACGACCCTTGTCGTCCGGCGCGCATAAGGGGAAGCAACCGTCGGCAGTCGGTCGGTGAACGTTTGTCATTCACATTTCTCATGTGCGCATCGCCAGCGGCTCAGCAGGAGCCTCACCGTCACAGCCTTACCCTGGACCGGAAGGTCCTGAAGGCTGCGGCTGGACCACCCATGCCGATTTCGGCTTCGCCGTCCGCAATCGGGGCAAATGCCGATCGCTGGTCCGGCAGCGGAAACAACCCAACTGTCATCATCAGTGAGCTCGACGCCCAGAACTTTGACCCCTGGGCCGGGCGACCATTTTGATTTCGTTCGCATGCCCGCCCATTAGCGATCTTGCCGCTAACAGCCGATGAACCACACAAAGTGAGAGCCAACTCGCAAGGGCGCTGCGGGAACTGTGCAGGATCGAGCGATCCATATTCATGATTGAATGGTACTCAAGTGCGTGTTTCGGTAATTCCCGGACACCCTTTTCGCTAAATCCCGGACAGTGATTTCAGTAATTCGCGGACAGCGATTCCGCTAAATCCCGGACAGTTTTCGGGAGCGGATTTAGCGGTCGGTTCTTGGCTGCGCCGTTCTGGCAGTTTGGCCTCTCACGATGATGTTGAGAGGGGCCATGCCGAGACGGAAGCAAGCGAGACGAACGAGCGTGAGGGATATCCAAGCGATCTTGCGCCTGACCCATGAGCAGGGTCTTTCGGTGCGTGAGGTGTCGGAACGGCTCAAGATCAGTAAGACGACAGTATCGACCTATTTGCTGCGGGCGCGGGAGGCCGGGCTGTCATGCTGGCCGCTGCCGCCGGGCCATGACGACGCGACGCTTGAGCGGCTACTGTTCGGCCGTGCCGGTCGTCCGCCGCAAGATCTGAGCGAACCGGACTTTGCGCTGATCGCCCGGGAGTTGAAGCGCAAGGGGGTGACGCTGACGCTGTTGTGACAGGAGTATCGCGCCGCCCATCCCGACGGCTACGGCTACACCTGGTTCTGCGAGCACTTCGCCGCTTTCGAGCGCCGGACGAGCGCGACATTCCGCAATCGGCATGCGGCGGGCGCGGTGATGCAGACGGACTATGCCGGGCAGACGGTGCCGGTGATCGATCCGGCGACCGGCGCCATTTACCCGGCGCAGATTTTTGTCGCGGTGCTGGGCGCCTCCAATCTGACCTTCGCCTTTGCCAGCTCCAGCCAAAAGCTGCCGGACTGGATCGAGGGCCAGGTGCGAGCGCTCGCCTTCTTCGGCGGCGTCACCAGAGCGATCGTGTGCGACAACCTGAAGGCCGGTGTCGTCAAGGCGCTGTGGTTCGAGCCGACGCTGAACGCGACCTTTGCCGCGATGGCCGAGCATTACGACACCACCATCCTGCCGACCCGCAGCCGCAAGCCGCGCGACAAAGGCAAGGTCGAGGGCGCGGTGCTGATCATCGAGCGCTGGATCCTGGCACGGCTGAGGAACCAGTCCTTCTTCTCGCTCGCCGAGCTCAACGCGGCGATCGCCGAACTGCTCGAGGAGTTGAACAACCGGCCGATGCGCCATGTCGGCCAAAGCCGCCGCGAACTGTTCGAGGAGATCGAGCGGGCTGCCTTGAAGCCGCTGCCGGCGGCACCGTTCGAATACGCCGAATGGAAGTCAGCGAAGGTCCATCCTGACTACCATGTCGAGGTCGACAAGACCTTCTACTCGGTGCCGCACCGGCTGATCGGGCGCACCGTCGAGGTGCGGCTCACGCACCGAGTGGTCGAGATCTTCCACGACCACCAGCGTGTCGCCAGCCATGTGCGTCGCTCGCAGCGTTCCGGCCATGTCACCGTCAACGAACACATGCCCAAGGCGCACCAGCGCTACGCCAACACCACACCGGCCAGCCTGATCAGCCGGGCGGCAAGGATCGGCCCCAACGTCGCCATTCTGGTCGAGCGCATGATGCGCGACCGGCCACATCCGGAGCAGGGATACCGCTCGGCCATGGGCATTCTGTCGCTGGCGTCGCGCTATGGGCCGGAGCGTCTCGATGCCGCCTGCGAGCGGGCGCTGCTGATCAACGCGATCGCCTACTCCTCTGTCACCGCCATCCTCAAAGCCGGCCTCGACCGAGCCAGCTCCGCTGAACCGGCAAAGCCGACACCCCAGCACGCCAACATCCGCGGCTCCACCTATTACCAGTGAAGGAAAGGAAGAAAGAATGCTGACGAACCCCACCCTCGACCAGATGCAGGCCCTCGGTCTGGCCGGCATGGCTGCCGCCTGGCGCGAACTGACCGAACGGAACAACGCCAACGAGCTCAGCCGTGACGAGTGGCTCGGCCTGATGCTCGACCGCGAGGTCGCCATACGGGCCGACAAGCGCGTCCGGAACCGGCTCGCCTCAGCCAGGCTGCGCTTTCCCGAAGCCTGCATCGAGGACATCGACTTTGCCGCGCCGCGCGGGCTCGACCGGCGCAGCACCATGGCGCTCGCGCAGGGTGAATGGCTGAAGGCGCATGAGAACCTGATCGTCACCGGCCAGACCGGAACCGGCAAGTCGTGGCTGGCCTGCGCCTTCGGCCGGCAAGCGGCACGGCTCGATCATTCCGTGCTCTATGTGCGCGTGCCGCGCCTGTTCGAGGATCTGGCGCTCGCTCGTCTCGATGGCCGCTTTCCACGCCTCATCGACAAACTCACCCGCGCACAACTGCTCATCCTCGATGACTTCGGAACCCACTCCCTCACCGATCAACAGCGCTTCCATCTGTTCGAAATCGTCGAGGAACGCTATCGCCGCAAATCCACCCTGATCACCGCCCAGGTCCCAGTGGCCAGATGGCATGACCTGATCGCAGACCCTACCGTCGCCGACGCCATTCTCGACAGGATCGTTCACAACGCCCATCGCATCGTGCTCCAGGGCGATAGCATGCGAAAGCAAAAAGCAGCGCCCCTCTTGACCGGCACCGAAAACGGCGAAATCAATCATCCATGAACGCAACAAGGCAGCCGAGGACCAACGCCGCCAAACTGTCCCGACATTAGCGAAACCACTGTCCGGGAATTAGCGGAACCCCTGTCCGGCTTTTGCGAAATGCGCAACTCAAGCCCGGCACGCTGCCAAGCCGGCCTCAACAAGGGCGAAGCAGCACACAAGCTCAAGCGCGCCGTGTTCTTCCATGAGCGAGGCGAAATTCGCGATCGTTCGTTCGAGAGCCAGGCCTTCCGCGCATCCGGACTCAACCTCGTCGTCAGCGCGATCGTACACTGGAACACGGTCTATCTCGACCGCGCGGGCCACACAGTTGAAACGAGGGGGGCGAAACATTCCAGATAGCTGTTGAAGCATATCTCGCGCTGAGTTGGGAACATATCAACCTGACAGGCATCTACACCTGGGACACCGAGCATCAGATGCCCGAAGGCTTTCGAACCCTTAGGCTACCGACCCCAACCCGGCGAGCCATGAGTCCACAGGGATCGTATGCGCCGGTTTCCGCACTATGGCATAGTTCACGCTCTGTTCCCCGTTAGCGTACGAGATTTCGCACTGCTCTTGTTCTGCCCCCATTCTGTTGCTCCGAAATGATTTTTCCGCTTGGCATGTTACATGCTTGTCATCGACAAACGCGCTCACACTGAGCAGAAATTGTCCATGACCACACAAAAACGGACCATTCCGGTCTGCGAGGCTACTCATGTGTAATCAGGCTGTTAACAGCTTATGGCTCGATCGTTAAATTGGCTGCGTCCACCTAAACAGAAGGACTCAAAAAATGACTTATCCCGTGGGTTCGCCGTCGGATGGCTCTCTGAAAGAATCTATCGAAGCAAATGGCCATCATAATCCTCGATTTCATGGCATTGATCACATAGCTTTGGCGGTTCATAAACTAGACGACGCTATCGACCTGTTTCAAGATGTCCTTGGTTTTAAGCTTAGGCGGCGATTGCATATAAAAGGTAAGAAGACTGGGATGGTGTGTGCGGACATGGTTCGGAACGACATGTGCTTTGTGCTTTGCCAAGGCACAGAGCCAGAGTCGCAGGTGTCTCAACTTGTCCAAAACTACGGGGTTGGTCTAGCTCATGTTGCATTATCTGTCGACGATGTGTCGGCGGCGGTCAATACGCTTAGAGCGCGGGGATTGTCGTTCGACACGACTATTATTGAAGGACCTGGCCTAACACAAGCATTCTCTTCTCGATGCGCTAATACGGGGATAAGTTTTGAACTCATCCATCGGAACGGAGAAGAAGCATTTCTTGAAGACAACGTACAAGAGCTTTTCGAGCAGCTTGAGCAGTCGGGAAAATACTGATCAAAGAGGTGTGGCCCCCCGGGTTTCGCGATCCGACTTCAGGCGCGCCCGCCGGCCTACCAGGGTCCCGCAAGACTGATCGAAGGTGGCATTCCAACTGGACGAAAGGAAAGCGTCACCTGATCTGCGCCAGGCACGGTGAGCTGCCACTGAACTTTCATTCAGCGGCGATCCCCGACCTGTTACGCCGTGGGCGCGGGTTGAGCAATCGGCGAGGACTTCGATCAGCGTACCTCCACCGCCCGGATCGCCACGGTATCACCTTAGAGCTTTCTGGCCTGATCCTGGCATCGTCCTGTCCGACAACCCGCCCGCGCGCGACAAACTCGAACTTTCCTCAGATGCTTACGTCCAATGTCCGACAATGTCGGACACTAGTCATCTTAGTAGCGCCACGTAATTGTTTCGGCACGATTTTTCCTTTGGCACGGCACTTGCGTGGACATGTGTATCTGGGTCGCGGTTGAGGAGAAAAATCCAGTCAGCTCTAGGTGTGCGTGGACGCAGGTTGCCAGCTTCATAGGGTGCGAGTCCTCTCGCTTTGAGAGGCGGCTCAGCTTCGAAGACATGCACTCAGGCGCGCAGCATGGATTCATCAATCAAACGATGGGTGCTTTTTGATCAGCTTGATCATTCTGGCGAATAAACCGTGAAAATGCGTGAGCCCTTGGGCCTCAATGATGTCGTCGCTCTGAGACTGGTGTGGTCCTCAGCTCGCCGATAGTCCTACGCAGGGTTCGATGTTGGATCACAGATCGCAATGTTCAGTTATGAATTTTTTGAACGAAGTCTCGAGTGCGTTTCCCTCGGCAGTCTCGCTGGCGTCTGGCAGACCGAGTGAGCGGTTCTTCGACAAGCTCGACCCCCAGGTGCTGTTGAATGCGCTAGTGGTATATGAACGCTATTCAGCTGGCGGTCACGGGGGCGGGCAATTATTGTCGCACTTGCTGCAGTATGGACGAACCGCCGGCATTATCGGCGAGCTCGTTGCGCAACAGGTCCGGTCTGATGAGGGGGTTCCCGCGAGGGCGGATCGCGTACTGATCACCTCAGGATGCCAGGAAGCGCTCGCACTCTGCCTCGCCGCGCTGTGCCCTGAAGCTGCGGATGTGCTCCTAGTCTGCAATCCCACGTATATTGGTGCGACCGGTGCAGGTAAGGCCGCAAGGGTCGCCGTTGCAGCATTGTCCAACTCAGCGCCTTGCGTTGCAGAGGCAGTCGAACTCGCCGTCCTACAATTGCGCCGGAATGGTCGGAGGGCCCGCGCTCTATACCTCATTCCCGATTTTGACAATCCGACCGGGCGCGTCCTCGATAAGGCCTCACGATGCGATATCCTTCAAGTGTGCGCAAGAAATCGGATTATCGTTCTGGAGGACAATCCATATCGGCTATTTCGGTATGAAGGTGATGAGATCCCTCCGATGGCCGCTTTGGATGAGGCAGGAAGTGTTATTTACCTGTCCACATTCTCCAAGACCTTGAGCCCAGCTCTCCGCGTGGGAGCTGCGATACTGCCCGATACAATATTTGGAGACGCGCGCGCTTGCCGGGCACTTTGGGAAAACCTGGTCCAGCTCAAGAGTTTCATTACCCTCAATACAAGCCATATTACACAAGCGATTGTAGCGGGACTCTTGATGGAGCAGGCAGTAAGCTTGCGTGGCTGGATTCGCCCCGCGCTGGATTGGTATCGTTCAAATCGCGACGTCATGGTGCGTCAGCTGGACAGTGTGTTTTCGCCTTTCCCCGAGCAGATACGATGGAATCGACCCTCTGGCGGCTTTTTCCTGTCTCTTGATCTTCCTTTCAGATTTGGCGCGGACAGCGCGGACGAGTGTGCAAGGTGTTACAATGTCATTGTTATGCCGATGAGCTTCTTTGCGTTGGATAACTCTCAAGACTGCCGGATTCGATTAGCATTCAGCGCGGTTACTCCCGAGCAAATCCGAACCAGTGTGACAGGTTTAGGCCGCTATGTGGCGCGGCGGTTGGGGAGGGAACTGCCCAGCTTAGTGGATGGACTGGCCGAGGGATGAAGATGGCACCTCACTCTTCACCGGAGCGCGCAAGCGCTTGCGAACCAGGCGATCGGGATAGGCCACAACCTGCAGCGCGATCAATCTCCTCCAGCGTCTTTGTTGGCAATGGTACGCTTGCTATCAGCTGCGCGCAGCTGGCAATGGAGGTGGGCCACGACATTCGCGTAGTGCTATGTGGCGACGCTATATTCGCGGATTGGGCGGCTCGCGCCAATATCCCGTGTATTGCGAGTGTTGACGAGCTCTGCTCTCTTCTGAACGCGGAGCCGGTGGATTGGATTTTCTCCGTTGCCAATCCGCTTATATTGCCACCGGGCGTGTTTGGGCGAGCGCGACAAGGTGCTTTCAATTTCCACGACGGTCCACTGCCACGGTATGCAGGAACTCACGCGACGTCCTGGGCGCTGCTGGCCCAGGAGAGCGAGTATGCCATCACGTGGCATCGTATCGATGATGGTGTTGATACGGGTGACGTCGTGGTCCATCGCCAAGTGCTGATTGCGCCCACCGATACGGCACTGACCCTGAACCTCAAATGTTATGAGGCCGCTGTCGAGGGATTCCGCGAGCTTCTAACTGGTTTGGCGAAGGGAGAGCTTACCGCCTATCCGCAAGCGCTGGTGAACAGAAGCTATTTTCCAAGACGTCGACGCCCAGATGCGGCAGGCTGTCTGCGATGGGATCGATCCGCGCAAGACCTGTCAGCGATGACGCGTGCCCTAGACTTTGGCCCGTATCATCCCAATCCATTGTGTCTGCCCAAGGCGCTCGTAGGCGATGAGGTTGTCACAGTCAGACGCCTGGAGGTGTTGCCTCGACGCTCGGGCATTCCGGCAGGTTGCCTGCTTGAAATCCACTCCAGCCACTGGCGGGTGGCGACGGGTACGCAGGATGTTGAGGTTTGCTTTGGCAGCTCCGATGGTCAGGCGCTGGACGCGCGAGACCTCGCCAGGCATTCCAATCTGAATGAAGGTGATCGCCTGCCAATTTTGAGCGATGAACAGGCGCAGAGCATAACTGCCGCCCATGAATTGCTGGCGCCTTCAGAGGATTTTTGGCGACAGCGGCTTGAGCAGCTTAGAATATTGCAGTTTCCTTTCCTGTCGTCGTGCGTAGCTGGGGCGCCGCCCAAACGGCAGTCGAGTTCGTGGTTCATTGCAAGTGCGTTGGCTAAGCTGTCGCCAAATGATCGCACGGAATACTTGGTAACGGCTTGGCTGATCTATCTCGCCCGCATCACGGGAGAAACAGAGCTTCAACTGGGATGGACGCCTGCATCGGATAGATCGCAAGCCGGTTTGAAAGCGGTGGAGGTGCTTATCGCCTCTGTCGTGCCGATGGAAGTTACCATTGATCTTGCACATGATTTTGAGGAAATGCGCAAAGCTGTGGCGGGCGAATGCGCTCAGCTGAGGGCGCACGCTAGCTTTGCCCGGGATCTTATCGCGCGCTGCCGGACAGTGCGAGGTGTGGAGGCGCTACGGTCGCACCGGCCCTGGCCGATTGGCATCACGATTACAGCAGATAGCTGTTCTGCCGCTGGCGATCTAGCTTCGAACGCGAGTTCTGAGACAACCCTATCCGGTGATTTGCTGACATTCGAGCTTTGCGCTCTGGATGGGAGCTTTCGATGGCATTTTGATGCAAGTCGATTGGCACCGGAGCAGATCGACCGCATGACGCAGCACTTACAAACATTGTTGCATAGTGTGCTGGCCGATGCAGGCCGGCCAGTGCGCGATCTGGACATCCTGCCGGCTGACGAGCGCACCTACCTGTTGGAGGAGTTGAACCGGACGGCGGCGGCCTATCCGTCGGACATGTGCATCCACGAGCTGTTCGAGGCGCAGGTGCGCCAGGCCCCCGATGCGGTGGCGGTAGTCTATGAGGACGAGCGCCTGAGCTATGGCGAGCTCAATGCCCAGGCCAACCGGCTGGCCCACCATCTGATCGCCTTGGGTGTAAAGCCGGATCAGCCGGTGGCGATCTGCCTGGAGCGCAGCCCGGCGATGGTGCTTGGTGTGCTGGCGATCCTCAAGGCCGGCGGCGCCTATCTGCCGCTCGATCCGGCCTATCCCTGCGCGCGGTTGCGGCAGGTTCTCGATGATGCCGCACCCAAGCTGCTGCTTTGCGACGCGGCCGGCCGCGCTGCGCTCGGCGCCGAGGCGCTGGCCGATGTGAGCGTGGTCGATCTGGAGACGGCGACACCAGCCTGGGCCGAATTGCCCGCCTGCGATCCCGAGCCGCGCGCCATTGGCCTGACCGCGCGCCATCTCGCCTATGTCATCTACACCTCAGGCTCCACCGGAACCCCAAAGGGCGTCATGGTCGAGCATGGAAGTCTGGTCAATCTCGGGTTGGCTCAGATCGGGCTTTTTGGCGCCTGTTCGAATAGCCGTGTTGTGCAGTTCGCCTCCTTCGGCTTTGATGCAAGTGCTTGGGAGCTTGTCATGGCGTTTGGCTCAGGCGCCGCATTACACTTGCCTGCGGACGAGCTCCGCCAGGCGAGTAACAAGCTATCGGATTACCTGCGAAGCGAAGCCATAACCCATGCGACATTACCTCCAGCCTTGCTTCAGGCAAGCAGGGATCCGGGATGTTTGGCATCGCAAGTTCTCATTCTTGCTGGCGAACTGCCGAAAGCTGAACTCGTCCGAAGTCTGGCCTCGGCCTCTATCGTCAACGCCTATGGCCCGACCGAAGCAACAGTCTGCGCGACGGTTTGGAGTTGTCCCGATGACTTTGATGGGTCAGTTGTCCCGATCGGGCGTCCGATTGCGAACACGCGGGTGTACCTGCTGGACGGTCATGGTGCGCCCGTCCCGTTCGGGGCGGTGGGGGAGCTCTATATCGGCGGGGCGGGCGTTGCGCGGGGCTACCTGAACCGGCCTGATCTGACGGCGGAGCGGTTCATCGCCAGTCCCTTTGTGGAAGGCGATCGGCTGTATAAGACCGGTG
>NZ_JAMYMZ010000019.1:0-111622 GCF_040318825.1 Mesorhizobium sp. M1006
GATGCCGAGCGCGATGTAGACGGCCTTGTTCCTGACGAAGCCCTCGTCCCTGATCTTGACCCGGATGGCATCGAAGAAGACGAGCGGATAGACCACATCCAGCGGGCGATTCTGCCACTCTGCCACTTCCTCCAGGACAGCGTCGGTGACGGCCGAGATCAGGTCCGGCGACACCTCTATGCCGTAGAGCTCCTCCAGGTGGCCGCGGATCTCGCGCACCGTCATGCCGCGCGCATACATGGAGATGATCTTCTCGTCGAAGTCTGGGAAGCGGCGCTGATATTTGGCGATCAGCTTCGGATCGAAGGTTCCGGCACGGTCGCGCGGGATCGTCAGCGTCATCTTCGATGTGCCCGTCAGCACCGATTTCCGCGAATGGCCATTGCGGCGATTGGCGTTGCCGTCGGTTCAACCTGAATGTCCGACGCTCTAGAGGTCGAACTGGCACTCCTTGATCCGGTACTCCCTGCCGATCGCCGACACCGACAAGCTAAACTGGGGGAAGATCCAAACGGCACTTATGGGGAGTATTGAGCCGGCATCGACACAGTCTGATCGGTTGTTCCAGCGCCATGACATCAGTCGCCTGCCAGGCATCGAAGGCGCCAAGCCGCGCAAGAAGTTCAAGGCGTACCCGATCGGCTACTTCCATATCGACATCACCGAAGTTTGGACCGAGGAGGGCAAGCTCTACATGTTCGTAGCCATCGACCGAGTAAGCAAGTTCGCCTTCGCCGCCTCGTCCTGACGGGCTCGGTTGATCCGACCTTTGCGGCCGCCATCGTGGATGCCTGCGTGTGCGGCGGTGATTGCGCGGCGACGTGAAGGTCGTGGTGGCGAGGCAGCCAGTCGAGTTTCGCCGCGGCATCAATGGCCTCATAGCCCTGGTCGCCTCAGCTCTTGCAGCCGATCTCTATTGCGGTGACATCTTTGTCTTCCGCCCAAGCACGGCGACAGGTTTGCACCTTCTTTTTTGGGACGGAAGCGGCATGGTTCTGGCCTCCAAATGGCTCGAATACGGGCGCTTCACCTGGCCACCTATCCGCGACGGCTCGATCCGGCTGACGCGCGAGGAGTTCGCCCTTCTGGTGGCCGGCCTCGGCGGGACGAGGGTGGCAAAGAAACACGTCAAACGACCGGTCAGAGCGGCGTGAAGTGACTGGATTGCTTGAAACTTCGGGGCTGCTTGGTAGGGTTGATCATGTCGCCCCGCCCTGATTCGGCCATCGGATCCTGCCGAGCTGCAGAGAATCGTTCTGGCAATTGAAGCCGAGAACGCGGAGCTGCGCGTCTATGCCGATCTGCTTCGGCAGATGATCTTCGGGGCAAAATCGGAGAAGCTGGCCGTCCTCGATCCGACGCAGATCGCGCTCGATCTCGGCGACCTCTGCGAGGTGCCGGTCGCGGCCAATGACGATGCCGCCGAAGACAAGGATCATCCGCGACGCAAGCACCGGTCGGCATCGCGCAACATCGGGCTGCCAACGCAGCGATGAAGACGATGCCCAACAAGACCAACCGCAATGACGCCCGCGCGCTGGCGCAGATCATGCGCACTGGCTGGTGTCGGCAGGTGCACAAAAGCAGGCAGTGCCGGCTGTGGCGTTCGCCGAACGTAGTGCGGGCTGATCCTGCGCGCGGCCCGCGTCAAGCTGGGCCTGCCGTCGCGCAGCGCGTTTGCCGGCCGCCTGCGTGAGTTGACGGGCAGCCGACGCCGAGGTGATGGAGATGGTCGACCTGCTGAGACTCGGGCGCGGAGAACGGCAGACAATCGCGATTTTCGGACGCTTAGAAGGCGTTCGTTGTCAAGCAGGGTAAAGACTACGCCGGTGGCAGAAACTTGTGGCAGGGTAGAAGAACGCAATCCCGAACACCCCGTGTCGAATTGACGGCAGGTCGACCATTCGCGCACTGCTTCCGCGACTTCAAGCAGCCGAAATGTAGTAATACCGTTCTTCGTCGTAAAATCTCAACCTTGATTTAGGATTGACAGTTGCTTTGAACGAGACATTGGAATCCGCGCTTTAAAATTCAATAATTCCGAGTTTCAGCGCTTTTAGAGCCGCGGTTGTTCTGCTGGCCGCATCCATTTTTCGCTTTACGTTTTTTATGTGAAAGTTAACAGTATCTACAGATATTCCTAGAATCATACCTATTTCCCACGACGATTTCCCTTTCGCCGTCCAAAGGATGCACTCTTTCTCTCTTGGGGAAAGATTAGGTGTCTGCTCGATGCCGCTTGATTGAGCGAATTTACCAACTCTCAGATGGAAATGTAACGCCGCGAGCTGCAAGTAGGTGATTGCTCTATTTTGGAATTCACCGTCCCAGGCTTGAGCAAAGTTCATGATCGCAAAGCGGCCGTCGGGCCCGTGCAATGGAACGCTAATGCCTGATCTTAAGCCGAACGTCGCCGCCTCGTCGAAAACGCGCCGTTCGTCTTCGGTCGTGCTTTCGTCGTTGTACACATCGCTCCACCGAAAGACTTCTGCTCGCCTCCGACTCCTCTTGATGGTGGGGTCTATCCTGTCATAACCCATTTCGAAATATCGCTCCTGCCATTCAGGAGGATAATTCAGCATGACCGCCGGATCGCCTCGGGCCGGCCTTAGGCCTTTTTGGTCCGGTGCAATAGAGCCATACGCAATCCACGGACAATCAAAATTCAGGGCAAAATCAGACAACAGGTCGAACAAATGCTCGGATTTTGCAACACGATCGGTTTGGTCGAGAAATCGGCCAAACTCGAGCGCAAACGCCTCCCTGGCAGCCTCAGGAAAATGCATCGCCGGGACCAAAGAAAACTGGCCGGACACTCTGGCTGAGAGCCCTCGAAGTGGAGAGACAGCAGTCATCCGCGGGCGTTCCATGGTCTCTGCTCCGTAGCCATTTTGCGCTGGATTTGTCACTGGCGCACCAAAGCTGCCGGCAGTAGAGCTAGGGGCTTCGCGCGCCGTCCTAAGCAGGCCAGCATCGTCAAAGTTCTAACATCTCAATGCGATCGGCGTAGTTATTTTAGTTTGAAGTTATTTCATGCTGGCGTCATTCGCACGCAACAAAGCTAGAACAAAGTCGACGTCGTATTTTTTATATACGCGATAATGGGTATCAATATTTTTGAGCGTTTTACATACCGCATGATTTAGCCGCCGCGCAGACATTCTACCGAGAAAGTAGTCGAAATCCGCGACCTCAGACCGGCGTGTCACATCGGCGGCGCGAAGACTTTTCTTGCACCTGCGCGGCCCGTGCGGTGGTGCACTAGTTGGGTCCAGCTCGAATAATTGCGATCCTATCTGAGACCGGTAGCACCTGGAGCGCCAAGAGCTTTATGATAATGTCGGTTCGGATCAACCCGAGGCCGTGACTGAAAGGCCCCCATTGCGGCGGATGTGACACCTTCACCTGTCAGCGGAGGCCGGTCGGTCGCCTGACATCCAACTTCAAGTCCACCAGAGAACTAGATCCGGCCGCGCAAACCCGAAAAAGCTGTTCAATACCAGGCGACGCTTTCCGTTGCCAGATTGACCTGTGACTCCGTGAACGAAACCGCCATCGATCAGGCCGATATCCCCCGCCCTAAGCTGGAAGTCGCGACAAGGAACGCCCTCGAGATAGGCTGCCGAATAGGGATAGCCCGTAGTCTCTACACCTTGAGACTTTCGGTCGGTCACTGTCGGCTTGTGGCTCCAGAGCCGCAGATTGCCACCTTCCTCGGGCATGCTGGGATAGAAGTTGAGTGCTGCGACGGTGTTGTGCGCCACCGCAGAAAGCTCGTAATCGTTCCCAGCACATAACACTTGAGCGACGTCGTCGTGGGGGTCCAAGGAGAATGTGCCGCTGCCAGACCAACTGAGAGCGCGACAAACATTAGCCTGACCGTGCTCCGAACGGGCCAGCCGCAATTCAATGCCCTGTTTGTGAAGCTCGCGCTTCAACGCGTCGAACAATGCTCGGACCGGATCAACCAGATTCTCGAAAAGGGCGTCGACGTACGGTCGCGTACTTTCCGCCTCTGCGAAATAGGTGGCTGCATCCTTCCTGTAGTGGGATGCGCCGACATATTGTCCGGGGACGCCATCCTTACGCTCCTTGAGACCGGGACTATCACTGAAGTTCGCGGTGATCTCCTCGGCTATTTCGGTGCTGAAAGCTTGCCTGATGTGCAGAGCGGTGATCTCACCTTTCAGGACTGAGATGATGTCCGCAGTGCTGATCGAGCCGGTTCGTTCTCTGATTGCAACTGGCGAGGTGGCGGGGGCTTGGGATACTTGATTAGTCTCCATTGGCTTGCTCCTTTAGTGCGTGATCAAGGATGGCGATGCCCCGATGGAGTTCGTCATCGGTGATAGTTATCGGTGGGAGGACTTTGATGACGTCTCGATTTGGTCCTGAAGATTCGATCAGCAGGCCATTTTCGAATGCGACATCGTGCACACGGCCGACAACGGCCTGTGAACGGCATTTGAGACCGGCCATCAGACCACGGCCGCGCTTTTGTTCGATGCACCTGGGAAATTTCGCAACAAGCCTGTCCAGGTGTCTTTGCAGTTTGGCGGCCGTCCGCTCGACGCCTGCAGTAAACTGCCTGTCGGACCACATTTTGCACATGGCCCCTGCAGTCACAAACGCGAGATTGTTGCCTCTGAACGTCCCGCTATGTTCGCCGGGATTCCAAATATCCAAGTCGGGGCGAATTAGAACAATGGAGAACGGACTACCTGACCCGCTTAGGGACTTCGAGAGGCATACGATGTCGGGATTGAGCTTCGCGAACTCGAATGAGAAGAACTCGCCCGTTCGGCCCGCACCAGCCTGAATATCGTCGACGATCAATACAACGCCGTGTTTGCGGCAAATGCGCTGGATTTCGGTTAGCCAAGCTGCTGATGCGGCGTTCATGCCACCTTCTGCCTGAATGGTTTCCAGAATGATTGCGGCGGGCTTTTCAATGCCGCTTCCCGGGTCGCCCAATAAGGAGTCTATGTAACTCGTGGAATCGAAATCTTGGTTCGGGTATCCGTCATAAGGGACACGGATCACATCGTGGCGAGCAACGCCGCCTAGTTGCCTGGTCGAGGCCGAACCCGAGACCGCCAGAGAGCCGAGCGACATACCATGGAACGCATTCGTGAAGGCCATGACGCTTGAGCGGCCGGTATATTTTCGCGCCAGGGCTAGTGCCGCTTCGTTAGCGTTTGTGCCGGTCGGCCCAGGAAATTGTATTTTGTAAGAAAGGTCCCTGGGCTTCAGGATCGAACCCACAAACACCTCAATAAAGTCCCGCTTCGCCGCCGTATACATATCAAGCGACAGGAGAATGTTCTCACCAACGAGATATTCGATTGCCGGTGCAATAATATTTGGGTTGTTGTGTCCGTAGTTGAGTGCGCCGGACCCCACAAGGAAATCGATATATGGCTTACCGGCCTCGTCCCAGATTGTCGCTCCAAGGGCCTTCGTAAAGACTGCGGGAAACGACCGCCCGTAGCGACGAACGTTGGACTCATGAGCCGTGAAGATTTCAGTGTTCATTTCAGGGTCCCTCTGCGTGTCGCGTCGCGTTCAACGAGCAAGTGATTAAATGCGTTTGGTTTGTTGCGGTTGTTTTCAGCTTCACTTGAAGATCGGAACGGTCCGGGCGGAACTTTGGACGGTCGTGACCTCCCATGAATATGTTAGGAATGCCGACACGCTCCTCAAAAACGTCCGTTACAAAAGGGAGACCGGACTCGCGCGGCAGCTCAACTGCTGCACTGACGCACTTCGAAACCTCCTCTACCGTAGTCACGTTGCTCTGCACGGCGATATCTCTCGTCTAAGCGTTGGTCGAGCTCCGTTCTAGAGTTTTCGGGGAGGCGTCGATACTACGGCATTTGGTAGTTGACGCACCTCTTGTACCCGGCGAGACGCCCTGCCAATCCTATCAAGCTCAGCGCTTGCACCGGCTCATGGATGACAGGCGCTTCTGCCATGCAGCAGCACGCTAAAGTGTTGCAGGCGCTCCGGGCAGCAACACGAACCATCGTGCCCCGGCTCGTAGTGTAGCTCGGCGGTAGCGAAGCCGCTCGCGAGCGCGCCCTCAACAGCGCTGTAGCGAGCGAGCGGCGTAGCGGCGATGATCGGCGTTCTTCGATGTCGGGGCCGCTTTCGGACCGCTTCTGAAGCGTCTCGACCAATTGTCTCTGAATAAGGATCAGGGTCCCGAAAAGCCGACGGCGGAGGATATTGCAGTCTGTATGTGGGACCAGACTAAGCCGGTTCTGCCCCCTTTTAGGCCAACAAAAGTTTACCAGACACCTTGTGGTGGGAGATGCGACCACAGGTCGGTCGGAGCCGCGTAAGAATAGGCGACTAGACTCGTCGACCGGGTCCACATGAGCCCGCCTTATGCAGTCTCAAGAGGATCGACATTCGCTCGCGCTTCAGGCGGTTTGCCGACCTCCAGTCAGCATGCGGACGCCTTTGGATGGGCATATTCGCACATCCTACAAAGCAGAAAGCCATCCGTCCCATTCATGCGGTCGACGATTTGCCTAAAAACTAGCCCTTCAAAAAGATCTGCGTATTCGTCGCGCAGAAGATTGCCCAATACGTGGCGCCGTTCAAAATCCATGCAGCAGAGCGTAACGTCACCGTTTGGGAGAAGAACATTCCGATACTGCCGTCCGTCAACGCATGTCAGCGCGCCGACGACTGGCTGCCGTGGTTCGACGACCTTCGGGTCGACGCTTCAACCCCTGCTGCTCAGAGGCCGCGCGCGAACTAGCGCTTCGGCGGGGATTGCCCCGGCGATATCCGGATGGACCTCGCCCAGGACTATAAACCGAATCGAGGCGATGTCCGTGTCGACCACGTGACGAATCAAAGCGAGATAAGTGTCTCCGACAAGACGGCTATTCATGTATGCGCCATCATCGAGAACATGGACCACGAATACCCTTGAGCGCAGCGCTTGCAAGCGGTGTAGATCCCGCCCCTTCATTCCTACAAGCGTCGTGAATATCCGGATGCCATGGCCTCTGGCGTAAGCGTGCTCGACCATTTCGGTGCAATCCGGATTGAGCCAAGGCTCGCAGTACCCGGCGAAACTAATGTCGACGGAAGTTGGTACGCGCGCCAGACATCGCTTGAAATCTTCAAGACGAAGATGCTTCACATGAGAGACCGCTCTTTGCCGATGGGCGAACTTGTCCTGCGGACAATAAGCACATCCGACGATGCAGCCGGTGGTCGTCGTTATTTCCAAAACCGTGCCGCCCGGGATGGCAGAGCCCAGTTCCTGTAAGATCATCGGATATGCCTCCACTTGTCTGGTACTCTTGGCCAATTCTGAATATTCAACTGAAAAGTTAGCTTGTCAATTCTGTACATCGGCCGCAAAACAGGTGTTGAATTATGGCTATTATCGTATCTGTCGTTCAACTATATTTCAACACTTTCACGATAATACTCTAAAGCAAATTTAGATTTCGCTCAGCAAATATCCATCGATCAAAATTGTCAAAATGAACTCAGTCAGCTTCGCGTTGGGCGGCAATCAACCGCCGGCTCCCTCGGTTTGCTGGGCGGCCCTCGCACCTACTTTGGGCGCATCGCCGGCACGGCAGGACGGCGAAATCGCAATCTGTCGAGCGTCAGCCGTTGCGGAAGGTGTAGCTGTACCCGTTGATGGCCGGCCCGCCGCCGAGATGCGCGTAGAGCACCCTCGATCCCTCTGGAAAGAAGCCTTTCTGGACGAGGTCGATCATCCCTTGCATGGATTTGCCCTCGTAGACGGGATCGGTAATTATACCCTCGAGCCGCGCACACAGGCGGATGGCCTGCTTCGTTGCCTCGGACGGAAGGCCGTAACCGGGAGACGCGTACCCCTCGAGCAGCACCACGTCATCCTCGACGATTTCCATGCCCAGCTTGACGAGCTTCGCAGTATCCCGGGCAATACTTAGCACCTGCGCCTTGGTTTGGGCGGGGGTGGCGGAGGCATCGATACCGAGCACGTTGCGCTGTCGACCGTCCTTGGCGAATCCAACGAGCATGCCGGCATGCGTCGAGCCCGTGACCGTGCAAACGACGATGTAGTCGAAGCCAAACCCAAGCTGTTTCTCCTGGGCTCGCACCTCCTCCGCGAACCCGACGTACCCAAGCCCGCCATATTTGTGAACTGAGGCCCCGGCCGGTATCGCGTAGGGCCTGCCGCCTCTTGACTTGACCTCATCGAGCGTTTGTTCCCAACTGCGGCGGATGCCGATGTCAAAGCCCTGGTCGACCAGGCGTACCTCTGCTCCCATGACGCGGCTCAAGAGAATGTTGCCGACCCGGTCGTAGACGGCATCCTCATGTGGAACCCAGCTCTCCTGAACCAGGAGGCATTTCATGCCGATCTTGGCGGCGACCGCGGCGACCATCCGCGTGTGGTTGGACTGCACGCCGCCGATGGAGACGAGCGTATCGGCATTTGACGCGATCGCGTCGGGGATAATGTATTCGAGCTTGCGGAGCTTGTTTCCGCCGAACGCGAGACCGGAGTTGCAGTCCTCGCGCTTGGCGTAGATTTCCACCTTGCCCCCCAGATGCTTGGAGAGGCGGTCGAGCTTCTCGATGGGCGTGGGTCCAAATGTGAGCGGATAGCGTTCGAACTTTTCCAGCATCTTCTCTCCGGCAACACGCGATGGAGCTGAATTAGCCATTCACTTTCATTCTAGAGGCGTCTTTGATTTGACGTCATCTGATCATCCGGCGCCAGAAGAATCCCATTACTATTTCCAGCGCCTCGTTCGTCATTGAGAGTTGCAACCGCACGCCGGCGTGCGAGAGACTACCCCAATGCGTATGGCATTCAAGAACTGCATCTCCTGGATAACTAGAATGACCGGATTGCGGTCACCATCGACTTCTCAAGCACAGTATTCCTTCTAATATCTGCTCAATGTTTATGGTTGGTCCAAAGTGGCGCCAGCTTGAGCACTGACCTTGTCATGGGGCCTCAGGGCAGCAGCAGCGATATGGCCAGCATTTGATCGCGCTGGAGCAAATCTGCGGATTCATTCGTCACCTCATCAAGGTCTGGCGGCTCGGATCCAACTTCCTTGCAACTGTCGAAATGCTCAGCCCTTTGGCCAGCTCGGCTAACGCAGCCAGACCGCCAGATCAGAAAGAGCACGCTTGCGAAATACGCCAGCTGAAGGATCAGCGAACAAGTCAGCGTCGTGACGACCACTGTGCCGATGGAATGAGAAGCGAAGTAGAGAGTCAGTGCGGTGCTGCACAGCACCAGCCCCAGGACGCGACAAAAGATTCTAAAGGGCAACGCCGTTCTCCTGGTTTTGTCTCCTCAGATCATGCTGCGACCTGGTCGGCCGCAACATGGGTCTGGCAGTTCTTCGGGCAGACGCGGGCGCAGGCTCCGCAGCCAATGCAGCGGCCGGCATGATCGACGACCATGATCATGCGATTGAGCTCGCCATCGAAATCGTCGTCTTCGCCGTCGCAGGCGCCGAGGATTTCCCCCGCGTCATCGACGCCGTAAAGATGCATGACCCCGCGCGAGCAGACCTTGAAACAGCGGCCGCAGCCGATGCAGGTCGTGCCGTCTATAGCGGTGAGATATTCCGGCACCCATCCGGAGCCGTCGCGGGTGGTGAATGTGCTCGTCATCGCGACTTCTTCATTGCAGCGAACTCTCTCTTGGCACCATCCAACTCGGCAAAAACGGCCGACGTTTCCTCGGCAACTTCCTCTATCTCCGTCCATTTTCCCGGGAGATTCTCTGCAAGGTCGCGCAATTTCATCTTGGCAACTGCCGCGCGCAGCTGAAGTCTTCGGACTTTCTTCCCCATCTCATCTAGCTTTGACATAAGTCCTTCCTCGAAATCGGTTTCTTCACGCCCGTGCCACGTCGGGATAGGCTTCGATGGCTGTAGTCGCATCGTCGACCAGTTTCGTACCGGCCTCCGCGAGCTTCCTGAACGTCTCGAAGCCGAACCGGTGGATGTCTCGACAGAGCGACCAACCGCTCGGCCGTGAAAAATCGTCCGAAGCCCCCATGGGTTTCATCTCCATTGTTGGCGACGTGATCAGGCCGGAGCGTTCCTCGATCCAAAGCCCGACGGCCGTGTAGTAATATTGAGCCTCCACAGCACGTCCGGATCGGGATCGCCGATGATGGGGATCGCACGGCGCTGTTTTCTGGTGATGATGAAGTCGCCCAGCAGTTCGGTGTCCGATTTGCCTTCCAGTGACCCGGAGGCATCCTGAGCACGGATCAGCCGCACGAGGCATCTGACAAAAGGCATGGCAAGGGCCGCCTCGTCCTCGTTGACAGCCGGGCTGACCGCAGCAATAGACATTTCGCCTTCTCCTCATTTCAGTCCTCTTCGTCGAAGCACGATGTCTGTTTTCTGGGATGCCTACTTCGGGCACACTTGCGCAGCCGACGCCCGGCTCGGCGCCGCTGACGCCACGCAATTGATATCCCTCTGGCCGACCTTGAACACGTCCTTGACTGCGAAGTCTTCAACGTGAATTCGCGTCGAACATCACTTCCGCCGCAATGCGGCCGGAGGCCATGAAGTTTCGAGCCTCGATCCTGCTGCAGACGATCGACCAAGTGCTGCATGGACCCTCCTGCTGCGGTCACGCCAGGGAAATGGACGAATTGCCCAGTAAGCCATTTCGACCAATTACCCTTTTTTATCTTTCCTCCTCGCCCGACCGCGCTTTGGCACCTTCGGGAAATGGTTTTGCGGAGCCGCACAGAGTGCGCCGCAACAAACCTTCCCACCCCTGTACTTGGCGAGGGCCTGCAGCAAATCCGGCAGATGCTGCTCTTTCAATTCGGCCGGGATAGGCTCCGGACCGTCCAGCGACGTCAGTGCCAGTTCGACCAACTCGATCGCGCGATCATTGTTGCCGTTCTCGTGATAGTACCGGGCGACCGCGGGATAGGACCGGAACTTAGGGCTGTCGCCTTGCGGGGGATTCAGCGCCAGGATGTGTTCGGACAGCTCCTTGCCCATCGCGAAGCGCTCAGCAGGGGGAAGGCGCGAATGGTCATTCGCCGGATGGAAAAGTTGGTCTAGCGCCGAAACCATCCAGTCCTCAGAGTTTTTGTCGATCGCGTCGCGCACGAATTCGCGCATCACGGGCAAGCCGGTCCACATGTCTTGTATTTTGTGAAGCAACAGGTGCGCATGAGCCAGGCGGAAATGGATGTCGTCGGGCATCAAGGCGATGCCCTCTTCGATCGCCCAGAGCGCCGTCTTCCAATCTTCTAACTTCACCGCCGCCCAGAATCTGTCATCGATCGGCTGCTTCAACGCTTGTTCGCGCGCCATGGGTTCGCTTGTGGCGATCCGCTCCGTATCGGCGGCTTTAGCTTTATCGCTGATGCGCCAGCTGCCGTTGAGCACTTTCGGCAAAACCTCATCGAGTAGGCTGGGATGACCGATAAAGGCGATGTGGCCGTCTCGGTCGACCACGAACGAGGTCGGAATCCCAACAGAAAAGCTGGGTTTCATCCAAAGCTTGTTCATTTCACCTGTGTGGTCGAACGCGATCCGATAGCTCAGATGCGAGCACTTTTCGGTCAACCACGCGTCCAACTTGGTGCGAGCCTCAACGGCCGTTGGAGCGTCTTCATTAGCCGCGACACCGACGACCTCAAGTCCGCTGTCCCTGTATTTTTCCTGGAGCCGCATCAGATCGAGCATCTCCGCCATGCATAGTTCGCACCAAGTTGCCCAAAATTCGATGATATAGACTTTGCCGGGCTGGAAGTTCGCAAGGGGCTCGCCACGCAGCCAGTCCTCCATTTTGATCGAAGGAGCCGGTGACCCCATCTGCAATACCATGTTGTCTCCAAAGCTGTTGCCAAGAGTTGCGTGACGTTATGCGCAAGCTTGTTCCCCCTTTCAGACGGGGCACGAGGGTTCAAGGAATGGAGAGCATCGCTCGTCTTGCGCATCTGCGTGCAGTCAGCCTTCACTCAGTGTTGCTGATCTCAATTCGCAAAGGCCGTGCCAACGCGCTCAGCGCGCAGTAAACGCTTGATTACACTTTAAAAGACTACCGGGGTGCGCAAGATAGCCGGTTGTATTGGACGCGACATGTTTTCTGCCACTGTCAGGTCTTGAACAGCATCACGCGCTTCGCGTCGCCCGAGAAGCGTGGCCACGGACGACTCGACAGGGTATTCGGCTGAGGGACGTGATGGACATTATGACTGCGTTGGCTACCGTCAGGCTCGTGATCATCGTCCGCCTCAAGCCTTGCTTGAGCTTCTTGCCGTTTCGGTCGCTCAGGTGGTAGCGGAACGCCGCGATTGCAGGGGCCGCTCCATCCGAGCATCGCCTCTGCCCTACCTCTTCCGCTTTCGATTGAATTCCTGGCTCGCGACGCCGGAGTTCTTCACGACGAAGCCGGTCATGTCCGGCTGCGGGTCGCGAGTACCGTCTTCGCCAGATTGACGATGATGATCGTGGCGAAGAGGGCCAGGATGAGTGCCGGCCTGTGCCGGCGCGGTGAACTCTCCCGGATTCCTGCTTTTGTCGTTCTGTGTCCCTGTTCACAGGGCCTACAGGGACCGCCTGGTGCGAATGTGAGCGTTGTCGGAATTGACCGGCCAAAGACCACTCGGTCGCCACGTGGGTTGGGCCGGACCTACTGAAAACGCTGAGATGCGGCCGTCTTCACCCCTAACCCGCCTGCCATTCCAGACCATGGCAACGTGATTTATGCGATCGATTCCCGCCGACCGCGGCAGGAGCTCGACCGTTTCGACTCGAAGTTGAGGGCGTCGGCCACGGCACGGTCGTTGCTTTGTTAAGCTCCTGGCTGGTAATGAGGAGATCGTGATAGCGCGCATACGATGCCGCTTCGGGTCCGAACTCGGCCTGCCGCGCTGAACGACTCTCTTTGACCCGACGCCGACCTGCGCCGTGATCGTGGCTGCATTGAGGACTGCCCATACCTCTGCCCGGCCGTTGGTCTCAGCATCACGGACCAACTCGGGCGAGCAGAACCACCCCCGCGCGCGCGTTAGCGGCGTGCGCGGATGTTGTCGGGCGGCGCGTGCAGATTGGCTCCGAGAAGCTCCGCGAAGCTTGCACGTTTGCCGCGATCTTTCTCTGACTTGGCATCAGGATAGTGACCCAGTGAGTAGAGTTTCGAACAGCGTCGGTGCTGCTTCGGAACCCGTCAGCGAGCCAAAAACAGCGGCAATGGCGGCTTCCCAACTATCCATCTCGTCACCCCACCGAAGAGCCGCTCGCGCAGCCGGCGGCTGCCATAAGCTCCCATGACTATCACATCGGCAGACGTGTCGATTGCGTGCTGCGCGAGCACCATAGCCACCGGTTTGCCGGCGCTCGCCAGCCGGTCAACCGACACCCGAGCACCGTGCCGAGTGAGATAGGCAGCGATGTCGGCTCCCGGCTCGGCGCCGTTTCCGGTGCAGGTCGCCTCCGGATCGACTAGTGCGACACGAACTTCCTCAGCACCGGCTAGCAGATCCAGCGCTTCCCGAACCGAACGGGACGCCTCGACTCGCGAATCCCAGCCGACCAGCACGCGCCGTGGCGACAGAGTGGCCTCAGCGCCCTCCGGCACGACAAGCACCGGCTTTCCGGTATCGAACAGGCTGCCGTTGATAACTAGGGGTCCGAGGTTAATGTCGTTGAGAAGTGCGGGGCCGATGATTGTCAGGTCGTTGCAGAGCGCCCGCTGTCGCACCGCGTCACCGACGCTGGCCTGATCGCAGTTGGCAATATCGACATCATAGCACCGCCACGTGGCTCTCAGCAGTTTGTGAATTTCCCTGGATGTTTTTTCCAGACTGGCCGTGTCCTGTGAAAATCTCTCGATCTGCCTAAACCGTTTGTCCAGTCTGGCGATGGCCTGTGCGCGTTGTCTGGGCCACTCGGGGATGCCATCGCCGAGCAGCGGAGACGGTATAATGAGCGGCGGAGGCGACATCACCAGTACGGAAAGATACGCGTGGACTTCGGCACATAGACTGGCAGCTGTTCTGACATCCTGATCGGAGTGGTCAGCTCCCGTCACACTGAGTACGCTTCTGAAAGCCATTTGACTGCTTCTTTCTGAATATGTCGTACCTGCCGGCGCGTTTCGAAGCCGCAAGACTTGCCCTCAGCACGGCGGAAATGCGGAGTGGCACCACATCGGTTATCTATTCAGCCGTCCGGCCACTCGAGCGAGTAGCCGGCCGACCTGACGGTACGAATGACGCTGGAGGGGGAGGCCGCCTTCAGAGCCCTTCTGAGCCGGCTGATATGGACATCCACGGTGCGTACACCGACATGGATATTGGCCGGCCAGGCCGCGGTGATCAGCTCGTCTCTGGTGAAGACCTTGCCGGGAGTCTCAAGCAAAAGCCGCAGCAGGTTGAACTCGATCGGCCCAAGGTGGACTTCGTGGCCATTACCCCGAACGCGGTGGGCATCGAGCCTTATCTCAAGGTCGCCACAGGAGATCCAGCCGCCGTTTTCAATCCCGTTCGAACCCGGCTTTGGCAGCGCCAGCTTCGTCCGTAGACAGTCGAGCAGCTTGGCCGGCGCGAAGGGCCGCACAAAGCTCTCGTCAATACCTGCCTTCAAGAGATCGAGGTGCTGGTTCTCGGCGCCGGGCGCGATCAGCGCAATTACGGGCAGGCCGCCGGTCCGGGGCTCGCCCTTGAACCGGGCGCAGATTGTGGAGCCTGTCGCGCTTGCTGGCCCGCAGTCCAGCACTACCGCCTGGAGCTCCCGTTCATCGGCCAACGCAAGTGCTTCCTTCACGCCGCCTGCCGGCTCACTCGTGAAGCCGTCCACCCCCAGAATGTGGCTGAGGAACAGATACAACTCCGCATCTTGCGAACAGATCAGGACCAGTGGCTTCATCAGCGCTACCCCAAGAACCACATCGGCCTCGATCGCCTCGATTGAGAGGGCTGGCCATCGCATGTCCTCAAGGCCTGACATGATCCCCTTGCTCGAAAATCGGTTCCATCATGCCCGCGCCACCTCGGGATAGGCTTCAATGGCTGTGATCGCATCGCCGGCCAGTTGCGTGCCCGCCGCGGCGAGTTTCCAGAACGTCTCGAAGCCGAACCGATGGACGTCGCGCAGGGTCTTCGACAGAACGACCAACCGCCCGGCCGTGAGAAGCACGCGCCCAAAGCCCTCATGGCTCATCTCCATCATCGGCGATGCCATCAGGCCGGAGCGCTCCTCGATCGCAAGCCCGACGGCGGTGTAAAACATCTCGAGCCTCCACAGCACGTCCGGATCGGGATCGCCGATGATCGGGATCGTACGGCGCTGTTCCCTGGTGATGATGAAGTCGCCCAGCAGCTCGGCGTCCGATTTGCCTTCCCAAGACCCGTGGGAATCATGAGCCCGGACCAGCCGCACGAGACATTTGACGAACGGGGTGGCAAGGGCAGCCTCGTCTTCGGCGACAGCAGGGCTAACCACGGCGTCAGACATTTCGCCCACTCCTCATTTCAGTCCTCGTCCTCGAAGGACGGTTTCTGTTCGGCGACACCTGCCTGCGCCAGCACTTTGCGCAGCCAAGGGGGAGGACACGTCCTGAGCATCATCTGCGTGCGCAACAGCACCTCTTGGATGGTTTGGGGCTGCGGCACTTTGATCGGATGAATTTTTGCCGAAACAACCCTGGCTGCCGAAGGCCCGCCGATCGCCAGACAAAACAGGAGATGACATCCCTTCAGCGCCTCCACCTTCGGGGTGATGGGGTCATCGCCCTCAGTTCGATGCTTCCCGCTCTCGTCGGAAACGTCATCGAAGGCCACGGCTTCCACGAGATTCCACTCCTCGCGCGTCACGTCGTAGACAGCAAAGCGCCTGGCCGACCCGAAATGGGCGTTGATGTTCTTCATGTCCTGCGTGGCGATCGCCACGCGCAATGCGCCGGCTCGGCGTTCCGGCGTCGGTGCGTGAACCTCGTCAGTGACGAGCGAGAGGCGACGAACGGAGCTCATCTGGCATTTCTCGCTTACGGAGTGGATCAAGCGCCTCAGGCGTCGGCGCGTGCCGGTTGGCTTCAAAGATATTGGCAACCTCGAAGATCAGGTCGCGGGTCCCCTGATAGAGGATTGTGAGCTTGTGCTGGCTGCCGAGCCGGTCGAAGATCGGGAAGCCGACCCGCATGAGCGGAATGCCGAGGCGCTGCGCCGCCTGGCGGCCATGGGAATGGGTGACGAGAAGATCAGCGCCCGCGCCAAGAGTTTCCAAATCGCCGAGATCGCCGATCTGAACCGACTGCGCCGGTACTTCCTCCAAAATTTTCGACATGTCGGTCGTGGTGACCGCCGCCGCGATTTCGGAGCCCATTCCGATGAAGAAGCTCGCGAGTTGGTAGAGTTGGTCTGGTTCAGCAGCGATCGCAATTTTCTTGCCTCCAAAGTGGAAATGTCCGTCGAGCAACGCGTCCTGCAACTGCGCCCGGCGACGGCGCATCTCAGCCGGCGCCGCCGCGCCCGAAACCGCGCACAGCAGCGAGACGAACCGGTCTGCGTCCTTCAATCCAGTCAGCGACCGGAACAGCACGTAAGGCACGCCGGTCAACCTCTGCAGCAGCTCGGCCGGGCGGCGCATATGCTCACCGATGACGATGCATTGCTCGGCCGTGCCAAGCTCGCGGATATCCTCGACGCTGGTGCCGCCATAGGTGCTCGTGACCCAGCGGTCGGGCACCGTACCGTCGAGCGAGCCGGAGACGTCCGGCAGAATCACCGGCTTCAGTCCAAAGCTTTCAACCATCTCACGCAAATGCTCGATATCAGCCACAGTGAGGTTCCAGCCAGGCAGGATCACGATCTTCTTCGACTGCCGCGCCTGCTCGCCGGGCCGCGTAATCCTTTCGATCATCGCGGTGACAGCCTTGGCCCAGCCCTCTTCGATCGCGCCGTCGAAATCCGGTGTGTTGGCTAGCACCACCTCCGTACCCGCGAGTTCTTCCGTGCGCTTCAGCCTGATGTTGGCGATATCTCCTGCGCAGTCTTCGCCCCGGGTTTCCACCAGCGCCGTCGTGCAGACCCCGATCAGCGTTGGCTTTGTGCGGGCCTTGAGGTTGAGGATCGCCTCTTCCAGATGGTCTGCCCCGCCAAGGATCGTCGCCACCTCGTCCATCGCTGTTGTCTGCAAGGGGATGGCTTCCTTGAAATGCCGCACGAAGAGCACGAGCGCGAAGCTGGTGCACCCCTGGCTGCCGTGGAACAACGGCATCGCGCCGTCGACGCCAAGAAAGGCCAAGGCGGCACCCAGCGGCTGCGATGACTTCAGCGGATTGACCGCCGCCGCTTTGGTCTGGGGAAGGATGCGGACCATCGGCTTTCTCAACACTCGCCGAAATCGTCGGCCGTCGTGCCGGCGAATTCCTGGACAGCATGTAAGGTCGCGGTCTCATTTTTCGTGCTCGGCAGTTCCTCCCTCACCGCAGGCTGGCAATCCCATGGTGCCGGCTCCCGCACCTGGCACCAGATTGGGTTATGAATGGCGAGATCAATCTGGCGTATGAGTTCCACCATGCCGTCATAGCCGGCGTAAGGGTGTTGGCGCTCCTGGTTGATATCGAGCCAGGGTGTCTTGGCCTTCAGCGCGATGAATTGCGTGCGCCCGCCCGACAGCATGATATCGGCCTTGTGTTCTGAGAGCATGGCGTAAAGCTCGCGCGCTGCCATCTGCTCAAACATGTGGTTGTCGTCCTTGAGGATGTGCTTGATGCGCTCCTTGTCTTCGACTGTGGATTTCTTGACAGAGGTGCCGACGATCTCGATGCCGATCTCCATCAGCGCATGGACGACCGACCAGGACTTCACACCACCGGTATTGAGCAGCACGCGCTTGCCTTCGAGCCTTGGCCGGTAGGCCGCGAGCTTCGTCCATGCGATCGCCTCCTCATCTGCAATCAATGCCTCGGTGCGGCCGAGGATCTCCGGATCGGCACCCTTCTTCACGAGCAGCTGAGAGATCTGTCGGAGCGCTTCCGAGGTGTCGGTGATGCCGTAGAAGGAGCCCTCGAAGAACGGAATATCCCAGCGCTGCTCCATCTTGCGGGCGAGATTGATGAGCGCGGTCGAGCACACCATCATAGCCGCCCGGGCGCGGTGCGCGGAGGCAATGTCGAGGTAGCGCGCGTCGCCCGGAATGCAGGCGCGCACCCGGATGCCCAGCCGATCAAGGAGCGGCTTCACCAGCCAGAATTCGCCCGAGAGGTTGAATTCGCCAAGGATATTGATGTCGTAAGGGCCGGCATCGGCGGGCTCCACGGTGCCGATGACATGATCGAGCAACGCCTCGCCGGCAAGCTTGTTGCCAAGATTCTTGGAGCCGACGAAGCCCGGCGCATTGACCGGCACCACCGGCAGGCCGAACTTTTCCGCCGCGCGCTTACAGACGGCCTCGATGTCGTCGCCGATCAGCGCCGTAACACAGGTCGGATAGACGAAGATCGCCGGCGGCCCATACGCTTCCTTGATCTCGCGGATCGCTTTGAAAAGCTTCCGCTCGCCCTGGCCCATCACAACGTCGAGTTCGGTGAGGTCGGTGGTGAAGCTTGTGCGCCACAGCGTTGGCCCGGACGAAGCCGCACCGCGGTTGTCCCAGGAATTGCCCTCGCAGGCGAGCGGCGCATGGATCAAATGCGCAACGTCGGTGATCGGCTGCAGCACGATCTTGGCGCCATCGAAGGCACAGCCGCCGGCCGCCGCCCCGGGGGTCAGTGGCTTCGAACAGCCCTTTTTGCTCGCCTTGGCATCCTTGCCGCGGTTCTTCTCGCAGGCAGGCTCGTTGAAGACATCCTGGATTTTGGCTCTAAGCAAGGACATTGCGTCGGTCTCCAAAGTCCCTCGGGAAGACGACCGGCCAAAGCCGACCGTCACGCTTAGCGGGTGAGGTCATACGAATAGTCCGTCACGCCCGTCTCGCTTGTCTCGCGATCGAGCTTGTCGAAGATCTTGTCGAGGATCGTCGTCAGGACGCGCAACCCGCCTTGGTAGCCCATGAGCGCAAAGCGATGGTGATGGTGGCGGTCGAAGATCGGAAACGCCAGCCGGATCAGCGGCGTGCCCGTGTCGCGCTCCAGATACTTGCCATAGGAGTTGCCGATCAGCAGGTCCACCGGCTCGGTGAAGAGCAGCGAGCGCATCGCCCAGAGGTCCTTGCCCGCCCAGACTTGAGCATCCTTGCCGAAGGGCGAGGATGCAAGCAGTTCCTTCAACTCCGCTTCCCAGGCCGAGGTGCCGTTGGTGGCGAGGCAATGGGTCGGCTCGCCGCCCGTCTCCATGATGAAGCGGGCCATGGCGTAGACAAAGTCCGGATCACCGTAGATGGCGTATTTCTTGCCGTGCAGCCAGGATTGGCTGTCCGCCATGGCGTCAACAAGTCGGCCGCGCTCCAGGCGGATTGCCTCGGGGATTTGCTTGCCGGAAATCGCGGAGACCTCCATCAAGAAGTCGTCGGTCGCCTGGACTCCGAGCGGGTAATGGAACGAGGCAGTCGCCTGCCCTACCCCCTCGCAATACTCCAGTGTTTTTCGGGTGTTGTAATGCTGTAGCGACAGCGTCGCCTCGGCGTTGAGTGCCTTCCTCACGTCTTCGATCTTCGTGCCGCCGTCATACATGCGGTATTCGCCGTCGGACGGCGTGTCGAACTGGTCAGAGGCGTCTTGGATGAAGGTATAGGACACGCCTATCAGATCGAGCAGGCGCTTGAGTTCCCGGTTGTTGCCAACACAGAAGCCGTCGAAACCCGGAATGACGTTGATGGTCCCCTCGGCTTCCGTTCGCTCCTCGCCTTTCCAGAAATGCTCCAAAATGCCCTTGACCGTTACGTCATAGCCATCGACATGGCTGCCGACGAAGGCCGGCGTGTGGGCGAAGGGCACGTCGAAGTCGCGCGGGACCGAGCCTTGGTCCTTGGCGTTCTCGATGAAGCTGTGCAGGTCGTCGCCAATGACCTCCGCCATACAAGTGGTCGAGACGGCGATCATCTTCGGGTCGTAGAGTTGGTACGTGTTGGCGAGCCCGTCAACCATGTTCTTCAGGCCACCGAACACTGCCGCGTCCTCGGTCATCGAGGAGGAAACTGCGGAAGCAGGCTCTTTGAAATGGCGCGACAGGTGCGAGCGGTAATAGGCCACGCAGCCCTGGCTGCCGTGGACGAAGGACATGGTTCGCTCGAAGCCCGCGGCCGCGAACACCGCGCCAAGCGGCTGGCAGGCCTTGGCGGGGTTCACGACAAGCGCTTCGCGAGCGAGGTTCTTTTCGCGGTATTCCCACGTCTTGGTGAATTCGCGTTGGTCGGTAACGACCTGGTCCGGGTGCGGACATTCGAAATTCAGCCTCTTCTCGGCGAGCATCTGCCTGTATTCCGGCTCGCGGAACAGGGGCGCATGGTCGAGAACTTTTTCAGCCGACTGCGGCATGGGTGGTTACCTCTTCTCCATCTGGCCCGCCATACGGCGGCACAGGGACGTCGAAACGTTTCAGGTCTCCCGCGGACAAAGGGCCACAGGCGTTTAACGGCCTCCCGGCTTACGGGAGGCCAGGCTTCTCATTCGGCTGCGATCGCCGCCGACGGCTCGGCTTTTTTCTTCCAGGGGGCGTCGTAGAGGTTCCAGACCGGGTTGTTGATGGCCAGATCCATGTCGCGGGCGAAGATGGCGAAGCCGTCGTAGCCGTGATACGGGCCGGAATAATCCCAGGAATGCATTTGACGGAACGGTATGCCCATCTTCTGGACCGGGTACTTTTCTTTGATGCCGGAGCCCACGAGATCAGGACGGATCCCCTCGATGAACTTCTCCAGCTCGTAACCAGTCACGTCGTCATAGATCAGCGTGCCCTTCTTCACGTAGTGGCCAGTGCGCTGATAGTCGTCGTTATGGCCAAATTCATAGCCAGTGCCGACGATAACCATGCCCAGGTCCTCATATGCCGTGACGACGTGACGGGGGCGCAGCCCGCCGACATAGAGCATCACCGTCCTGCCTTCGAGGCGCGGCCGGTACTTGGCTATGACCGCATCGACCAGGGGCCGGTATTTGGCGATGACCGCCTCGGCCTTGGCCTCGATTTCCGGCCCGAAATGCTTGGCTATCTTGCGCAGAGAGGCTTCGGTCTGGGAGGGGCCGAAGAAATTATACTCCATCCAGTCGATGCCATACTTTTCCTCCATATGCCGGCAGATGTAGTTCATCGACCTGTAGCAATGGATGAGATTGAGCTTGGCCTTTGGCGCTCGCTCTATTTCGGCCAGCGTAGCGTCGCCCGACCAGTTGCCGACCACGCGCAGGCCCATCTCCTCGAGCAGGATGCGCGAAGCCCAGGCGTCGCCGCCGATATTATAGTCGCCGATCACATTGACATCGTACGGGCCGGCCTCGAACTCGACCTCCTTCTTCTCGAACACCCAGTCGCGGATCGCGTCGTTGGCGATGTGGTGGCCGAGTGATTGCGAGACGCCGCGGAAGCCCTCGCAGCGCACCGGCACGATCGTCTTTTCGTGCTCCTTGGCCTTGTTGCGGGACACCGCTTCGGTGTCGTCGCCAATCAGGCCGATCGGGCATTCGGATTGCACAGTCATGCCCTTGTTCAGCGGAAACAGTTCCTCGATCTCGTCGATGATCCGTTCCAGCTTCTTGTCGCCGCCGAAAACAATGTCCTTCTCCTGGAAATCGGAGGTGAACTGCATCGTGACGAACGTGTCGATGCCGGTCGTGCCGACGTAGTAGTTGCGGCGTTGCGACCAGGAATATTGCCCGCAGCCGACCGGGCCGTGCGAGATATGGACCATATCCTTGACTGGACCCCAGACCACGCCTTTCGAGCCGGCATAGGCGCAGCCGCGAATCGTCATCACTCCGGGGATGGACTTGATATTCGATTTGACCTCGCATTCGGAAAGGACCTCGCTTTCCTCGCCAGCCTCGTCGCCGCTCTTTGCGACGCTGAGGTGCTTTTTGCGGCGCTTCGCCGCCTTGTCAGGATATTGCGACAGCACCTCCTCGATAAGCTTCGCATGTAGGGCGCCGTCATTCTCGTATTCCAGGCTCATGAGACCCCTTTCAAGGTTCAGGGTGACGCCTCACCAACGAGGCGCCGTTCTTTGAAAGGCGCGCCACGTCAGGCCGCGCCACCAGTCAGTAGCGGTCGTTACCGTGCGGCCGCCTTCGCCGCTTCCTTGACCTGAAGCTCGGCAAGCATCTGCTCGTCGGTCTTCATGATGCCGAAGTCGAGCAGCATGTCCTCGAGCTCCTCCATGGTGATCGGGGTGGGGATGGTGCCCTGGCCCGAATTGTTATGGATCTTCTCGGCCAGCGCCCTGTATTCCCCGGCCTGCTTGGAGTCCGGCGCATACTGGATCACAGACATCTTCCTGAGCTCGGCGTGCTGGACGATGTTGTCGCGCGGCACGAAGTGGATGAGCTTGGAATTGAGCCTGGAAGCCAGCGCTTCGGCGAGGTCGAGCTCGCGGTCGGTTTGGCGCTCGTTGCAGATCAGGCCGCCGAGCCGCACGCCACCCGAATGAGCGTATTTCAGGATACCCTTGGCAATGTTGTTGGCGGCATAGAGCGCCATCATCTCGCCGGACATGACGATGTAGATTTCCTGAGCCTTGTTCTCGCGGATCGGCATCGCGAAACCGCCGCACACTACATCCCCGAGCACGTCGTAGGAGACATAGTCGACATCGTCATAAGCGCCGTTCTCCTCGAGGAAGTTGATCGAGGTGATCACGCCGCGACCGGCGCAGCCGACACCCGGCTCGGGGCCGCCCGACTCCACGCATTTGATGCCTTTGTAGCCGACCTTGAGCACATCCTGGAGTTCGAGGTCTTCCACCGAACCTTCCTCTGCCGCGAGGTGCAGGACCGTATCCTGCGCCTTCGCGTTCAGGATCAGGCGGGTGGAGTCGGCTTTGGGGTCGCAGCCGACGATGAGGATTCTCTGCCCGAGGTCGACAAGGGCGGCGAGGGTATTTTGGGAGGTGGTGGACTTGCCGATGCCGCCCTTGCCGTAAAAGGCGATCTGACGCAAACCTGACATGTAGCTTTCCTTCCTTCGTTCCATTCATCGCGGCTGCCGCGACACGAATGCCGGTCGGGCAGCTGTCGCCGCCTCGCACTCAAGGTTTCAAGACTCGTGCCAATTTGGCTCATCGAATCGAAGAATAAATTTGTGGTTGTTTTTCAGGTGTTTAGCTTGAAGCCGCAGAAAGGATCGTCGGAACAAGCCGTGTAGCGGACCCGACAATGGCGACACAAAGCGTCGGATCGCGATCCCCAGTCACGCATTCGTTCGAACCGCATCATTGTGTTGAGGTGGGCGAACAGCATCTCGACCCTCTTGCGTTTTTGCGGGATGCTGCGAACTCTCCTGTTCCGGCGAGCTGACGTGCTTGGTCTCGCGTGCCCTCATCGACACTGCGCGGAATCTTGCGCCACGCTGGCATACCTGCGAGCCACCGCCATCAATTCGGGGCTGCGGGCGATCATCCGCAATATCATCAACCCAAGAGGCTCGGCTCACTTATTGGCGCAGGAGTTCAGTATCGGCGTCATCGCCTTCACATGTTCGTCGATCCGCTCGAGCACTTTCGCCGCGACAACGTCGCGCTCAGGCAGATGCAGTGCTCGTTGACGAGTTCGACGGTCTCGACCACTGCCTTCAGGACTGCCGGCTCCGGAAGCCTTGCACGGTTCGCGAATGCTTTCCATCGCGGTGCTGCTAGCGCCTTGAACGAGCGCTCCCCTCCAAGCGAAAGCGCCATGGCGTCGGCGGGAATATATGGCACGGTCGACAGAACGTCGTAGATTGGTGCAAGCACCGGCTTGTCGCCGTTGCCGGGATAAACCAAAGACCAGTTCTTCAGGTGCATGTCGCCATGGCCGGTGATGACCGTCAGCACCAGGCGGCGGACGCATTCGAGAGCCGCCGTAGGCGAGACGGCTACGCCAAGGGGCCAAGGCTATGTCGTGATAAGCGGCCCCCTCATTTTTGCGCGAGGATAGACACCGAAGACCTGAGCGAAATCCTCGATGTGTATCCTCTCGCCATCGGCGCCGCGATCGAAGCGTTTGACGAGAAGGACCTTGCCCTCCGACAGCGTGTTGAATTCTTCGGGAACGCCCTCAAAATCGGACTTCTCGACCAGTTCGCATTCAGGAACCTCCATGCCGATCGCTGCAGCCAGCGCCAGGTTGGCGAATTCGTTCTCGGAAACGCCCGGAAACGCCGCCGAAGGGAACTTGGCGATGTACCGGTCCTGCTCGTCGTCCATCGGCAAGGTAAGGCCACCGCCTTTTCCAGTGTTCTTCATGACCGACAGCTTCATCTGCACGCCGGCAAGTGAGAACGTGCCTTGGGCTTATCTTTTGAAGCATCCTGCGAAACCGCTATCGCGCCGTCACTGGGCAACGCCCGTACGGCTCCCGGCAGATCGGCGCCCAGCGCTGCTAAAAGATCGAAATCATTGCCTGGCCGGACATTGCCTTGGTGGTGCTTTTCCATCGCCTCGCGCAATTTCTCCTCCGGCAGGAGGTTCGCGAAGAAAGCGGGCAAGGCGCCCGCCAGAGGCTTCGGATCTTTCCGCAATCCTCCCGTCGCTGCCCGGAACGACAGGCTGAAAACCGGAAAGCCGCCCGTCGCGCGGTAGGCCTCATCGAAGTTAAATGCATTGAAATCGCCCGGCGTCCTAACGATTGTGCCGACCTTCAGTGCGTTCAAGAGCACGTCCAGCGACGGGATCGTCTTAGGTGCGCGAAAAACTGGAGCCATGATCGTCATCGTCAGGTTGAGGAACAAAAGCGGGTCGATCGTCATCATCATTCCGACGCAATAGAGCCTGGACAGCCGGCACCATGACTTGCGGAACCATCATCATTTCCAGACCGAGTGCGCGAGCGATATTCATGAGCGTCGTCGCACGCGCCGCTGCGGCTCCCTTTTCGATGTCGCGATAGCGGGGACGGGATATACCCGCCAAATCAGCGACCTGCTCCTGCGTCATGGCAGCGGCCAGCCTCGCCTGCCTGAAAAGCCGACCGATTTCGCGCAGAATTTCCGATTCAGATGCCATCATGATACCTATACGATCTATTCCAATGCGCGATGATACGCAAAGGTATCTCATTGCTCCGGTGAGTGCGATATGAGCCCAAGGAACCGGTGCGACCTGGGAGAGCAACTCGGCGGGAATATCGATGCCCTGGCTTCGGACATAATCGACAGCGCAGCTGAGATAGACGGTAAAGCGCGTAGGCTGTTGGCGGCCCGTTCAGTTCTGGCTGTCGGAAAGGCGCCCGAAGCCGGTTGCGAAGTTCGCCCTTGATCTCCGCCGCCCGGAGCTGCACGAGCATATGCGCACCGTGAAGTGACCAGCGCATCTGCTGCTTCTTGACCATACGTTTCCCGACGACTGAGTTCACCGCCGACTCGGCGAGAGTGGTGGCGACGGCGAAGCCCAGCCCGGTAGCGCTTTCCATCCTTTCTGACTCAGTAAGACTAGGCGCCCGCCGCCACGTGCGGGCGACGCCGGCATCAACCGACGGGCAGACGCGCTGAGGGCAACAAGCGCGCCTGACGCAACGCCGCCAGATCAGCCGAGCCGGTGCAGAAGCAGGCGACGGCCAACTGGCGGATGACGATCTCGAAATGCGCGACAACCGCCTCGGTGGATACCGTAGCCGCGCGCAGCACGCCGGCCGCCTGCCCGGCGATGTCCGCGCCCAGGCGGATGGCCTTGGCCACGTCGACGCCGTCGCGGATCCCGCCCGACGCGATCAGCTTCACCGTTGGCAGCGCCCGACGTACCGCCTGCACGCTGGCCGGGGTCGGAATCCCCCAATCGGCGAAGGCCATCGCCACTGCACGGTCGGCGGCATCGCGGGCGCGCTCGCCCTCCACCGCGGCCCAACTGGTGCCGCCGGCGCCGGCGACATCGATCACCGCCGCGCCCGCCTCGACGAGCGCACAGGCCACCGAGGCGGACAGGCCTGACCCCACTTCCTTGGCCACGATCGGCACGCCCACGCTGCGCGCGGCGCGAGCGATCTGCGCCAGGACGCCGCGCCAGTCGCGGTCTCCCTCCGGCTGTACCGCTTCCTGCAGCGGATTGAGATGGACGATGAGTCCATCGGCCTCCAGCGCATCCACCGCCCGGCGCGCCAGGTCCAGGCCGTCGGCCTCGCGCAGTTGCGCGGCGCCGATATTGGCCAGCAGGGGAATGTCTGGGGCCAGGCGGCGCAGCGCGCGCGTCAGCCCCTGGGAGTTGCGGGATTGCAGGCTCACGCGCTGCGAACCGACGCACATGGCGATCCCCAAGGCTTGCGCTGCCTCGCTCAGATGCCGGTTGATGGCCTCGGCGCGTGGCATGCCGCCGGTCATGGAGCTGATCAGCAGCGGCGCGCGCATGGTCTTGCCCAGCAGCCAGGCGCGCAGGTCGATCTGCGTCAAGTCCAACTCGGGCAATGCGCAGTGTTCGAAACGGATGTACTCCCAGCCGGCGGCGACCGTGGCCGTCGCCGTTCGCCGATCCAGCACGATGTCCAGATGGTCGTCCTTGCGCCGGCTCAGGGCGGTGTCGCTCACGCTCGCTCCATCCGTCGCATCGGGCGACGGCGTTGTGTCGGATCGGACCGACGGCAGCGCGCGCACGCCGCCGCCTCCCGTGCGTTCAGGCCGGCGCACGCTGGCCTCCCCCCGCAGCGTCGCTGCGGTAGCGGCTGGTTGAGGTCTGGTAGTACTGCGCGCGGATGGCCGCCATGGCCTCGATCAATGGTCCCCACGGCGCGGGAAAGCGTTCTTCCGCCATCACCCGGTGCAGAATGCGCGTATGGCCGGCCAGCTCGTCCTTGAGGAAATCCACCACAGGCATAGCCGGATAGCGCTGCAGCAGCACGATCGCCGCGTTGTCGGCCTCGCCAGCCGACCTGTCCTTGTCGCGTCCATGCAGATCGTTCTGCAAGCGCCCTATCGCGGAGATGAGCCGCAGGACCTGGCGAAACGCCGGACGCGCGCGCAAGGCCGCCATGTCCAGCCCCCACAGCAACGACAGGCAACAGAACACGTTCGTGTAGGCGATCGAATCGATGCCGTTGTGCAGGTACTCGGCGTAGGACCAGCGTTCCGCCCCTGCCGCCTGCGCGCGTCCGGCGCGCAGCGCCGCGCAGTAGCACCGGGTATCGTCGAGAAGCTGGGCATAGTCGCGACGATCGTAGGCGAGCGCGGCCAGCGAAGCGCGCAGCACAGCGCAGCCCTCGAATCCGGGGAGCGCGCACGGCCCGCCCTGCCCCAGCGCCTGCTCCACCGCGGCGAGCTGCTCCGGCGCGATCAGGCCAAGGTCGTTGCAATCGTCGAGCCAGAACAGCAGCGCCAGTTCGCGATAGAATGCCACGATCAGCGTTTCGTCCTGCGGATCGCGGCCGGTGCGGGCGCTGGTGTCGCGCAGGCTCGGGTGGATGCGCTGCAGGATGTACTGGCCGCCCCTGACCGCTTCCACGGCATGCTCGTCGGCGAACCCGGTCAGGGAACGCCCCCACTCCAGCACCTGCTGCAGCGCGCGTTCGTTCTGGATCATGGCGCCGCTCCTGCTCCCTCGGCCAGGACGCGCCGCCCCCAACGAAGCGCCAGCCACAACCCGGCGAGTTCGGCCACGCGCACCACCCGGGTGGGGCAATACAGTTCCTTGCCGATCCACAGCGGCGTCTGCGGCAGTGCATGCGCCGCATGGCGGGCGAGCATCCACTCCCGCGCACGCGCCACCGCCTGCGCGATGCGCCGGCGCCCTGTCGGCTCTTCGCTCCCGTCCATCACGTGCAACGCGAACAGCGCATAGGCGGTTTCCTCGAATGTGGAGGCGCGACCGGCGCCCCAGCCGCCGTCGTCGCGCTGCGCCTGCATGAGCGCCGCCAGCGCGCGCTCGTCGCGCCACTGGGGCTTGCCTTGCGCCAGCGCAGCGACCGCATGCGCGGTGGGATACAGCCACGAAACGTGCCATTTTTCGTTGTCCCATAGACCGTGCGGGTTGCGATTGGCCTCGACGTAGGCGCTGGTGCCGGCGGCGGGCTTTCCCAACATTCGCAACGCATGCAGGGCATGGATGTTGGTCGACACCGAGGCATTGCGCTCGCCGGGGAAGGTGACGAACAGCTCGCCGATTTCGAAATGGCGCAACGAATCGACCGCCGGGTCGCGGCCTGCAAGGCGCAGGACGCACATCGCAACGGCGGTGTCGTCCGCATCGGCCGCGAAGTGCAAGGCCGGGCCCAGACCGCGCACGCCCAGGCGGGCGTCGAGCTGCGCGACGATCATTTGCACCGCCTCGGCGAGCGCGGGATGCGCGAACAGACCGGCCAGATGCAGGGTGTACAGCGACCAGCATGGCTCGAACACATTGATCGGCCAGACGTTGGGAACGACACCTTCGATGCCGCTGCGCGTTGCCCGCGATGCCGCCTGCAGATACGCGTCGGCGCGCCCGACATGCGGCGTGTTCCCCTGTGTCACGGCGTGCGCACGCCACGCGGCGGTGGCCGCCGGACTGATGCCGATGCTGCCGTCGTCATCCGGGCATGCGGTGGTCGGCGACGTCCCCCAGGCTTCCCAGGAGTGCAGCAACGGATGGCCGCTCGGCAACGTCCCCACCGCCCCCAGCTTGACCAGGCACGCTTGCCGCAACGGCAACAGCGCCGGGTGGCGCGGAAACGCCACGCCGCCCAGCAAGGATACGGCCTCGCCGCACAACTGCGGCAGGATCAGCTCCGCGCCGATCGGCGCGTCTTCCGGCACCGCATGCGCGTAGGGATCGGGCTGGCGCTCGAGGAACCGGGTTGCAGCCTGGACTGCGTCGGCGGCGCCGGGAAGAGGATCGGCACGCTGCAATGCCAGCAACGCCGCCCACGTGGGCGCATGGCGGAACAGCGGGAAGTCCGCACTTCCCCATCCGCCATCGGCCTGTTGCTGCGCGATGAGCCACGCGTACGCGTCCTGCCGACCGGTGGCGTTGCCGTGGAACTGGAGAGCTCGCGCCGTGTCGTAGACGGACGGACCGACGCTGCCGCCCTCGCTCATCTCGCTCAGCAGGTGGCGCAATTCGGAAAGGATCTGTTCGGACAGCGCGTTCACGCGGGATGTTCCTTCTGCAGACGGTTGACGAGAACCAGGATCGGCAGACGCCGCGCACATCGCCGCGGACTCGGGCACAGTGCAGCATGCACCGCTGCCGCCGGCCGATCGCAGTGGCACAGGGGCGACTCCATGTGGACGGGCGTGCTCATGCGCATGGCGCGTGCTTGAACAGATACCCGTTGGCCCGCTGCAGTATCTGCGCCAACCGTTCCGCACGCGGCCCCAGCGGGGCGATGGCTTCCCCGGCGTCGCGCAACAAATCCAGCGCGAACTGGCGCGCTGCCTGCAGCCCCATGATCGACGCGCAGGTCGGCTTCTGCGCCGCCGCGTCCTTGCCGGGGGTCTTGCCCAGCGTCGCGGTATCCGCTGTCGCGTCGAGAATGTCGTCGATCACCTGCAACGCCAGGCCGAAACAGGCGGTGTACCGATCGAGCGCACAGTACAGCGCAGCGTGCGCGGCATCCTCCGCGATGGAGCATAGCGCGCCCATGCGAACGGACGCGCGCACTAGCGCTCCGCTCTTCATCCGGTGCATCGCCACGATCCTGTCCAGGTCGGCGTGCTTTCCGACCAGCGACAGATCCATGGCCTGCCCGCCTGCGGCACCCTCGGCGGACACGGCCTGCGCCAGTTCGCGCACGAGCGCGATACGGTTGTCGCCCGGCGCATCCAGGCTCGCCAGGGTCAGGAAGGCGTGCGCCTGCAGCGCATCGCCGACCAGGATCGCAGTGGCTTCGCCGAACTTGACGTGCACGGTCGGAAGGCCGCGGCGAAGCACGTCGTCGTCCATCGCGGGCAGGTCGTCGTGGACCAGGGTACAGGCGTGCATCATCTCGATGGCGGCGCCGACGTCGTCGAGCATGTGCGCCGGCGTGTCGGCCAGTGCGCCGGCAGCCAGACAGAGCAAGGCGCGGGTGCGCTTCCCGCCATGCAAGGTGGCGTAGCGCATCGCCGCCATCAGCTCGGTCTCACCGTCGTCTTCGGCGCAGAGAAGACGCGCCAGTACCTGTTCGACCCGCTTTGCGCCGTCCTGCATCCAGATCTCCGGCAGCAGCCTGCCGGATGCGCCGCGCGCCTGCGCGCCCAATCCGCCGAGCGCGGAAACGCCAGTTCGGTCGTCGTGTAGCGTGGAACCGGTCTGCATGTTTTTCATGGTCCTTGTACCTGACACGAGATGGCCACGGCGAGCGCCAAGCCGCAGCGGTGTTGCCGGCGTCGCACCGAACGCGTGCGCTGAGTGCAGCAATGCCGGGCCTCGCCGGCGCCGCTGCCTCGCCACACGGGGCATGCGATGCCAGCTCATGAGAAATCTATGCGGATTGCCATGGACGGATGTGCGGTCGGGTAATAGCGCCGGCCTTTTTCGACGCCGCTCAGCAACCGCGGCCGCACCCCGGCCTTGTGCATGGTCAGCGCCAAGGCGATGCAGAACTGCACCATCTCCAGCCATACCAGGTGGTAGCCGATGCAGACGTGTGGGCCGGTACCGAACTGCAGCATGTCCACCGGCCGGATCGGCTCCGTGCGTTGCAGCCACCGCGCCAGGCGGAACTGATCAGGCGCCTCGTGCAGCAGCGCCGAGGTCGAGAAATGCAGCAGCGGGATGCACAGATGGGTGCCCGCGGGAATGCGCCGTTGGCCGAGTTGCAATTCCTGCAGGGCGCGACGCGGCAGGAGCGTGGTCGCCGGATGCAGGCGCAGCGTCTCGCGGAACAGCGCCTCGGCGACCGGACACTGCGCCAGGTCCGCGTGCCGGGTCGGCACCGCGCACACGCGTTGCGCCTCCTCGACCAGGGCGTCCCACAGCACAGGCTGCCGCGCCAGCTCGATCACCATCCAGGCCATCGTCGAGGCAGTGGTGTCGTGACCGGCAAGCAGCAGCAAGCGGATATTGGCGACCAGGACGTCATCGGAAAGCGCATCGTCGCTGCGGTCGGAGGCGCTCACCATGTCGTTGATCAACCCGGTGCGCGCGGCATGCGCGCGCGCATCGCGGACGAACTGGCGCAACTGCGCGTCGATCCAGTCGCGGGCGGCGCGGCCTCGCCGCAAGGGCAGTCCGGGCAGGTCGACCGGGGGCGCGACGATCAACTGCAGCAGTTGCCGGTATTTGCGATGCCATCCCGGCAGGTCCTGCGCGGGGATTCCCATGAGGCTGAAGATGAGCTTGAGCATCAGGTCGCCGGTTTCGCGCAGGATGGTTACGTCGCCGCGGTCGCGCCACGCCTGCACCCGTGCCCAGATGACGGGCGCGAACAGGTCGCCGATGCCGGCCTGGGTCAGCCCCTTAGGCAGGAACGCCGCCTTGATCGCATCGCGCGCCTGCCGGTGCGCGCCGCCGTCCTGGGCAACCAACGTTCCGCCAAGCAATTCGGGCGCGATCTCTTCGATCAGCGCCGAGGACACGTCCTTGTGCCGGAGCAGTGCGAACGCATCCGGATGCACACAGGTCATCAGATGTCCGGCAGGGCCGAAATCCAGCCAGAAGTGGCTGCCCAGCGTCCGTTCTGCGCGCTGCAGCAGGCGCGGCAGGTCGCAGACAATGGCGGGAAGATGCCCGACCAGGGGGAAAGCGCCAGGCATGACCGGGATGTCGCATCGCAGCCGGTGCCGACGGTCGAGTGGGTTGAGCAGCATGTCCATCAGCAGCGCGCCGCCGCCGCCGATTCGGTGTCGCCGGCAGGGCGCGCGGCGCAGCTGTTGCCACCGTCGGCGTATGTCGGCACATGCGCCAGCATGCCGCCATCGATGCACACGACCTGGCCTGTGATAAACGCAGCATCGTCGGAGAGCAGGAACGCCACGAGCGCGGCCACGTCCTCGGGGCGGCCGACGCGCTGCAGGAGCTGGTGCCGGCGCAGATGCCGTTGCATGCACTCGTCCAGCTTGGCGAGGAGACGCTCGGTCATGACGAGACCCGGCGCAACGGCGTTGCAGCGGATCTGCGCATGACCGTATTGGGTGGCGAGCGAAGCCGAGAGCATGTTCATCGCCGCCTTCGACGCGGCGTAGGACGTCTGCGCCGTGTCACCGCTGAGCCCCTGGCACGACGACATGTTGACGATCGCGCCACCGCCGCGGGCGATCATCCGTGGGATGGCCTGCCGGCAGCAGAGCAGCGTGCCGCGCAGATTGGTCGCCATGGTCTGGTCCCAGACTGCCAGGTCCAGGTCGAGGATCGCGCGGTCGCGCGGGGTCAGATGCATGGCGCTCGCATTGTTCACCAGCAGGTCGACCCCCCCGAAGTGCCGCTCCGCCGTCTCGAACAGCGCTGCCACCGCCTGCTCATCGGCGATATCCATGGCTATGGGCAGCGCGTGGCCTGCTTCGGCCGCGATCTGCGCGGTGCAGGCGATGGCCGCCGAGCCATCAATGTCGGCCACCACCACTCTGCCGCCCCCGCGCGCGATGGCGAGAGCGCATGCCTTGCCGATGCCGGCGCCGGCGCCGGTCACCACGGCCACCTTGCCTTCAAACCGTCCCATCGTGTCTCCTGAATTGCATTGGTCTTTCGCAGCATGCCGCTCGGCCTCCGCCGGAGAAGGCGCAGGGTCGGCGCTGGCGCGCTCGTCATGGCCAGTGTCGCTTTCGATGACCCGAATGGCGGCGACCGGGCACTGGTTGGCCGCAAGCCGCACGGCGGCGTGCAGCGCCTGCGGGACCGTCGCCACGCACACTTCGGCCACGCCGTCCGGTTCGCGCTGGCGAAATGTGCCCGGCAGCGTCAGCACGCACTGCCCGGTAGTTCCGCACAGATCCTGATCGACCAGGACGCGCATCTCAGCCCTCCTGCCCATGCAGCCGCACCGGCAGCGCGCGGAACGTCCTAAGGAACGCGGAGGGCTCCCGGGTCGGCTGCTCGGCCAATGCCAGCGTGGGGAAGCGCGCCTGGATCCGCGGCAGGCTCTCGGCCACCTGCACCCGGGCCAGTTGCGCACCCAGGCAGAAGTGGATGCCGTGGCCGAAGGTCAGCATGATCTTCCCGTCGATCGACATGCCAGGACTGGTGCCGTAGAACCGCACGGGATCGAAGCGGTCGGGATCGGCGAAGGCGTCCGGGTCGCGATTGCCGGCCGCGATCAGCACGCGCACGTCCGCGTTCTTCGGGATCACCACGCCGCCCAGTTCGATGTCGCGCTGGGCGATACGCGGAATGGAGCTGAACATGGCGGGCGCGTCGTAGCGCAGGGCTTCTTCGACGAATGCCTTCACCCCCACGGCATCTCCCTTCAGCCAGTGCCGCTGTTCGGGATACGCGAGCATCGCCAGGACCGCATGGCCGATGGCCGCGGCAGTGGTGGCGAAGCCGCCCAGCAGCATGCCCCAGAGCATGCTGATCAATTCCGCATCCGACAGCATCTCGGCATCGTCGTCGTGTGCGCCGACCAGCATTGACACGATGTCGTGGCGGGAATCGGTGCGCTTGCGCTGTATGAGGTCGCCGAAGTAGGCCTGCACTCTGGCGCTGGCCGCGTCCCCCGCAGCGAGTTGGGGATCGCTGGCGTGCGGGCTCAGGCCTTCCAGAATGGCGCTGATGCCGGTGACGAGCCCGAGAATGTCGTCCGGGGGCATGCCGAACAGTTCGCCGAAAACCAGCATGGGCAAGGCCAGCGCGAATTCCTGATGCAGGTCCACTGCCTCCCCGCGCTCCAGTGCGGGCGCCATGCCGTCCAGGCGCGCTGCGACAATGCGAGCGATGGTCGGCCTCAGGTTGTCGATCTGGCCGATGGTGAAATCGCGCGAGATCAGCCGGCGCAGACGCGTATGCGTTGGAGGTTCCTTCATCGCTAAAGTGGACGCCAGCAAACTTAGCGACAGGCTGGTCGCCGCACGCGGGAAATAGCGCGCCAGTTCGCCTGGTGCCGGCCCCCGAAAAGCATCGCCCGTGGCCTTGAGCGCCCAGTAGATGTCGGCGTGGCGGCTCAACAGAAAGAGGCCCGACGCCGCGCGATGTACCGGATCGTGCTCGCGCAACCACCGCATGAATGGGTACGGGTCCTGAATGCACGCTGGCGACGCCAGTTCGGCGAAGGCATCCCGGCATGCTGCCGTGGTTTCTTGCACGTCCATCTTGGTCACCTGTTGGCTAGCTGATCTGATCGGCGCGCGGCAGGCGCGCCGGCAATTTGGAGAACATCGCGTTCCTCGTGGCGTCCGCGCATCACCAGAGCACCGGGAACTCCTCGAACCCGCCAGTGATGATCTCCTTGCGCAACTTCAGTTCTTCGGGCGCCACGGCCAGGCGCAGCGCGGGAAAGCGCTGGAAGATCGAACCGAACACCGCCTTGAGTTCCAGCCTGGCCAGCGCCAAGCCGATGCAGTTGTGCGGCCCGTAGGAGAACGCCAGGTGCGGGTTTTCGTCACGTCCGACGTCGAAGATTTCCGGGTCGTCGAAATGGCGCGGATCGAACGACGTCGCCGGCAGGCCGACCAGCACCTTGCTCTCCGCGGGAACATGCACGCCCGCGATGGTCACGTCGGTCCTCGGATAGCGCATGATGCCGTCCCAGCCGGCGCCCGGCGGGTACATGCGCAGGATTTCCTCCACCGCCTTGTCCACCAGGGATGGATCGCCGACCAGGCGTTCGCGCTGTTGCGGATGGCGGAACATGGCCAGCAGGCCGAATTCGATCTGCGCGACGGTGCTCTCGTGCCCCGCCACCAGCATGCCGGCCGCCAGGCCGATCGCCTCTTCCTCGGTCGCCTTGCCCTGGTCGACCGCCGCGAGCAGATCCGTCAGCACGTTGTCGCCCGGATCCTGGCGCTTGTCCCGCATCTTGCCGCGAATGTAGGCGCGGAGTTCTTCCCAGGCCAAGCGCGACGCGCTTCGCGGGCCGCTTTCATGCTGGTGCGTCATCACCTCGTCGGACAGCCCGGCGAAAAAGGCGTGATCCTCGTAGAGCACGCCCATCAGCGCGCCAATGACCATGGCCGGAAGCGGAAAGGAGAGGTGGCGCCGCAGATCGGCGGGCTGGGGCTGGGCCGCCAGCGTCTCGAACAACTGCGTGGCGATCGCCTCGACCTGCTGCGCGAGCAGCTTCACCCTGCCGTTGCTGAAGCCCGGCGCCACGATCGTGCGTAACCGTGTATGCTCGCCCCCCTCGTGCGAGACCAGCCATCCTGGCGAACCGAGAATCACCGAATCCGGGGTGAATGCCGCCGGCGGCATTCCCGCGGGCCGGAACGCCGCGTCGGACAACACCGCCTTGGCCTCGTCATAGCCTGTGACCCACCAGCCTTCGTGCCCGGACGGAAAGCGCACGTGGTGGATCGGACCGTTGGCGCGTAGCGCCAACATCTCGGGCGAGGGCTCAATGTGATCGACGCGCCACATCGGCAGCGTCGGCAAAGGTTGTTCGGACATGGTGGCACTTCACTCTATAGCGATGGAAGGGCGGAAGGTGACCGGCGGGCGCTGCGGCAGCGAAGACCTAAGACGGCATGTAGACGACGTCGTCCGAAGGCAGACCGATTATCAAGATCGGCTAACGCGTACCTGTCTAGGCACATCGCGCGGCGAGATGCAGAACGTTATCCTGCACCTTCGAGGTCAGGATAAAGTCGGTGTGGTGGGCCTTTGACTCGCCGCCGGCCAAGATTTCCTGCGCAAGGGTCGACAAGGGCGGCGAGCTGTTGGGTAAGGGCGGTTTCGCCGAGGACCCCCTGTCCATAGACGCTATCCGACGCGGATTTGACATTTTGCTTTTCTTTCTTCGTTCCATTCGTGTCATCCACGAAATGAAAGTCGGTCGGCGGCTCCCGGCCCGCAACGAAGGTGCTTCAAATCTCGTGCCAATTTGGCCGCAGCAGAAAAAAATTGTGGCAGCTTCTCAGCGGCTTAGCCTGAGGCCAGAGAAGAGCTAGGCGAAATAAGCCGGTGTCGCGGGCCAACAAAGGCGACGGAACAGTGTCGGACAGAACGCCTCGGGCGACCTTTAGGTCGGGCTTGCGACATTCTGGTCCAGTTTCGAACATAAGAGGGCGGCAAACAGACACGATTGGGGAATTCGATCCTCACGGCGCCGGGGCGCTTGTCCAAGAGCGCGCGCTCATGTTGCTGCGACAGGCGCGTGTTCGCGATAGCCGTGCCTGCGCACCCATGAACGCTAGCGGCACACGCTACGACTGGAGTGCCCGCCATGCATCGGCTCGGCTTCCGGTTCTTCTTTGCCCAGCCGGGGCTGAAGCGCCGAATATCCGCACCATACAGCATCGTTGTTGCCTGTGTGACGAGGCGATATAGCGCGCGCCCGATCTTCCAAGCCTCCGAGAAGAAGGGGGCGGTCCAACAGCACCTCTATTTGAAATGGCACGCCGCTTGCTGCTCCTGGTTAGAGCACCATCAAATCACGATGAAAGCGACTTGCACCATGCCCGACACGCGAAGCTCTAGACAGTGGCCTGAGGAGACGGTGCCCGTTCCCGCTGAACATCGGGACATCGTCTCCTCCGGAAGTCCGTTCTCGGTGGCCGCTTTGCGCATGGCTGGTCCGATGCCGGCACGCCAACACGGGCCGCTCGCGCAAATGCCGTTTACCGGTTCTGTTCAGCATGTGAGTGCCCAAGAGCCCCGTCAAAGGGTCACCCAAGCCAAGGCCGGCGGGTCACTGCCACATATCGACAACACGCTGAACCAGTCCAGTGACGCGAGTCTGTTGCGTGAAGTGACATTTCAGGCCCCCACATGCTTGCGATATTGGCTACTTCCGGCCGCTATCCCTTTTCCAAACGCACGATCGCGAGTGACCGATCCCGCTTCCGGCGCCATAGCCGTGGGAACCAAGCAGCTCGACGTCAGCTCGCTCAGATCGATTGCGTTCGGGTGGCCAAGACCAGCCGCCAAGACGTTCCCATACGTCGGGAGGGAAAAAGGAGGTTGCGAGCCGCGAGGTCCTCATTCCGTGCCGGGCATACGAGCCTTTGCTCGGTATTGCGCCAGCCTCTGCCAGAATTCAGCGCCCGTATTCTTCTTTAGGAGCAACTTGATGACAGTTCAAAAGAAAGTTCCCTTCGTCACCTTTCTCACGCGTGTTCACGATAAGTCAGTCCAGGGGCCAAATCCATATCGCTGGCAAGAAAAGACATCTGACGACTACTTTGCCGGCAGGCGGGTCATCCTGTTCTCGCTGCCTGGCGCCTTCACGCCGACCTGCTCGACCTACCAATTGCCCCAGTTCGAAGAGCTCTATGATGAGTTTGAGAAGGAGGGAATTGACGCGATTTACTGCCTCTCAGTCAACGACGCCTTCGTCATGAATGCGTGGGGGAAGTCCTTGGGCCTGCAGAAGGTCGAGCTCATCCCCGATGGCTCAGGCGAGTTCACACGCAAGATGGGCATGCTGGTCGCCAAGGACAATCTCGGCTTCGGGATGCGCTCCTGGCGCTACGCCGCCCTGATCAACAATGGCGTGGTGGAGCACTGGTTCGAGGAGGAAGGTTTCTCCGACAACTGCGAGGCCGACCCCTATGGCGTCTCGTCCCCGCAAAACGTTCTCGAAACGCTGAAAGCCGCCGCATGACCTAGAATACGTCTCAGTGGTGCCATTGCCGGCCCCAAGAGGCTCCTCGACAGGATTATCGCGCTCACCATGCAATCCTCAGCAAGCCTGCTTCAGCGCCAGAAGCAATCCATGGTCGCATCGCCTCAACTCATTGAGTCGATTCGCTTGCTGCAACTGGCGCATACTGAACTGCATCAGTTCGTGGAGCGGGAAATCGAGAAGAACCCGCTTTTGGAATCTGCATCAAGCGATGGCGGGCCTTTTGACGACGTTTCGATTTCGGGAGCGGATCAGCCTGTCGGCCCTGGCGCAAACGCCGTTGAAGGACCGACCGGGGCAGGGTCGCCTGAACGGCTCGGGCAATGGAAATCACTTGGCAACACGACCAACAACCCGCCGGGCAATGGCCCTTCCCTCGACGAGTTTGCCACCCTCGCCGAAACATTGCACGACCATGTCGCTCGTCAGATCGCCCTCACTGCGTTCACACCACAGGAGCGGCTGATCGCTGGCCAGCTTGCCGCCGATCTGGAAGACACTGGCTATCTTCGGGCAAACCTTTTGGAGCTGGCCGAGAGCCTGAATGTCCATGAGGCTGTTGTGGAACGGGTTCTCGGAACCTTGCAGCAATTTGATCCACCGGGAGTTTTTGCGCGAAGTCTCAGAGAATGCCTCGAGATTCAGTTGCGCCAGCGAAATCGGCTCGACCCGGCAATGGCAGCTTTGGTTGCCAATCTTGAAATGCTTGCGCGACGCGATTTTGAGGCACTGAAGCAGCATTGCGGCGTCGATGAAGAAGACCTTCTCGACATGATGCATGAGATTCGGGCGCTCGATCCCAAGCCTGGGAACCGATTCCAATCCGGTGCGTCTGAATCAATCATACCCGACGTCTGGGTCACGCCCTCGCCGCAAGGCGGGTGGCAGATCGAACTTGATCCCGCCACGCTGCCAAAGCTGCTGATCAACCAAACCTACTATGCCGAAGTGTCGCGTCAAACTGTCCAAAATTCAAAAGATCAAGCATTTCTCAACGAATGCTTGCAAAACGCGAACTGGCTAATCCGCAGCCTCGATCAGCGCGCCAAGACGATTGTTAAGGTTGCGGCTGAAATCGTGCGCCAGCAGGATGCGTTTTTGGAACATGGCGTCGCCCACCTGCGGCCTCTCAATCTCAGAACCGTCGCTGACGCGATCGGCGTGCACGAGTCGACGGTAAGCCGGGTGACCTCGAACAAGTACATGCTCACCCCGCGCGGAGTCTTCGAACTCAAGTATTTTTTCACCGTCGCGATCGCGTCCTGCCAAGGCGGCGACGCGCACTCCGCCGAAGCTGTCCGCCATCGGATCAAAGCGATGATTGCCGCAGAATCTCCCGGCGACGTGCTTTCCGACGATGACATCGCTGTCCGGCTGAAGGAAACCGGCATCGATGTTGCGCGCCGCACCGTCACAAAATATCGCGAAGCAATGAACATCCCCTCCTCCGTGCAACGCCGCCGCGAAATGCGCTTGTGTCTTTAATGTGGGTCAAGGCAGCCAACCTCATGTTGCAGTGCATCCAAAGTGGAGACTTCGTTCATGACCCGATCCGCGGCAGGCGTCATGGACGCTGTTCTGCACGACCCAGAAAAGCCCGACCAACCGTCTGGTCCCAAATGGGGTGCGGTCATTTCGCTTTCCTTGGGCACCTTCGGGCTGGTGACGGCAGAGTTTCTGCCTGTCAGCCTCCTCACGCCCCTCGCGCATGATCTCGGTGTCACCGAGGGTGCGGCTGGACAGGCGATGACGGCGACCGCTATCGTCGGGGCGATCTCGGCGCCGACGGTGGCCATCATCACAAAGCGCCTGGACCGCAGGATCGTCATGTGGGCGATGACGCTGCTGCTGATCCTGTCGGACGTTCTGGCGGCCGGCGCGTGGTCGCTGGCGGTACTCCTGACGGCACGCGTCGTGCTCGGCATAGCGCTCGGAGGCTTCTGGTCGATGTCGGCAGCACTGGCGATGCGGCTCGTTCCAAGCCACCTCCTGCCGCGCGCCCTATCGATCATCCTCACCGGCGTTTCCGTCGCTACCGTTTGCGCAGCTCCAATCGGCGCTTATGTCGGCGATATCTGGGGATGGCGAAGCGCCTTCATGCTCGCCGCAGTCGTCGGCGCCGCTACACTGCTGGTGCAACTCATAACCATTCCGAGGCTGCCTCCGGTTGGAGTGGCTAGCTTCCGCAGCCTGCTGGATGTGGCCAAGATTCCGATGATCAAGGTCGCGCTTTTGGTCGTCCTGCTGGTCGCTTCCGGCCACTTCGCCGGCTTCACCTATATCCGCGCCTTCCTCGAGAAGGTTCCCGCGCTGGATGTCGAGACGATCTCGCTTGTGTTGCTTGCTTTTGGCATCGGCGGATTCTTCGGCAATTTGGCCGGTGGGCTGCTGGCCGAGTACAGTCTCAAGGCAGTCGCGGCCCTTGCACCGCTGCTCATAGCGATAGCCGCTGTTTCGCTGCTGACGGCGGGAGCATCGGCCTCGGCCTCGGCGGTTGCGGTTGCCGCGTGGGGCTTTGCCTTCGGCGCAGTGCCGGTGGGATTGCAGACGTGGATGGTGTGGCGCGCCGCTCCCGAGCAGGCCGAAAGCGCCGGTGTGCTGATGGTCGTAGCGTTCCAAGTGGCAATCGCAGGCGGCGCGATTTTCGGCGGACTATTGGTGGACAATGCCGGGATTACCAGTGCCATTGCGTACAGTGCTGTTGTCACGTTCCTCGCCGCCCTGACAGTGTTCCTGCTCGGCCCGAAGCGCGAAACCTAGACCGCCTGACAGAAGAGGCCTCAGCAGCGCAGCGGGACGAGAGATGCAATCGCATGCACGGCGCGGCGCGATCCTCCGCATGATTACGCATGGAACCAACGCAAGCGCCTCGCCGGCTTTACCTCCGGGCCATGGCGACCTTCGCCGCCAGACACGCGAACCTCGCCGGCACCGATTTCCATTTGGCGACGATGAGCGCTGCCAGCGCCATGGAACCCGTGCTGGCGGTCATATCCTTCACGACAACCCGGCATTCTGGGCGAGCGACAGCTACGCGCCGGCCATGCCCGTCAGGACGCCGGTGAAGATGCCGCACGATAGCGCAGACAGGTCGCGAAATGCCAGTCTGTCAACGGCGGCCGGATTATCGTCGACCGCGCGAAGCCCTACGCCGACGCGGGTGCTAAACAGCACCAACCAGGTAGATGGCATCATCAGGACGCGACATAGACCAGCAGTGAATGGCCGGTAGATCAGCTCGGGATAGATCAGCCGGAGCACCGGCACGCACCCCTTCGGCGCTGGGCACAACGATCGAATCGCGAGTCTTCAGCCAAATTGGATGCCTCGTCGATGACACATCTTGTGCAGCTTGTGCAGCTGCCGAAGACGCGGCGCTGGCTTAGGTGATTGTGCCATGTGGATACGCCTCCGAACGCTTCGCTCGCCAGGCGCGGTTGCGGAGAATGTCGGAATAAGGTGAGCTATCGAAAGTCGACATTGCCCTCTCCATTTGGCCCGTTGGCGCAGGGCCAAGGAATCGCCGCTAATTTACCGCTCGTGGCATCAATCAACAAGCTCGAGGATGAGATGGATAGGCAACTGATCTGCTGGCCAGCCTACACAGCACGTATTGATGGCGGCCTTGTGGCATTCATCCACACCGCTGCCGCGTCATCCTCGTCTTCGGTGGGCTCGCCAGCGTCCGGAAATGCCGCATCGTCCCAGCCCTCCAATGCGACCATGCCATCGGCGGCCTGTTCCGCCGAAACACCTGCGGATACAAAGACGACACTGGCAGCCTCGATCCCGTGCTGCTTTTCCTCTTCCGACGCACCCAGAATGTTCAAGCGAAGCTGCATATTCGCGTCCCCAGGCAGTTGGCAGACAGTGAACGAAATGAGAACAAAGAGTCAAGGCAGCCCCTTGACGGGAGAGGAACAGATTCCTTATTCCTGTTTCGATCTGAGAAGGGTGGGAACGGCGGCGAAGCGCCAAATGCGCTGGCCGGCGAAGCTATGGCGAAAACAGCGGAGGACAATTTCCGGATCGAGGTTTGGGACCGGGAGGAGACGGCCCTTGTCGAGACTATTTCGCGGTCCCCGGATTCGAGCGTCAGTCAGGCAGCCTGGCAAGCCGCTATCCGTCGGCGCCCAGGGATGCTCCTGATTCACTACAATGCCCGCTACGTGATGGAAAAAATCATAACGCCAGGCGAAGCGACTGTGGCACCGCAGACCATTGTCGACGGCAGCGTGCATGCAGGCCTGGACGTATCGCTTGCCGATCTGCGCGAGTGGCACACGCTCCGCGCTTGGTGCAAAAAGTGCTCGCATCATGCACAGGTAAACCCAGCGGACCTGATTCGGCGCTACGGGAAGGACGCTTTATTCAGCTCGGTCGAAAGGGCGCTTTTCGACCGGGGCGGTCCAGTGAGGTTGGAAATCCACAAGCTGCCAAGGAATTGACGCTCGGGTGTCCTAACGGCATCCCCTCATGTCAAAACGATGTTTCCGACATCATCGATTTGCACTCCCGCTAGGAATAGCCTCGCGCGGGCGGCGGCAAGCGCCGGTTGGCTAAAATGGTCCCTGTGCCTCAGGACGATGGCCTCGGCCGTGAGTTCCGGTGTCCCGTAGCCCATCACCTCCGCGAAGCACGTGGGAAAATTCATCATTGTAGAGTTCATCCGTGTTCTTGATGTCGGCACGGCTGAATGCCACGATGCTATTAATAGCCGCTACCCCAAACTGATGCTGGAATGTGGTGGGATAGGTCTCCCCCTCGCCTGTGATCCCGACACCGTAAGCAGTATCGGCTCTTCCATCACCTATTTTTCGTGCACGGAGTCATGACAAGATGACGGCAATTAAGTTGACTGGCCGCGTCGTCGATTGGGACCACGAGGAGTATGACGAAGTCGCGATCAAGCCCGAGGAAGCGGGGGATTTCGAGGCTAACGGCTATTTCGTCGTGACCGTCGGGAGCAGCATTCTTGCAATCCGAGCGGCGAAGCCGAATGACGGTGATATCAAGATCCAGCCGAAATCCGACATGCACGGACGCTTCGCCTCGGCCGGAGGTCACACGAATTATGGCTTTAGCGGCTATTTCAAAGGATTTGTCTATCTCGCGGGGAAGAGGAAGGCGCTAGTCGACTGGTGGACCCTGTTCCCCGGCAAGGAACACCACTACGCAGCGCAGCAGGATAGGGGGAAAGCGGAAGCTGCCATTCGCGAGATCATAGAGACGCGGGCAGGGAACGAAGTCGCTAAGGTGAAGGGCGGCTACGCGTTTGATGCCGAGCAGGGTGATGGTCAAGCATCTGGCTAATGGAGGACAGGAAATCTAGACCAGGGACTGGAATCGTATCAGCCCTCTATCCTAGAGCGATAGGAACAGCGCCTCGTGCCTCAGGGCGGCACACCAATCCGGACGGGGACGAGGGCCTTGGGTGGAGTTGTCCGGCTGACAACGAGCCACTCAGCCTTTCGACCTCAGAGATCGTGCCATCCGGTGTACGGCATATCAACGTAAATGCCTCCGTCGCTAGGACGCGTGAATAACCCATATTGATTCAGCAGTTCTTCTAGTACTGCGATCAAAGGATCATAGATCTCCTGTCCGGTCCATTCTTTCATCTTGAAGAAGGGTATCACCGCTTCCCGGCACTCATCAAGAAGCCAACCGGAGGGCAACTCAGAAAGCTGTTTCAGCCTCATGTCATATTGGGCAGCCAGATCCGGATGTTCATCAGCATACTCGGCGACCCAGTCGGCATGGCCGATCCCATAACCGATAGCCTGAAACAGAAATGTCAGCCTCTCGATCACGATCGGCCAGAAGACATTCATGTCTCCATGAAGTCGATACTGGAGCCGAGCGGTTCGGATTTGATCGTCCACCTCCTTCAACGCATTACCGAGCATGTCGAGGAGTTCGAGGCCGACTTCCGGCGCAACCCATGCGGAACGCCGCTGGGCGGAGTATTCGGATTGGCACGGGTTGACGATTCTCTGAAGTGCGTCGTCGCGACCGTCGCGCGGCTTGGCCTCCTTCCAGCCACCTGGGTAGGTCTTCGTAAACAGCCGAAGATCGTCAACGTGAACAAGTTCGTGAAAGAAGGTGTGGAGCGCGCGCTTGTGGTCCTCGTGGCCTTCGTCAACCACCCGGCGGACTAGTGGCATCCAGATCACCACCACGCTCCATATCTCGCCGTTCCGCATGACGTGCATAGCCATTGCGGCACCTTGTCCGTACTCGTTGGATGTTGGATCAGCGGCTGGGCTGCCTTCGCCACGGTCAACGCTCGCCAATGCTTCGTAATAGTCCGTGCCAACCACGATAGACTCGAGACGGCTTAGGTCGAGATACCTGGAAATGCCCCGAGTCGCTCCCAACAAGCCCGAGGCAAACGCTCTTGCCTCTTCCTCGTTGTCCCTCTCCCAGCCCCGAATATTCACATTGAAGTCAGGGTAAAGGGTTGGCTCAGGAGCGTCGCCGTCCTGCGGCTCTTCAATGCCTTGGTCTGAACTGCTCTCCTCCGTCATTCACCCAAACCGAAAACGATTCTCGTACGAGTATATCCGTTGACGCAGCCTACAGCTAGTTCCCAGTTCCTTTGCTTAGGTAAGAAGCTTCGTGCACTCATCGATCACATACTCAGGGACGCTTTCAAATTTGTGCGGATTTAACTGCATCACATACTCGTTCTCGATGTGGTAAGATTCGTTAATGAACTTTGTGATGACATCATCGTCATGTTCTCTAACAATGCGGAAAAGCTGAATTTTTTCGTACCCAACATCGGTCGCAAGAAACTTCGCTTTCATCAGTGCGACATCATTAAGTTGTTTAACAAGCTCGTCGTAATCAAAGTCCGAAATAAACACTAGGACACTTTCCTGTGCCTTCGTTTTTTCTTCGACACTCATGTCGCGATTCTCAGTTATGGTTTTCACTGTCGGTATAGGCCTCTTCTTAAAGAGGCTTGCCAATAGATTGTACTCCAGACCCACATCATCCGAAATCTCGTAATGGCGGCGTAAATAGATGGCCTTCACGATCGGATCGGCGAGCTTAGCAATATTCTCCCTGCATATCTTGGTGAAGGTCTGGATGTCCCCCCGTTGAATGGGCACCTCACTCACCTTCCCACCCCTAGCAGTAAGGAATGTTGCCGATGGATTGGATCCCTTAAAGACATCGCTCGTGCTCTTAATGACATCAATGGCAGGCTCGATATCGTGCGTCAGCATGATAGTTGTGCGGCCTCTAAGGCTACCCTTCCCTTGAAACAGCTCGTGAAGTATCGCAAATTTCTTGTTCTTATCAAACGAGGATATCGGGTCGTCCAAAACAACTATATCTGGATTTTCGCTCAGAACTTGATACATGAAGAGAACCAAGGCGAAAGCATTCTTCTCACCATAGCTGAGATGTTTTGCCGCAGACGCAACGTGCTCGTTCAGGTCATTGTGAATGAGTTTCATCTTGTATGAATCGGGCTCCGGGATGATCGCCACCGAGTACTTGTACCCCGCCGATTTCAGAAAGCTATTGATGCTCGCTTGATTCTCCTTGATCGCCTTCTCAATTCGCGCCTTGTGCTTGTTGACGCTGCCCTTCAGCACTCCGACCTTCTCGATAAGCTCTTCGAGTTGGGAGTTGATCGGGTCCGTTACCTTTCGCGTTTCCACCGAATCGAGCTTGTCCATCATCGCAAGGTCGATTTTCAGTTGTTCAATTTTTTCGCCAACTTCGCCAACGTCCCGCAAAGTGAAGAAGGAGATTGTGCGAAGACCTTCTAGTTTTTCGATGAGAGCATCGGTGTCAGTCTTAAGGCCGCTTAGAAAGCCTTGCTCTTGGGCTGTCAACTCGATCTTCGCGGTGGTTACTTTTTCCAAGTTCTCCCGACATTTATCACTAAAGTACTTCCCCAACCTCCCTATGATTGCCTTCAGAACATTAAGGTGACCAATGGCGGTTGCATCATACTCCTTCGCTACAGCGAGTGCGGTTTCCTTCTGCGGCCCTTCCGGCAGCCCTGTTGAACAGTAGGGGCAGGTATCGCCGAGCTTAAGGAATTCATTCCCTTTGATCTGCCATGAAATCCACTTTGAAGGCTCTGGACTCTTAATAAATGTCTCGAACGACTTTAGAGATTCTGGCACGTTTTCAATCTTATTGCCTGTGCCAAAGGCTTTGTGAATCTTGCTGTTTTTTGGAATGGCACCTGTCTTGGAGTTGCCGAAAGCCTCGCGCAGCTCCTTTAGGTCCTTGGTGGTCTGCTCAATCTCAACGCTGTCTGCGAAAGCTTTTCTAATGCCAGTAAAAAGATCTTCTATTTCCGCCATTGTGGTAATGTACTCTGGCGTTTTAACAAATATATTGAAGCTATTCTTAACAACCTCGTCTTGCTGAAAAGCGAACTGGTTCACATACTCTTCATCAAACACGAGCACTGATTTTACGTCGTCGATGCCATCAACTTGCGGGTTTTTCGAACCAGCCTTGCCTCGATTTTTGAACGGAATAAGGGCATCAAGTGTGCCATCGCCCCGAGCCTGGCTTACGATCGCTCTGGCTATTGTGCTCTTGCCTATGCCGTTCGGTCCATACTTGATGTTGAGGCTGCCTTTTTCGATGCGGATAGCCGCGAGGTCGATGCTGTTGCAGTTTTGGATAGATATTTCGTATGCAGCCATGGTGCCCCCCCAAAGTTTCGGGCCCAGTCATAGGCGAGGTGTTCTGGGGCTGTAAAGGCGAAATACTTTCGCAACATTGCGCGAAGAAAGTTCTGCAACACTCCAAGGTCCGCTTCTGGCCATGAATTCGGTCGAGCGCGAATGGCTTCCGTCGAAAGCGTAGCGGGCTTTCCCGGCACAAGGAGCTATGACTTCGAGGCCGTCATTCGTCGCTCAATTTCCGGAGTTCGGAAGCCGGGGACGCGGCTGCGATTTTTTCATTGCTTCTTTCGATTCCATCTCCTGATACCACAGCGGCGTTTGGCTGCTGGCCTTTTGGGGAACGCCATCGCCTTGGCCGAGAGACAGCACACGGCCAAGAGGCAGCACTTGGCCGAAGGCCTTGAAGGGCACGGGCCTGTGCTTGGCCCATTCCTTATCGACAGCCTCGAATACGGCCGTCGTCCACGCTTCCATCGCCTCTCGCTTTAACTCGATTCGTTGGCTACGGCTGTAGGCCAGCCGTGTGACGTCCGCCTCCTGAAATTCGACCTCCCCCGGTGTTCCGGATGAGTGGTCCAGCACGGCGGAGGCCGCGTCTCCGCGCACTTTCAGGTCCGTCAGGATCGTCGTGAGGCTGCGCCGAAGGTCATGCGGGGAGAAATGCGGGATGCCTTCCAGCAGGTCGACGGACTCCCGTTTCTTCCCGACCGTATCCTTTCTCCGAAGCTTCCGGATCGGTCGTGTCATGGATGTGTAGGTCTTCGATTTCCTCGCTACCCGGCCGACGCACCTTCTTCGACGGGAAGGCCCATTTTGAATCCCTGTCGATGCCGATCCGCGCCCGTTCCAGCAAAAGCACCACGCGTGGAGGCAGCGGCAGCGCGTGATACCGTTTCGACTTCATGTCCTCCGCCGGGAACGCGGCGATCTTCCAGCCTCGCGCGTCCTATCCCCTACCACGCGGGAGGCCAGCAGGGACATGCTGGCGGTGGTCCGCTGGGCCGTCAGGGCGATCCACCACAGGGCAGCTAGCGCCGCCTCCGTTGTCGGTTTTGCTTGCAACCTGTCCGGTCGGTCCCGATGCTTCTCCGCGATGTAGAGAACGCGGGCAATCTGTTCGAGGTCAAGATACCTCCCACGTGTCGGCCGGGTGTATCCCGGAGACACGCCTTTCCACCACGCGAACCCTGTCCCGAGGCCAGTGTGCAGCTTGTGCTCCTCTTGCCCCTATGACAACGCCCCGCTGATCCACTGGACGACCTTCCGGCCCGCGTTCAGGCCGTTCGTTCCCTGCGCCAGGTTTCGGATCTTCTCTATCAGTTCCGGAGTCATGTCCCGCACCAGAACGTCGTTCAGGTGCTTCTCATGGTGGGCTGTCGAGGTGTACCGCTCGAAATCCTTGTACGACTGACGAAAGCGGCTCTCAATCCGAGGCGATGCCGTTCTTGACCCGTGTGAGGCGGGTTTCGCCTTCCTCCGGGCCGAAGCAGTTTTCGAAGTCATTGCATTCCCGGCAACTGGGCGCGCTGCACAGCGAAAAACCTTCGGCCTCGCAGAGCTTGCGGTAAAAGTATTTCTTCCATTTCATGTTTTGGGTGTTGCCGGCCGCCAGCGTCGGAAAATGCGAGGCGAGCAGGCGGCCGAGGTCGGTTCGATTAAAAAGGCCAAGGTCCTGCCAGAGGTGGTCATTGCGCATGGCACGCCGGGCGATGATCTTGGCGAAGCGGGCGCTCGCCGGGTCGCCATGTCGGGCATGCGCCAGCAGCAGTCCATGCAGAAGTTCTTCTTCCAGATCCGGCTCGGGCTCGCTCACCTCTTTCAAGGCAAACGCGTTGATAGGAAAAGCAGGGAAACAGCGGACCAGGACATCGCGCAACTCGGCGCGCGAAAGTCCGGTTGCCTCCGTCGCCGTCGCCTCGCCGGCCTCGATCTCCTCGAGCGCACGTGAAAGCACACAGGCAAGCACATGCTGGTCGAACCTCCTCTCCAGCTCGATGTGCGGCCATTGGCCGGTGCTGAGCCGGGCATAATGTTGGGCAAATATGGTGCGTTCTCCTGGTTTCGTCCTATCAAATCATGCAGAGACCCGGCCTGCCGCAACATGGGTCGGGCAGTTCTTCGGTATGGCACTCCGGGTCGCCTCGCGTCGAGTAGTTCGGCAATTCTCGTCTGGTCCATCGGCTCTGACGCAAATTCTGTGATTGGAAGAGGTGTTCGCGAACCCCTGCCCTGCCGTTTGCGCCTCACGGGGAACACTGGCGCCGGAAATGGCCCTGCAGAGTTGGACGTGAACCGTGCGGGACAGAGGTCGCGTGCTGAGTGCGGCCACATGGTTCAAGCCCGCCAGACTCTCGGTTGAATGAGTCCTCAAAGCGCGCAGCGGGTGAGTTCCAGCGCACGCTCAGGACAGGATCGCGCGCCCCGCGATGCAGGCAGTTCCTCCCCTTCCGCAACTTCAATGTCACCAGGCAGGATGTAGCCCTCGTCATCAAGCTTGAAGATGTCCGGCGCTTGCGCCGCGCATCGCGCGTGACCCTGGCATTTGGCCTTTTGGACGATGATGCGCATGGCGCTGCCTCCATTGTCTGTGCCCCGGGTCGGGGCGGGCCTAAGACCAGTCCAGGATCAAATTTTCGATCCCGAACACATGGCCGCCAGAAGTTATCGGTGCCGTACCCTGCTTGATCCTGAAAGCCGGGATGCGCGCCAACCACTCCTCCAGGCCAATGACAATCTCCCGCCGGGCAAGGTGTGAGCCAAGGCAACGGTGGGGACCATAGCCAAACGCTGCGTGGCGGTTGTCCTCCCGCTCCAAATCGATTGTGTTGGGGCATTCGAATTCCGCCGGGTCACGATTGGCAATCATCGTGGCGCAGGAAACATAGTCCCCCTTCCGGATCGGCGCGCCTTCGAAGTCGATATCTTTCGTAGCCACGCGGATCAACTGAATGGGCGGATAGGCCCGCAGCAATTCTTCGGTTGCGAGCGGGATGCGGTCCGGTTCGCTCCGCAGCAATTGCTGATCTTTGAGGTTGCGCGCGAGGTACGCCAAGTCAAAGCCTATAGCTGCTGCGACCGTGTCGAGCCCAGCGACGAAGACAAGCACGCCGATACCGCGGACTTGGGTGTCCGTCAGCCGGCGGCCCTCGACCTGTGCCTGCACGATAAAGCTCATGAAATCGTCAACCGCCTCCTGGCGGCGCATGGCTGCAAGTTCGTCGATGAATGCCACGATCGTCCGGGCAGCCACAGGTCGTTCCTTATCGTCGCCGTGGAGCAGATCTTTCCCCCAGCCGACGAATGTATCGAGTCGGTCATCGGGCAACCCCAGAAAGCGAAGAAAGGTGCTCACCGCGAAAGGAAAGGCAAAATCCTTCATCACGTCGCAGCTTGTGCCCGACGCGGCGATCCTTTCGATCAGCTCGACCGCCCGTTCGCGGACAGCCGGTTCCAAAGCCAACACCCGCTTTGGCGAAAGCAGCGGATTGAGCAGTGAGCGAAAGACGCCATGGGCCGGTGGATCGAGCTCAAGCGGGATCGTCGGCCAGTTTTCACCCAGTATGGAGGAGAAGATGCTGCGATGGCTGGAAAAAGTCTCTGCGTCCTGCAGCACCTTCCGCTGGTCCGCGGCACGGGTGATGACCCAGGTACCCCGGCCATCTTGCGTGTTGTAGCGGGAGTAAAAGATCGGAGGCCCGTCATGTACGCAAGCGACAGCTGCGTGTGGATCCCCGTTGGGTGTTGGTGGCATCCCTGGCGATGTAAACAGGCTGAAGTCCCTCACCATTTCGGGCGGGACATGATCTGGAACGGGGTTGGTCGCCATTTTGTTTTCTCTACATTGGCGTTCATGGCTCGATTGAGATTGCACCGCTGTTCATAAAGTCGATTTCCAGCATGGGCACGTCTCTTGTCGGGCGCCTTCTAGATTCTGTCGCCTGATACAGCCCACCTGCACCAGCGCGGATGAGATCGGTTGCGAAGTCGATCAGAAGGGGCATCTCCGCCGCGCTGCGGTCATGAAGCAAAGCCGCCGCTTATCCCCGTTAGGGTTGAGAGGCTGGTCAATCACCTCTGAGCTCCGTGACGCACTGCTGATGCCCTGCTGATCAAATTCTCGAAGCAAGTCGCGTGCCGGATAGGCGTACCCATGGCGCTGCACGAAGCAATGCCAGCCTGCACTAGGCCCGCCGCTGATGATCACCTGTCCATCATTCTTAGGCAACGTCCGACAACCGACATCCGTGGTCGGTTTTGTCGAGTCCGCGACATCGGGCTGTTCGGCTTGGCTGCTGCTGCACAGCCTTCCGGTCGACGAGCGAGGAGATCGCTCGCACGGCCCGGATTGAGCAACGACGCGATCCAGCGCAAGGTTCGGGTGCGGTCCGACAAGACCCGGCCGCGCTTCCGCTTCGGTTCGGCGCTGATGGCATATGCGTTGTTGTAGCCGCTGCAAGGATTTCCGGTCAGACGAGCGATGCACTCGTGCGCAGCGATCCGGCCGGCGACGAGCCTGACTGTATCGATGCGGTCAATTCCGGCGTGCACACCTGACCGTGCGTATGCGCTAACACGGCAAGCTCTATCGCAGATGGACCTATATTTCCTCGCGAGCCGCTGTCGGAACGTGGTGCCGAGTCCTATGGCGGCCGGTTCAATCCGAGGGCCTGTCGGCACTCTACACATCCCGGTCGGTCGGACCGGGAACGCGTGGCAGACTCTCGGCCAGAAACCGCCAGTCGCTGCGCTCGCGTTCGCCTTCCTTGCGCGTGCCGAAGAACTGGACGATCATCTTGCCGTCGGCGCCATAGGCTTCAACGGACGTGACGTGACCGTCCCTCGTCGGCTTGCGCACGGCCCAGACCTCGCGGATGTGATGAGTCCTAAGATGGAGATGGAAGTTCTCGTCGAGCACATTGATCCGCGGCCCGATCTGCTTGACCGACTTGATCGGGCCGGAATGGATCTGGATGCAACCACGATTGCCGACAAAGCACATAATCGGCATCTCGTCTTCGGCCGCCTGTTGGAACAGGGCGCCAACGGCATCATTGTCGAGCAGCCAGGCGTAATCCTCGTCGGCCATACGCATCGCCTGGCAGCGGCTGAGCTTCAGGGTCTTCAACATAGGGTAGAACTGATGCACGTCGCTCAGCCGGCTCCAGTGCTCGCGTAGGTCGTCGACCGTGGCGGCTTGGTCTGGACTCACTGCATTATCGAGCGCCCCGCTCGCCTCGACCGATATGATCGGCTCCTGGTCGGAGGATACAAGCTCTGCCGCCAGATTCTGATAGGCGTGCAGGTTCGAGGCGGGCCTGAGATGTACTTTGTGCATCGCCTCGCCGGTGGCATCAAAGAATTGCAGGCTGCGGCGGATCTCGGCTCCCTCGCGCTTCTCGACGGCGAAGCCATACGCCCACGCTTTCGGGAAGATGCGCAGGTCGATCTCGTCGCCGAGCACCATGGCATGCGGGTTGCCGGTGACCACTTTGTCGTAGACGCCGATCTTTTGGTGCACGGCACTTTGGTTGCGGGTGACCGCCATCACCTCGCCGACCGCTTCGAGGCCGGTCAGCAGATCATCGACGCGCGGCTCGATGCGCACCGCGCCGTGACCACAATGCGCCGCGACCAATTCGGCTTCCGAAATGCCCAATCGAGCGGCGAGATCATGCTCCCGGATTTTCGGATTGTCTTCGCATGCCCGCCGGATTTCGTCCGGCGACGGTTTCTCGCGCTGGTCCATGTCTTACCCCTGCTTCCACCTACGTGTGAGGATCAGCTGCCCTGCCGGTGAATCTTCAGCCGATCGGGCGCGCCGTAATGCTCGACCCTGATCTGCTGCTGGCCCGTGAACAAAGTGTCGCTGGACAGCGTGCGCACGTCGTCGCACCCGCGCGAAAACCGGGGGTGCTATCGGAGCGGCGAGACCCGAGTGACACGAGCAGGCACATGCCGATGGAATGTCATCGAGCCGGTCGGTGGCCACCGGGCGGTGGTGAGCGATTGTGGGTGTTGTCGCAATCGGCCAATCGGTCATTCGGATGCCACGGGCGGCGCTGCTTCGCCAAACAAAGCGTGTCTGACCCAGTCCTGACATGTTGCTCCCTTGCTTCGCCGCATCGATCGCGAGGGCACCCACGACACGATTGTGGATCGGCAGTCTCTTGCCGCCTCGCCAGTGGAGCTTCAAAAACCGTGCCAATTGCGCCGAAGCAAGCTCAGAAGGAGTCTTCTGTAATGGTCATTGGTTTAATGTGAGTTCAGCCAACAACTCAGGCCCAACATCCCGCGTGGCGGACCCGACAAACCCGACAGTACGTGTCGATTGGCCGACACCTTCGCAGCAATGGACTCACAAGAACCACCGCAGGGTCAGAGATGCCGCGCTGTGTTGAAACGGTTTTCGCTTTGGCACGGTGCATGCAGCGTGATGCGCAAGCAGGTCCCGGACTGAGGAGAATGGAGCCATGATTACGCTCACCGACAACGCTGTTGCCGCCATCAAGACTGCTCTTTCCCGCGCCAGCGAGCCGGCGGAAGGCTTTCGCATCATGGTCCAGGCCGGCGGCTGCGCCGGCTTCAAATACTTAATGGGCCTGGAGAGCGTGTCGCGCGAGGGCGACGCGATCACCGAGACAGATGGGATCAAGCTGTTCGTGGACGCGGGCTCCCAACCCCATGTCGCCGGCATGACCGTCGACTTCCTCACCGGGCTCGAATCTTCCGGCTTTGTCTTCGATAACCCCAACGCGCGCGAGAAGTGCGGCTGCGGCAAGTCCTTCAGTTGATCGCCCGAAGCGCCTGTGCGGGTCCATGAAGCGATTGCCGCCAACGGACTCTTTTGCGGAAGAGGAGGCTTACATGGCCGGCACAACAGATGTCCCCGTCCTCAACAACAAGGCAAGGTCAAAGCCGATCTCGGGACCGGCAATCGCTTCCGGTAGGATGCAAAGAACGTCGCCTGCCGAAACAGTTCGGTTCCTGGTGGCACCCGAGCTGCTGGCGGCCAAATCGCGCCGCTGCGCCAAATTCGGCTTATCGATAACGTTGTCGTGTTCGGGCGTCCTTACCTGCGGGCTGACGGCGGCCACTGAGGACTTGGCCATGTCGACGCCGATCCGGTCTAGGTCAAACTCTCGGGCGTCCGCGCCGGCTGCCAGTTCGGGCCCATCATCATCAACGGCATACGCCAGAGGCTCAATGAGGCGGTCGCGCGCTCGCGTCATTCCGGTCAACTGAGGATCGCACATGAAACCTGTCTACCTCGACAACAACGCAACCACACGGGTCGATCCTGAGGTCGTGCAAGCGATGTTGCCGTTCTTTAGGGATCAATTCGGCAACCCTTCGTCGGCGCATGCTCTCGGCGCCTCAGTCAGTGCGGCGGTGAGAAAGGCGCGGAGGCAGTTGCAAGCTCTGATCGGCGCGGAGTTCGACGATGAGATCACCTTCACCTCGGGTGGGACAGAAAGCGACAATGCAGCGCTTCTTTCGGCGCTCGAGGCAACGCCCAACCGAACCGAGATCGTGACGTCCGCGGTCGAGCATCCCGCCGTGCTGACGCTCTGCGCGCATCTTGAGAAGACCCGCCGCGTCAAGGTGCACAGGATCCCGGTGGATTGCCGTGGCCGGCTCGACCTCGACGCCTATATGGCCGCCCTCACCCCACAGGTGGCAATCGTCTCGATAATGTGGGCGAACAATGAGACTGGTGTGATCTTCCCCGTGGCCAGGCTTGCCGAGTTGGCCAAGGAAGTGGGCGCCCTTTTCCATACCGATGCTGTGCAGGCGGTCGGCAAGCTTCCGATGGACCTGAAGTCGACCGCAATCGACATGCTGTCGCTCTCCGGCCACAAGCTGCACGGGCCGAAAGGGATCGGCGCGCTTTTCGTAAAACGTGGCGTCAATTTCCACTCGCTGATCAAGGGGGGTCACCAAGAACACAACCGGCGTGCTGGCACCGAGAATACGCCCGGCATAGTCGGGCTCGGCATGGCGGCCGAACTCGCCTTGAAATTCATGGACGACGAGACCACACGGGTAAAGTCGCTCCGCGACCGTTTAGAGGACGGGATTCTCCAGCGCATCCCAAGCACCTGTGTCACTGGTGATCCCCTGGAACGGTTGCCCAACACCGCAAACATCTCCTTCGAACATGTCGAAAGTGATGGAATTCCACTTCTCCTCAGCCGCGTGGGCATCGCGTGTTCCTCCGGCTCCGCCTGCACCTCCGGCTCGCTGGAACCGAGCCACGTCCTGAGCGCGATGAAAACGCCACACGCGGCAGTCCGCTTCTCCTTGGCGCGGGACAACGGCGAAGCGGACGTCGACCGGGTGCTCGAGGTCATGCCGGCAATCGTGGAGAAGCTGCGTGGCTTTCCCAGTTCTGGGCCGGGTAACCGAACCTCCGAAGACGGTCAATCCGGTCTATGCCTGAGCGGCAGCAGAACCGGCTACCGTTCATGACCCGTCATGTCTTTCTCAACGATACGACCTTGCGCGATGGCGAGCAGGCGCCCGGCGTCGCCTTTACCACGACGGAAAAGCTGGAGATCGCCGAGTCTCTTGCGGCGGCCGGCGTCACAGAGATCGAGATCGGCACGCCGGTCATGGGCGCCGACGAGATCGAAACAATTCGCGCCGTGGTCGCGCGGTGTCTCCCGGTTCGGCTCATGGCCTGGTGCCGGATGACGTCGCTGGATCTCGATGCAGCGATCGAGAGCGGCGTCCACGCCATCAATCTATCGCTGCCTGCGTCGGACATCCAACTTGCCGCCAAGCTCGGCCTCGATAAGGCGGGAGCGCTCCAGGTCATCGAACGTATGGTCAGGCGCGCAGCCGCCGCCGGCTTCTTCGTCGCGGTGGGCTGCGAGGACGCCTCGCGGGCCAATCGGGATCATCTCGCCCGCGTCATCGAGACGGCTGCACGCGCCGGCGCAAGCCGCGTCAGGCTAGCCGACACAGTCGGCGTTCTCGACCCGTTTTCGACCTTCGAACTTGTCGCCCAGCTCGTGCCGCAGTCTCCAATCGAGCTTGAATTTCATGCGCACAACGATCTCGGACTTGCTGCCGCCAACACGCTGGCCGCGATCCGCGCAGGCGCGCGCCATGCGTCCGTCACCGTCCTGGGGCTCGGCGAGCGTGCGGGCAATGCCGCGCTGGAAGAGGTGGCCGCCGCGATGGCGGTCCTCGACGGCGCGAATACCGGCATCGAGCTGACCGCATTGCCCGACCTCGCCGCCCAGGTGGCTTGGGCCTCCCGCCGGCAGACCGCGGCCATTAAGCCGGTCGTGGGCGCCGATGTTTTCACCCACGAATCCGGCATTCACGTCGCAGGGGCTGCTGAAGGACTCGCGTACTTATCAGGGGCTCGATCCGGCTCTCGTGGGCCGCTGCCGGCGTATCGTCATTGGCAAGCATTCCGGCGCCACTGCGATTGCCCATGTGCTGAGCGAAAGCGGTCGCGATCTCGACCCGGATTTGGCAGCCGCGATGGTGGCCCGCGTCCGGCGCGAGGCGGCCGAGACCAAATCGACCGTCACTGCAACTCAACTGGTCGAGCTCTACGATGAAATGTGCAGCGAGGCATCCCTCGCGGAGCTGTGCGGGTCCAGGTCAGCCGTGCGCGAGCCCACCGACACCACAGTTTTCCGACCAGGGAGAATGCAATGAATTGTTCCGCTGACAGCCGCCCCATCGATGTCACCGACATCCTCGCACGACTGAAGCGCCTGTCGGCTGCGGAGGAGTTCTTCGCAGTCCTTGGCGTCTCCTATGATCCGAAGGTGCTGAATGTCTCGCGGCTCCATATCATGAAGCGCGTGGGCCAATACCTTGCCGAAGAAGATTTCTCCGGTCTGCCCGACCAGGTGATTGCCGCGCGGGTGCGCGCGACGCTCGAACGCGCTTACGAGGACTTCGCGGTTTCCTCGCCGCTCACCCATCGGGTCTTCAAGGTGCTCAAAGACCACGATCCGAACAAACCTGCCACGCCGGGCCGCACCTTTGTCCCGTTCGACTCCGTACTGAAGCGGTTCGGACAGGAATGACCGCGACACGGGTTGCGACGCGACAATGTCGAGAAGCCGACAAATCCGGTCATCACCACGGCGCCCTCAGAAGCAACCAAGCGAAGTTCTAGGAATTGGGGGCAGCGCAAAACAGTTGGCACGAATGATGCAACCCAAGGAGATGAACCGCCAAGCCCGCATCCGGACAGGAGCCTGGAGAAACCGCCAATGCACATCGTAATCTGCATCAAGCAGGTGCCGGACTCGGCACAGATAAGGGTCCATCCGGTGACGAACACGATCATGCGCCAGGGTGTTCCGACCATCATCAACCCTTACGACCTGTTCGCCCTCGAAGAAGCCCTCAGACTGCGCGACGCCTATGGTGGCGAAGTCACCGTGCTCACTATGGGTCCGCCCATGGCAGAGGACGCGCTGCGCAAGGCGCTCGGTTACGGCGCCGACCGAGCGGTGCTCTTGACCGACCGCTATTTTGCCGGCTCCGACACGCTGGCGACCTCGTTCGCCCTTTCCCAGGCAATCGCGAAGGTTGGCGAGACGTTCGGCACGCCAGACCTCGTCTTCACCGGCAAGCAGACGATCGATGGCGACACCGCCCAGGTCGGGCCCGGCATCGCCAAGCGCCTCGGACTCCTGCAACTGACCTATGTCGCGAAGATCGCCTCTATTGACCTTGCTGCGCGCGAGATCAAGGTCGAGCGCCGCTCCGAAGGCGGCACACAGATGCTGAAGAGCAGGCTCCCTTGCCTGATCACCATGCTGGAAGGCACAAACGAGATCCGCCGGGGCTCGATCCAGGACGCCCTGTGCGCCGCGCGCAGCCAGGTCTTGAAATGGAGTGCGGCCGACGCCGGCATTGAGGATCTCACCAAATGCGGCCTGCGCGGTTCACCGACGGTGGTCAAGCGCGTTTTCGCGCCTCCTGCGCGAGCGGAAAAGGCGGCAAAAATCGACACCGCCGAGATGGCCTTGCGCGATGTCGCTGACGAACTCATCACGGCAATTTTCACCCGCCAGCCGGCATTGGAACATGAGCTCGCCTTCAACGGCGGCGCGTGAGAGGGCAAGGAGCAGACGATGTCGACCGCGAACCGAGAAACCCCTCGCCCTGCCGCCGGCCGTGCCGGCATAAAGAAGGAGCTGCCCGCGCATTTCAAGGACTACCGGCACGTTTGGGTTTTCATCGAGCTCGAACGCGGCCAGGTCCATCCCGTATCATTCGAACTGCTCGGCGAAGGCCGCAAGTTAGCAGACAAGCTTCAGGTCCAGCTTGCGGGCGTCGTGCTTGGACCGCCGGGAGAGGCCATCGGGAACGCCGTTGCCGAAGCGTTCGCTTATGGCGCCGACCTTGTCTACATCGTCGAGGCGCCGCTGCTCGCCGACTATCGGAACGAGCCATTCACCAAGGCGATGACGGATCTGGTCGATACCCACAAACCCGAGATCCTTCTTCTCGGTGCCACCACACTCGGCAGGGATCTTGCCGGCTCCGTGGCGACGACCTTGCAGACAGGGCTCACGGCCGACTGCACCGAACTCGATGTGGATACCGACGGTTCGCTCGCCGCCACCCGTCCGACTTTCGGCGGTTCCTTGTTGTGCACGATCTATACGCTCAATTTCCGCCCCCAGATGGCGACAGTGCGACCGAGGGTCATGCCCATGCCGCAGCGGGCGGATAAACCGGTCGGGCGTGTCATCCGGCACAAGCTCTCGGTAGCCGAGGACGAGATCGTTACCAAAATCCTCGGCTTCCTGCCGGATAGTCAGTCGGCAAAGGCAAATCTTGCCTATGCCGACGTCGTGGTTGCGGGAGGCCTCGGTCTAGGCGCGGCGGAGAACCTGCAGCTTGTGAAGAATCTCGCGCGAGCAATCGGCGCCGAGCACGGCTGTTCGCGCCCGTTGGTCCAGAAGGGCTGGATGCCAGCTGATCGGCAGATCGGCCAAACTGGCAAGACCATCCGGCCGAAGCTTTACATAGCGGCCGGGATTTCCGGCGCCGTCCAGCATCGGGTTGGCGTCGAGGGGGCGGATCTCATCGTGGCCATCAACACCGACCCGAACGCGCCGATTTTCGATTTCGCTCACCTCGGGATCGTCACCGACGCGATCCGCTTCCTGCCCGCACTGACGGAAGCCTTCACCCGGCGGCTGTCGCCCCACAGTCGCGATAAGCTTGCGAGCTAAGGGATGGACATGATTGAGGAACAATTCGACGCCATTGTTATTGGGGCCGGCATGTCCGGAAACGCAGCTGCTTACACCATGGCCAGCCACGGCCTGAAGGTGCTGCAGTTGGAGCGGGGTGAATATCCGGGCTCCAAGAATGTCCAGGGTGCCATCATGTACGCGAACATGCTGGAGAAGATCATCCCGGATTTCCGGGACGATGCGCCTCTCGAGCGGCATTTGGTTGAACAGCGGCTTTGGGTGATGGACGACACATCCCATACCGGGATTCACTATCGGTCGGACGACTTCAATGAGGCGAAGCCCAACCGCTACACGATCATCCGTGCCCAGTTCGATAAATGGTTTTCGCGTAAGGTGCGCGAGGCCGGCGCGACGGTTCTGTGCGAGACGACCGTGACGGAACTCATCCGTGACGCCAAGGACAGGGTGATCGGCGTCCGCACAGACCGGGCCGGCGGAGCCATCTACGCGGACGTGGTCGTCCTCGCAGAAGGTGTATGCGGACTGCTTGGCACGCGGGCCGGCCTGCGCGAGATGCCGAAGCCGCAAACCGTGGCGCTCGCCGTCAAGGAAATGCATTTCCTGCCCGAAGAGGTCATTGAGCAGCGGTTCGGCCTCAAAGGCGATGAAGGCTGCGTGATCGAGGCGGTGGGCACGACCTCCCGCAGCATGGCCGGGCTCGGCTTCCTCTACACCAACAAGGAGTCGATCTCACTGGGCATTGGCTGCCTCGTCTCCGATTTCGCCGCGATGGTCGAGAGCCCTTACGTCCTCCTCGACGCCTTAAAAACCCATCCTTCGATCCGGCCGCTGATCGCCGGCTCGGAAGTGAAAGAATATTCCGCGCATCTCATTCCCGAAGGCGGCTACAAGGCTATTCCGCAGCTCTTTGGCGACGGTTGGGTCGTGGTCGGCGATGCCGCGCAACTGAACAACGCCATTCACCGCGAGGGTTCGAACCTCGCCATGACCTCCGGCCGCATCGCGGCTGAGGCAATCATCGAGGTCAAGAGCCGCAACGATCCTATGACCAAACGGAATCTCGCCCTTTACAAAGCCATGCTGGACAAGTCCTTCGTGGTCAAGGACCTAAGGAAATACAAAGACATGCCGGCCTTGCTCCACACCAATTCCTGCAATTACTTCACGGCTTATCCGCGGTTGATGTCGCAAGCCGCGCAGAACTTCATGCGTGTCGACGGCACGCCGAAGATCGAGAAGGAAAAGGCGACCACGGCGGCCTTCATCAAGGCGCGCTCGCGCTGGGGGTTGGTCAGCGACGCGGTCCGCCTTGCATTGGCGTGGCGCTGAGGGGAGACGAAATGACGATCGCAGTGACGAAGTCACGTGTCGAGGACAAGCTTTACCAGAACCGCTACTTGGTGGATTCCGGCCGTCCGCATATCAAAGTGCGACCGCACGAGAGGCCAAGCGCGAACTTGCTCGCGCTGACCCACGTCTGCCCCGCGAAATGTTATGAGTTGAACGACAAAGGTCAGGTGGAGATCACTGCCGACGGCTGCATGGAGTGCGGCACCTGCCGGATTTTGTGCGAGACCAGTGGCGAGATCGAGTGGAACTATCCACGCGGCGGCTTCGGAGTCCTCTTCAAATTCGGATGAGGACGCACGCACCGTATCAAGCGGGTCAATCTTGGTACACCTGAGGTCGCGACCAACGCCAAGTCTATCTTTGCTTGAATTGCCGCGCCACGAAGAGAAGCTCGTCAATACTGTGCTTTCACAATTCAGACTCAGACACAAAAGGAGGAGCACTCTGGACGACAACCGCTGAGGTGTTTCCATGGCTCACGTACCGCAAGATCGGGTCGACGAGGTAGCACCTCGGGATACCCGCCCTGAACCGCCCATCAAAAGCATGCCCCAAGCAGATATCGCGCTCAGGGGACTCTACGAGATATCGAAGGTGCTGACCGCCCCCAGCGAGCTGGAGATTACGCTCGCCAATGTCGTGAACATCCTGCCTTCGTTTCTGCAGATGCGTCACGGAGCAATCGTCGTCCTGGACGCTGAAGGAGAGCCGGAGATTGCCGCAACTGCCGGCAATACCCACGCACCTCAATCAGGCACTCGCCGCGTCATACCACAGGCCATAACAGATCAAATCGTCGCTACGGGGACGCCGCTCTTCATACCGGACGTCCGCAAGTCCCAACTATTTCAGGCTGACCTTCAAACATCTTCGAGCAGCGGCACCATCCCAATTGCCTTTATCGGTATCCCGCTAAAGGCTGATCATAAAATCCTTGGGACATTGTCGATCGACCGCGCCGGAGACGGCGCCACCGACTTTCGCGACGACGAGGACACATACTTCCTGACGATGGTCGCCAACCTTGTCGGCCGGACGATCCGTCTCCATCGCATCCTGAGTACAGATCGTCAGCGGTCTGTCCATGAGCAATGCAGACCGGAGAAATCGCCCAACGAGGGGAGGACCTACGACCCTGCCCGGCATGCGGATGTCAAAATCGACGGGATCATCGGGGAAAGCCCCGCACTCAAGCAGGTGCTCGAAACCGTCTCGGTCGTAGCAGGGACCAATTCCACCGTGCTACTGCGGGGTGAAAGCGGCACCGGCAAGGAATTCTTTGCGCAAGCCATCCATAAGCTCTCACGTCGGAGGAAGAAGTCTTTCGTCAAATTGAACTGCGCCGCACTGTCTGAAAGCGTTCTGGAGTCAGAACTGTTTGGGCATGAAAAGGGCGCTTTCACGGGTGCTATCTCCCAGCGCGCCGGTCGTTTTGAATTGGCAAATGAGGGAACGCTGCTACTTGATGAAATCGGCGAGATTTCGCCGGCCTTTCAAGCCAAGCTGTTGCGTGTCTTGCAGGAAGGCGAGTTGGAGCGAGTCGGCGGCACCAAAACGCTACAGGTCGACGTGCGCCTCATATGCGCCACCAACAAGGACCTCGAGACGGCCGTCATAAAAGGGGAGTTCAGGGCCGACCTTTATTACCGCATCAATGTGGTGCCAATTATCCTGCCTCCGCTCAGAGAGCGACCCGGCGATATTCCACGCCTTGCGAACGCCTTCCTCAATCGATTCAACAAGGAGAACGATCGCGCACTCGCCTTCGCGCCGTCGGCGCTTGACCTGATCTCGCAATGCTACTTCCCTGGTAACGTCCGCGAGCTGGAGAACTGCGTCCAAAGGACGGCCACACTTGCGCGTTCAAGGACGATCACGCCATCCGATTTCGCCTGTAAGAAGAGCCAGTGCCTTTCCTGGCTCCTCTGGAAGCGAGCCGACCGCTCGAATGGCGGCAATACCATCGACGATCTCGCACGGGTCAACGCAGTGCCGGTCGGATTGCGGCTGCCGGCCAGTCGCATCGGTGCCTCCGCAGGCAACGTTTCTCCCCTTGCGGCCGGCGATCCAAACGATCCCGCTTGTCCCCCGCGTCTGACGGAACGCGATCGGCTGATCGACGCGATGGACAAGGCCGGTTGGGTTCAGGCCAGGGCGGCTCGTATCCTCGGCCTCACGCCGCGGCAAATCGGCTACGCGCTGCGCCGATATGGCATCGAGGTGAAGAAATTCTAGACGTCGTGATGACGTCAACGTAAGCCCGAAGTAGTCTCCCTCACACCCTTCGCGCCCAAGGCTGGTAGCCTTCGCGACCCGATTTGCTTGTCCACTGTCGGAAGCCCGACAAAGGTGTGTCGGAGCAATCCGACGGAATCCGACACGAAAGCCAATTCGTGAACCAAAACCGCTCTTTGAGCTGGCATAGCTCTTGCGGTTTGAACTGCGACATTCACCCAGCAACGGAGCCGTTCGATGTCCGCACCGGCAATTTCGCTTGAGAGCCTCAGCACGACATTCGATGACCAGTTGCTTGCCACCGTGAAAGCCGGTGGCTGCGCGTCTTCGTCCTGCGGCTCGTCGATAAAGCCGGACGACACGGATCCGGCTGTCTGGGACAAGATCAAGGATCACCCCTGCTTTTCAGAAGAGGCGCATCACTATTTCGCGCGCATGCACGTCGCGGTGGCGCCCGGCTGCAATATCCAGTGCAACTACTGCAATCGCAAATATGACTGCGCCAACGAAAGCCGGCCTGGGGTGGTCTCCGAAAAGCTGACGCCCGACCAGGCGCTACGCAAGGTGATCGCGGTCGCCAACGAGGTGCCGCAGCTTTCCGTGCTCGGCATCGCCGGACCTGGCGATGCCTGTTACGACTGGAAGAAGACGAAGGCAACGTTCGAACGAGTCGCCAGGGAAATCCCAGACATCAAGTTTTGCATCTCCACGAATGGGCTCGCGCTGCCGGACCATGTCGATGAGCTTGCCGACATGAATGTCGATCACGTGACGATCACCATCAACATGGTCGACCCTGAGGTCGGTGCAAAGATCTATCCTTGGATCTTTTACGACCATCGCCGCTACGTCGGCATCGAAGCCGCCCGGATCCTGCACGAGCGGCAGATGTTGGGTCTGGAGATGCTGACCGCGCGCGGCATCCTCACCAAAATCAATTCGGTGATGATCCCCGGCGTGAACGATGAGCATCTGATCGAGGTGAATAGATGGGTCAAGGACCGAGGCGCGTTCCTGCACAACCTCATGCCGCTGATTTCGGACCCGGCGCACGGCACGCACTACGGACTGAGCGGGCAACGCGGCCCAAACGCAATGGAGATGAAGGCTCTTCAGGATCGTGTCGAAGGCGGCGCCCAGTTGATGCGCCACTGCCGGCAGTGCCGGGCAGATGCCGTCGGCCTGCTCGGTGAGGATCGTGGCCAGGAATTCACAGTCGACCGAATTCCCGGCGAGGTCACCTATGATGCCAGCAATCGCAAGGCCTATCGGGAGCTGGTCGCGGAGGAGCGCCGTGATCACGTGGCGGCTAGGAGAGAAGCGATCGGATTGGTCAAGGCAGCGAGCCCCGGCAAGTCCCTTCTCTTCGCAGTGGCGACCAAGGGCGGCGGCCGCGTCAATGAACATTTCGGCCATGCGAAGGAATTCCAGGTTTACGAAGCATCGCCGAGAGGGATCAGCTTTGTCGGGCATCGCAAGGTCGAGCAGTATTGTCTCGGCGGCTGGGGCGGAGAAGCCGCCCTGGATGGCGTCATCGCTGCGCTTGAGGGCATAGATGTCGTGCTGTGCGCCAACATCGGAAACTGCCCGCAGGATCAGCTCGCCGACGCTGGGATCCAAGCCACCGACGCATATGCCCACGACTATATCGAGACCGCAATCAGCGCGATTTACGCGGCCGCGTCTGGGACCCCCGCACTCGCGGCGACGGCCTGAGCGCGTCTCATCCATTCGGACCAGGAGTTAAAATGGCTTTCAAGATCATCGCATCCCAATGCACCCAATGCGGCGCCTGCGAATTCGAGTGTCCCTCCGGCGCGATCAAGTTCAAAGGCGAGAGCTATGTGATCGAGCCGCAAAAGTGCACCGAGTGCGAGGGGGTCTTCGATGCGCAGCAATGTGCCTCGGTATGCCCGGTGCCGAAGACCTGCGTTCCTGCGTGACGAACATTGGGCTGCCGACATGGTCGGGGATGCCTTCGCAGGACGCCTGGAACGCCTTTGTTCACAATCTGCAGCCTCAAGAGAAATCAGGGAACGGACATGTCGCTCGGACGCGAAGAGGAGGTCGAAATCCGCAGGCCTCCACGATTCATGCCGGGAGAGCGGGTACGTGCCACTCGCCACATAAAAAATGACGGCACCTATCCTGGCAGGGAGATCGGCGAAAATCTCGTGCGGAAGGGCGACGAGGGATATGTGCGCGACATTGGCACCTTTCTCCAGCAGTTCTTCATCTATGCGGTCGAATGGGTCGACCGTGGCACCGTCGTCGGCATGCGAGCGCGTGAACTGATGAGCCTCGACAAGGCCGAGGCGCCCTGCAGTGCTGAAAGCAATACCAATGAAGGGACGGCCAGATGAAAGTCATGATCCGCAGGACCGAGGCTGGCTTGTCGGCGTATGTCCCGAAGAAGGACCTCGAAGAGCCGATCATCAAGCTCGAGAAGGAAGAGTTGTGGGGCGGAACTGTGACGCTCAGGAACGGGTGGCGGCTCCTCCTACCCGATCTTCCACGGGATACGCGTCTGCCGATCACCGTCGAGGCAAGGAAGGTTTCCGAACAGGACTGATGCTGCCCCTTGATAGGTGCGTCGCGAGGAAACGAGCATGAACACGATCCTGACATCGGGCCACCTCGTCATCGTGCGGGACAGTTTTGCCGAAAAGCTGCTTGACCTGGCGAAGGAAGCGCTCGCCGCCGATGAGGTGATCCCCTATCTCGGTCCGGGTCTTCTTGGGTTCAACTGTGCGGAACCGCCTGTGCCGCATACGCCGGAGGTCGTTGCCGCGGCACTCAATGCGCGGGCGCCAGCCCCTTCCAGGATCCGCACCAATATGTGGTCGGTTGCGCAGTTCATCGAACAGCGCCGGCATCGCCGGACGCTGCAAGCTTGGATGACCGACATATTCGCAGCGCCGGTGGCGCCGACCCTCCTCCACGCCTGGCTCGCAAGGCTGCCGCTCTCCCTCATCGTCGACAGCTGGTACGACGGCGCGATGCGCACGGCTCTCGTAGAGACCGGCCGAACGGACGTCGTTGAGATACAGGGCGTCACGCGGGCGAACGAAATCGGTAACATTTGGACGAAAACCTACGATTTGTCCGGGAGGGAACTCGACCCCCGATCGGGGGCCAAGACGGTTCTCTATACGCCTCACGGGAGTATTAGGCCGGCGCAAAACTTTCTCGTCGCAGATTCCGACTATGTCGAAGTTCTGACCGAAATCGATATCCAGACACCGATCCCAGACGTGGTGAAGGAACGGCGCATCACCCGTGGATTTTTCTTCGTTGGCTGCCGCTTCAACGATCAGATGCTGCGCACCTACGCCAGGCAGATCATGAAGCGCTCCCGAGGTCCATATTGCGCGGTAATGGACGCGGAAACGCTGACCAGAAACGAAGCGCGTTTCCTTGCGGCAAGCGGAATCACGGTGATCGACATGCCAGTAAGTGAAGCCGCGGCTCGGCTTATAGGAACGCGCCCTGCTGCAGGTGGTGGACAGGATTAACAATGGCGGGCCCCTTTGATGATTGGTCCTTCGGCTTGCCTCGAAGGCGCAAAATGCAGTCGGGAATACACCCGTGAGCAGTGATGCTATCGGCAGCGCAACGAACGCTCTGAATTCGTTGACCCATGTGGAAGCGGCGCGCTGGGGCCGGGATTTGAGTACGCTGTTGCGCATCACGCGTATGAATTTGCGGCATCCCTGGCAGGTCGCCTTCGCTATGGGCTCGACGGTCCTGGCGGCAATCCTCCAGTTGCTCATTCCCCAGCTTCTCGGCCGGGCCGTCGACCTGACCCAGACAGCCATCGGGGGCGGTGTCGCGGGGACCGCGGCAGGACAAGCGCTCTGGATCCCGGCTCTCCTGCTGCTCGCCGTCAGCGCGCTACGCGGCCTTTTCACGATGGCGCAGAACTATTTTGCCGAAGCCGTCGGGCATCATGTCGCGTACGAACTGCGGCTCGCGTACTACGACAAGATCCAGCGTCTCAGCTTTTCCTTTCACGACCGGGTCCATTCAGGCGATCTGATCACCATCGGAATGCTCGATCTCCAAGGCGTGCGGATGTATTTTTCCACCGCGCTCGTTCGCGTGCTCCTGCTCACCATGCTGATCGGGATCGGCGCCTACATGATGATCTCGACCGATCCCATGCTCGGCCTGGTCGCGCTGAGCTTCGTGCCTTTTGTCGCCTGGCGCTCATCGGCCACACAGCTTAGGCTGCGCGCCACCTGGCTCGACCTGCATGAGCGGCTTTCAGTACTAAGCCGCGTGATGGAGGAAAATCTCGCAGGCATCCGCGTGGTCCGCGCTTTTGCGGCTCAAGCCTATGAGATGCTGAAGTTCGACGGCGCTTCCAAGAACGCGCTCGACCTCGCCAACGACCGCGTTGACATCTACGTGCCCAGCACGTCGGCGATGACCTTGTCCTTCTTTTTCGCAATGGGATTGGTGCTCTGGATCGGTGGCAGCAAGCTCGTCGCTGGCGAGATCAGCGTCGGAACGGTGGCGACCTTCCTGACCTTCATGACAATCCTGCAAATGCCAGTTCGCCAGATCGGCCTCATGGTCAATGCCTTTGCCCGCGCTTCTAGCTGCGGTTCGCGGCTTTTCGGTCTCCTCGACCAGGAGATCACAATCAGGGATGCTCTCGAGGCCAGACCGCTCGAGATAAGCGACGGCACTCTGCGCTTCCACAATGTCTCGTTTGCGTACCCCAGCGCCGAAAACCGCGCCATTCTGAAGAACCTCAGCTTTGAGGCCCGTAGAGGCGAGACGATCGCGATCGTCGGTCCGCCGGGTTCGGGCAAATCGACGATAGCTCATCTGGTCCCCCGCTTTTATGACGTGACCGGTGGCGCCATCACGCTGGACGGCCAGGACATACGCAATGTCACCCTCGCGACGCTTCGCAAGGCGGTCGCCGTCGTACAGCAGGATGCATTCCTATTCACCACCACGATCGAGAACAACATCGCTTATGGCGATCCCTGGGCGAAGAGACAGCGAATCGAACGCGCTGGCGAATTTGCCCAGCTCCACAACTACATCCTCGGGCTCCCAGCAGGCTACGAGACGGTCGTGGGCGAACGCGGCGTCTCTCTCTCTGGCGGCCAGCGCCAGCGTCTCACGATTGCTCGCACCATGATGCTGCGCCCCTCCGTCGTCGTTTTCGACGACTCAACGGCGGCGATCGATGCCGGCACCGAGCAGCGCATCCGCGCGGCGATGCGGCGCTTCGCCAAGGATCGGGTGACGATCATCATCGCGCACCGGCTGAGTGCGCTTATGCATGCCGATCAGATCCTTTTTGTCGATAACGGCGAAATCGTAGAACGCGGCACGCATCAAGAGCTTTTGGCGAAGCGGGGACGCTACAGGGCCCTTTACGATCTCCAGACGCGCCCGGGTGATGACAATATGACCCAGTATGGGGGCGCCCGCTGATGGCGCAGGGCCGCGCCGGCGAAGTCGAAGCCGAACGTGACGACGGTAGACGCCCTCCGCGCGCGGTTGTCGGCTCACACCGCATCGAGGAGGAGATGTTCGGCCGGGCTTTCGACAAGAGCATCCTCCGGCGCATCTGGGCTTTCGTCCGTCCCTATCGGGCCAGGGTAGTCATCACGATTGCAGCAATGCTGATCTTCACCGGGACGCAGCTTCTCATCCCGTTGATCATCCGCTACGCGCTCGACCAGGGCATGAACCCGGCAAGGACCGATCGCTCAGCCCAGCTCGCGGCCGTCGGCGCGTTCGTTTTGGCGATTTTGGTCAATTTCGCTGCCGGCTACATGCAGGAAACCGTGGTTGGGAAAGTGGCCGAAACTGTCCTGTTCGACATCCGCCGCGCCATGTTTGGCCATCTGCAGAAGGTTTCGCTCTCCTTCATGGACAAGACCGAGGTCGGACGCCTCATGTCGCGCCTGCAAGGCGACGTCAACTCCATACAGGAATTCCTCGAAACCTCGGTATATTCCGTAGGCGATGTTGCGCTTCTATTCGGCATCGTTTTCGTAATGCTGTGGCTCGACTTCCGCCTCGGCCTCCTGACGCTCTCGGTTCTGCCGGTCCTGGTGATCGTCCGCATTGTCTGGCTGCCGCGTGCCCGCGACGCCTTCATGGCTGCACACGAGACTAATTCCGTCGTCAACGGCGCGCTGGCCGAAGCCATTCACGGCGTGCGCACCGTCCAGTCAATGGACCGCCAGCAGGTGAATTTCATCCTTTTTGACGACAAAGCCCATGCCAACCTCAGGACCCACCTGATCGCTGCCAAATATGCACTGGTCATGATGCCTATCGTCGATGGCCTCACCGGCCTCGCCATGGCCGCCATTATTGTGGTCGGCGGCTCGATGGTCATGAATGGCCGCATAGATGTGGGCGTATTGGTTGCCTACCTATTTTACATCCAGCGCTTCTTTGACCCGATCCGCTCACTCACCCTGCAATATTCGGTCATGCAGCGCGCCATGGCCTCAGGCAAGCGGCTGACCGATGTGCTCGACGTCAAGATCGATGTTCAGGACAAACCCAATGCCGAGGTGCTTTCGCCCGAAATGGACGGCTCGGTCGAGTTCAGGGACGTCACCTTCGGCTACAATCCGAACCGTTCGGTGCTGAAAAATGTCTCCTTCCGGGTCAATCCCGGCGAGACGGTCGCACTGGTCGGGCCGAGCGGTTCTGGCAAATCGAGCGCGATGGCCCTGGTCCACCGCTTCTATGATGTTCAGCAGGGCCAAGTGCTGGTCGGCGGACATGATGTGCGCGATCTCACCCAGGAATCGCTCGGCCGCCAGGTCGCCATGGTGCTGCAGGAGCCGTTCCTGTTCACCGGGACGGTCTTCGAGAACATTCGATACCACAAGACGGAAGCCACGCGCGACAAGGTGATCGAGGCGGCCAAGGCGGTCGGCGCCCACGACTTCATAATGAGCCTCGCCGACGGGTATGAGACCCAACTTGGCGAACGCGGCGACAACTTATCTCTCGGCCAGCGCCAGCTTATCAGTTTCGCCCGCGCCCTCGTCGCCGACGCCAAGATCCTCGTGCTCGACGAAGCTACCGCCAACATCGACAGCTACACGGAAATGCAGATTCAGAAGGCTCTGATAAAGCTGCTTGAAGGCCGCACTGGCCTCGTCATCGCCCACCGTCTTGCCACGACCCGGGGTGCCAACCGCATCATCGTGCTTCAGAATGGCCAAGTTATTGCGACTGGCAATCACGATCAGCTAATAGCCATGGGGGGTCTGTATTCCAAACTCTATAATCTCAACTACGCCTCCTTCGACGATATTCCCGAACACGATACGACCGTACAAGCCGGCTCCCAGACCTGACGTCTTGTCGGCCTTGTGGTACTGGCAATGACTTCGGGCGTGCCGGCGGACACTCACTCCGCCAGTGGCGTTGATTTCATTGTGTTTATTGGCACTTTTTACCACTTGCCATAACCGACCTTGTTAGTGCTTGCCACAACAAATCCGCTTCCTCTACTACTCTCGATCCCGTGTCGGATCGTTCCGACGTGCGCCGCGTTGAATGAATCCAACCGGGAGGAATCAAAATGGGCGACGATCGGCACGACAAGATCCGGCAACGGGCCTATGAAATTTGGCAACGCGAAGGCGGCATTCACGGCGATCCTGAGCGACACTGGCATCAAGCCGAAGCCGAAGTCGACAGAGAGGCCGCACTGCCCCTCACCGCGGACGATGCTTTGCCGGAAACCGGCGAGATCGCCAGCTCAGACGTCTTGGTGGTTGAGGCGTTGGCGATGCACACCGGTATAACCCCCGAGCAGGCACAAGAACTTTTGGACAGGCTCGGCAATGACCGCGCCGCAATCGAGCAAGCCGCGCGGAGCCTTAAGGAAACGGGAGGGTAGCCGCGTTTGCAACTAAAAAGCCCGCCGAAGCGGGCTTTCGTCGGTTACAGGGATGAACAGTCAGGCAGCGATGCCATCGTAGACCGCAAACCGTTCTGCCGTCTCTGCCGACATGCAGTCGGCGAACGCATCCGCAGCCCATGGGCTGCGTGCTCGCCACCATTCCACCGGCCGATCCCGCTCATCTAATCGAGCTACCATCGATCCCAAGTATCTGCCCCAGTCGGCGTTAACTGTCTGCCCGCGCATCTGATTCTCCTCGTTGCGTTACGGCTATCAACCGAATATGTTGATACGCCTGACGCAAACCTGCGTCAACAGAAAATGTTGATGAGCATGACGCCCTTGCAATGCCGTGCCGCCCGCGCCCTTCTTGACTGGACGCAACCGAAGTTAGCCGATGCGGCTAAGCTTGGTCTGTCCACAATTGTCGATTTCGAGAAGCAGCGCAGGGGGACGATATCCGATGACGCCAAGGCCGCCATCCGCTCTGCCATAGAAGCGGCCGGCGTCGAGTTCATCAACTGCTCTGGCGTCAAACTGCAGTCATAAAAAGCGCGCCCCAGTTACCACGCTAGAACGCGCCCTGATTGTCGAAGCGTCGACAATCGGTTGGACAAAACCGGCACGCCCGAACCGGCACGCGGTAATGGCAGTCCTCGACGCAGGCAAGAACGCTAGCGGCAACTCGACTTGGCTCGTTCGCCTCAACACCGGCGCTGACAGCAACCCGGTAGCACTAGCAGGCTGTTGAAGAAGTCTGGCGTACTGCCTTGAGGATGGCTTCGTCGCCGTTGTGGTAGGCGAATGTGATCTCGATCGAGCCGTCGTCGAGCAATTCGGCATGGCCATCGCCTGTGACGTCGTCCATCTCGTCACATCCGCCCCATGTGAAGTGAACTATCGAGAGGCCATAGCTCAGATCGAGGCCGGCTTGCAGGGCGCCAAAGGCGATCTCGCCGTTGTTGTCGGGTCCGATGGTGATGGTTGCGGGTCCACCGAGGTTCAGGTAACCGCGATCCCACAGATCGGCTTCGATGATCCGCCAGCGGCCGATCAGTTGGCAGCCCGCGGGCGCGGTCATTTCGGCGCCGCCAAGAGCTTGGGCAGCCGCACCAGATTGTAGGCGGCGGCCGCGAAGGTGAAGGCCCACCCAACGCGGTCGCGGCCGCGCAACTTGGTCTTCTCCTGTCCGGCGACGGTCTTGATCCAGCCGAACGCCTCTTCGATGCGCTTTCTGATGCGCTGGCTGACGGCATAGCCACCGTGACGCGTGGTCCGGCGATCGATCGCGGAACGGCGGCCGTTCGTGTTCTGCGCCACGTGCGGCGTCACCTTCATCGAGCGCAACTCGTTGATGAAGTCCTCCGCGTCATAGGCCTTGTCGGCGCCGAGCGTGATCGCCTGCGGCCGGTCGGCGCGAGGTTCGATCATATGCAGGGCCGCCACTCGCTCGGCATGCCCGTCGGCCAGCGTCAGACAGGCATCGACCAGCAGGCCATGGCGGTTCTCCATCAGCCCATGTCCCATGAAGCACAACCTAGCCTCCTTGCCCCGCCCTTTGCGGTAGAGCCTGGCGTCGGGGTCGGTGGTCGAGGCGTGCGTCTCGTTCGATCGCCTCTCGCCGTGGAAGTCCGCTTCCGCGTTACGCCCGCCGTCCTGAGCCGGCGGCTCGCCTGAGTCATCTTCGCCCGAACCGCCCTTCGGCTTGACGCTCTTCATCGACGCCCAGGCCTCGATCAGCGTTCCGTCGACCGAGAAGTGATCCGTGGAAAGGAGCTTCTTCACCTTGGGCTGCGCCAGGACTGCACTTAGAAACTTCGCTGCGACGTTGCCCTCAAGCAGCCGGTCACGGTTTTTGGAGAACACCGAATGGTCCCAGGCTGCGTCGTCGACACCGATGCCGACGAACCAGCGGAACAAAAGATCGTATTCCAGCCGCTCCATCAAAAGCCGCTCCGAGCGGATCGAATAGAACGCCTGCAGCAGCATCGCCCTGAGCAGCTTTTCCGGCGGGATCGACGGCCGACCGATCGGTGAATACAGCGCCGCAAACTCCCGCCCCAGCGCCGAAAGGGCCTCGTTCACAATCGCCCGAATGCGGCGCAACGGATGATCGCGTCGCACCCGCGCCTCAAGGTCCACGTAGCTGAACAGTTCGCCTGTCTGTTCGTCTCCGCCTCGCATGCATCCGTCTCCGAATCCCTTCGGAGACAATGAATCATCGTTGCAAACCGATGACGAGTACCTTTTTCAACAGCCTGCTAGACACCAGCGCCAACGAGCTTGTCGCCGCCCAGCGAAGCCTGGCGCCCCGCGAGGACGGCGCAAGGTGCGCGAGAATTGCCGCAACTCCTTGAGCTTGTCCGCCGGCACTGACGCGAACTTCAAGACCGTCTTAAGATTGTCGACCGTCCATTTGCCACCCGTAATCCGCATGAAAATTTCGATAGCGGGCACGCCTGCGTAGGCTTCGAATAGCGGCAGGTCCTGGGGGTCAATTGTGAATGTGAGATCGCGACCGCCGAAACGGGCGGTTACTGAATTCAGAGTCATTTGGGGAGTTCCTTAAAGGAAAGGCCGCCTTCATGGGCGGCCACAAGCAAGTACGCTCAGAGGAATGTTGCAGTCTTACTTTCTGTTCCGTGGGGCGCGCCAATCCTGACCCGGATACAGTGACTCCGCTGATTTTAGTTTTGCTGCTCGATCTTTGCTTCTGGCCGGCGCACCTTCGTCATCATCGATCAGAAAGGATTTGGAATTTTCACGAAGCAAATTTTCTATTGCGCCGACGATGGTGTCGTGTGCGTCGAGTATGGAGCGAATACCCCTTGCTGCAGGTCCTCGCAAATGGTTCGGCAAACGATCGATTCCGAATGCCCGCAGTGCAAGTACACCTGCGGTAATGTGCTCTTCGCAGTCCGACAACCGTCGCCTTAGATCCCTTAATCGCATGAGCGCCTCCCGGTTCAAGTCCATCGCCTGAATTGAAAACCACCCGGTCCGAGTCTTGGAATTCAGGGTTAGATCGTCTCGTTCAAAATGATCAAGGAAAAGGTCGAGATCGGGCCGGAAGAACCTGTAACCATCAGATCGAGCCTTTTCGGGCGGGTATCTGTCGCTTTTGCGGGAATTACATTCGTCACATGCCCACATCAGATTTTCGTATGAATCTACCAGATCGGCCCGAGCATTTTGCGGCACATAGTGGTCGATGGTAAATCTGATGGCAGACGCTTCCGCTTCGGCCATAGTGCAGTAGGCGCAGGCGTGAAAGAAATCGTGTCGCAGAGAGTTTCGATACCTCGAATAAGGAAGACCGGGCTCGACATCAGACCGGACGACGAGCGCCTGTTCCTCTCTAACGACAATATCTGTCGGCATCTTTACCGCCTCGGGCGCCGTTCCGTACGCGTTTCTAGCTGCTCGTAAAACTTGTTCAACTCATTGATAACGTTTTCGTATGTGTCTACCTGCGTTTCCAGAGCATCCAGCGTTTGGCCATGTTGTGCGTCTTCAATGCGATCTAGGGACCACCGAACGTAGTCGAGTTGGTTTTGCTCGCTCCGGGTAATTGATCCGTCAAATAGCTTATCCAGAAGCGACTGCCTTTCACGAAGAAGTGCCGCATGTTCTGTCGGTGAGATCGACGTTGCGTTGAGCCTTGCGGCCAGTCTCGCCGAAGATGCAAATAAGGATCCTCGTGAAAGGTTCGGTGATTCCAATGCCGAGGCCGCCCATCCAGACGCTGGCGTCTCTGGAGACGCTATACTTGTCAAATCCTCAATCCCGAATGTGTTTGCAGTGCTCGCGGCCGTTCCGACGCTAGGCGTCTTTAACAATATCATCGAACGCATCTCCCACTGCTAGCGTCTCAAAATAATCCAATGCAGCTTTCTTGGCCCTCTGCAACTCGCGTAACAACGTGTCCTTTTCTACCGCGACCTGATTTGAATAGCTTCGCTGCCAGTCGAATTTGAAGTTTGGTATTTGCTCCTTGTCATCCGGGCGAGTCAGGGTGTGAATACATCTGTCCGAATGAATTTTTGCGGACTCAACCTCTGCCACTATTGTGAAAAGGTACGCATCAAGGTCCGATTTCCATGGTCTCGAAAGATACCGAATCATTTTTCTGATGCCAGGAGGTATGTCTTTTTCGTCCGCATGCGTGCTTGTGACTATTCCAATCGTCTTTACCGATCTTCGTTTAGCCATCGGCAAGATCAAGGCTATTTCCACTATATCGGAGATGGCATCATCGAGAAGTTGTGAATATGGCTGGGGGCTAGAAATGAGTTCCGCGACAGGCCTGCTCCCACTTACATTTCTAAATTTAACCCGGTGCTGGTAGGCTATTGAGGTTCTTGTTGGCTCGAATGAATAGGTGAATCCATTGTTATGTTGCACTTCAATTTTGAGTGGTTCCGGCTGGCTTAAGGTGAAGTCCGGTTTATCGCCGACTTTCCATTTGTCGAGCATCGGTGCGATGGCATCAATAATTCCGTCTCCTGACACGAAGTGCGGATCATAGATGAATCCCACAGACGGCACGGATGCAAGTTTGTCACACCAGCTCAAACGACACTCCCAATTCCAAAGCGGGCAGTTTAAGCAGCTTCTCCCGAGCAGGTAAACAGACTGGCGGTCGGCCGCGTTCCTTTTATCCGCCTGCGCTTGACGACCCTCATATTTTCAATTGGAAAACTGTGCGAGCTGGGGCCGAACCGGTAGTTGTTGTCGACGGCGGCAAGTCCATCAGCACCCCCCATTGGGGGTGGCGTCAGGCTGGCGTCCGCCGACCGTAGGACCGGTCGCCAAAGCCAGCGATAACGCTAACTCAGGATTCCGCCTCGCGTGCGCGCAAGCGCGCGAGGGGTCACGTAATGCCTCTCAGCCGCTGCGCGGCTTCGGCTTTGCGGCGAAGCGCAGCTGCCGCATTGCTAGAGGCGCGGGACAGCGAAGCAGATGTCGCATCACCGTAGGCTCCCCACAGAACCAAGGAGATTTCATACGAGCGCGCCTCTGTGATCAGCCGCCTCGGCAGTTCGGCAGTGTCGTCCCATTCTTCAACCCAAGGACTGAACGACACGCTTACCTGGCCGACGTCCTCGCGCCCGACAGTTGCCAGGGCCTCGGCGCCGGCAGGCGAGTCCGGGTTGGGTGTCAGGCTATACCAAAGACCGATCGCGTCAGGCTTGAGGGTCAGCGTACCGTTGCTGACGCGCCCGAGAGGCCTGCTGATGTCGTGCGACCATAGCGCTGCGACGTCGGGGTGGTCTCGCAGTGACTTATCGAATGACCCGCGGGCGAACCGCTCTTCGAAGACCCCCGCAATCACGGCAGGCTGATTCCATTGGATGGCATAGCCACTAATGAAAGGCTCAGCCATTCATCACCGTCCGAGTGCGTCTCTCCCGTTTGTCCAGATCGAGCTTGCGCGCAATGTAAACGGCGGAATCCGAACGCTCGACGTGTCCTTTTTCGCCCGGAAGCTTGATCATGCGGCGACCCGGCTTTCGCAGACCCTTCTCGTCTGTCGAGGCGTGTTCAATGCGTTCGTTATGCATGGTAGCCAGCCTCCTTTGCCGCACGCAACCAACGCTCCAGGTGGCCGTCATGACGGTCGCCGCAGAACGTAGGCTGCAATGGGGTGAGCCAGTCCATTCTACGTTTTCGGCATTGAACTGGTCGACTAGCGATTCATAATCAGCGCTTGCCGCACCCAAAGCCTCGATGGCTGTGGCCATTGCCTGAACGCGACGGGCATATTCAGGCTTCACAGCCTGGCGCACCACAGAAGAGGCGGCGCCCTTTTCCGCCAGAATGCGGCTGGCGATGACCGCAAGTGCTGCTTCAATATCCGCGACCTGTCCGACGATTTCCCGAACCCGACGACGGGGCGCACTCTCCGCTTCGACCGGTTCGCCAAGCAATTCAGAGACGCGGCCGCTGTACTCCTTGCGAGGGGTGGCGAGTATCTCTTGCTCAAGGCGCCGCTTCTCTGCGGAAAGCTCGCTGCGGCGGCCGTGCAGTTCACCACGTTTCGTGATCAGGTCGGCATAGACAGGCGATGCATCCACAAGCGACGGCATCTGGAACTGCAGGCGTGCCGTTTCGGATTTCTTGAGAAGTCCCATGCTCATGCTCCTGCGAAAAGATTACTGACGGCATCGGCAAAGGCCGCTCCGTTGATTGCAGTCGAACGACGGTGGCCGGCGTGCTGCCAATTTGAAGCTATTGCGCCAGGCTCAACAAAGCGGCTGATCGTGCCATCTGGTTGATGGACGGCAAGTTCCTTCCAGTTGCTGACCACCTCAATCTTGACCCGGCGCACGTCCAGTGAGCCTTCAGCGGCCATGTCGGCGAGCGCATCAAGATAGGCGCCGGCCGTGTGCCGCAGGCTCTCAGGGAGGGCCTTGAGCGGCGTGCCGGCTGGTGTCAGTTCGCGAACCCTCGCAACTGTGTCGGCGACGGAACGTAGCGGGACGTCGACGGCGCTGCCGAGGAACAAGTCCACAACATTGCCGATGTCGAGCACCGGGGATTTTGCGGGGGCGCCAGGCGGGAGTCGCCCGGCGTCGGTGAGTGCACGCGCAACAGCGCGGACTCGGGGCTTGTCGAAGCCGACACGTGCAGCGAGCACGTCCACGGCCTCCGATGTGGATGGCATGATGTGTTTTCCTATTTTCGAAAATGGCTAGTCCTGGCGCAAAAGGGGTGCAGCCTTCGACAAGCGGACGCTCAGTCGAAGGCTGCTATTCCGGCGCTGCACGGAATTGGTCCCGCCTGGCCTACTGAGCCAATGACGGGTTACGCAAGACGTTGACGAGGCGTCTTGCGTAAAAGAAAAGGGACGCCGAAGCGCCCCGATCGTTGCTGTTGCCCTATAGGTTTTTCGGGGCCACGATTTGGCACACTGTCTTAAACTGCACGTATTCGGCGGTTGTCATTCGCCACCGCCAACTTCGCCCACTTGCCTGCCGCGAGTAGTTCTGCACCCCCGCGTCTGTCGGCATATCCACCCTTCGCGCCGAAAGCCTTACCAATATCGGCAACGTTACCGCCTACCAAGATGATTTCAATGACAGAGTCGATATCGGCCGGCGGATTGATCGGGTCGGTAGATCCAGCAAGCCGCACGTCTCCACGACTTTTGCCGACCTTAAGCTGCCCTAATCCGCCTATGGCGCCGAGAAAGAAGGCGCCTGGCGCGATCTCTGGTGGATGGAAGCTGAAGCGAGTTGCCGACGTGAATACTGCGTCGGGATGTATCCAATCTTGAGATTTGATGACAACACCCCCGATACGCCCCGTCCCAGTTGCCGGTGCGTGCCGGTTCAGGTTCGGCGTCACCGAGCCGTGGCTTCACGGCAGGCAGAGCTATATACGCTTCCAACGAACGCGGATCGCGATTCTTACCCCTTGGCCTGCCGTCCTTTCGGCTCCGATCGATATGCAGGCCCGCGTCGGTGGGCAGGTTGTCGTTGGCGGCCTGCGGAAGGCGCTCTCGAGCGATGAGCCACAATGCGGCGGCGCCTTTCTCATCATGCTTTTTCAGCGAGTTCCAAGCAGGCCGGCCCCCACGAAAGCGTATACGTACATCGGTGCGTTTCTCTTCGGGGTTCGCCTTCAGGAAGGCGTCTGTTGCTTCTAGTATTTCCTTGCGGGTGGTCTTTGTCATGGGTAGTCATCCCAATTCGAGAAACCGGCCTGGCCGGGTAGAAAAATCAAAAACAATCAAAAGTTTGCGCGTGAGGATACGGGGTTTGCACCCGTAGGGCCTTCCTAGAGATTTGACCCGCCCTGGCCCATTTGCGCGCTGTGGGCTGCCGATATATCTGCGGCAGAGAAATCAAACCTTACGTGAGTAACCCATGGTGTGCTATCTTCATCGTGCAGAATATTCACCAGCCATGGAGGCTACCATGTGGAGATCAGCACTATTTTTCTTCGCGATGACCTCGTTATTCAGCGGAATAGCTATTTCCGCTGATTTTACCTCCCAGTATCAGGTCTGTATTGGACAATATGCGAACCAGGGAGCATGTATTTCTGAGCGTGGAAATCTCGCCTGCATAGGCGCAAATACTTGCGTCGACCATCCTAGTAATAAGCAGTTCGGTTGCGGGATTACGCAGAGGCAAATTTGTAGTGCCATGTGTGGACATCCGAACTGCTTCCATGAGCAATCACATACACCCGAAGGGGGTCATGGGTGCGGCTATGCGTGGCAGAGAGTCGTATGCTGATGGCCTGATTGGCCGCCGTTGAGCGGCTCTCCATCTCGTTATCGTTGGCCGGCCGCAGGTCGGGGCGCAGCGCATAGAATTCCTTCCACGACATGCGCCTGCCGCGATAGGGCTTGGTGGACTCATCGGTGCTGGTGACGCTTGTAGAGCGGGTTGTGATGGTCATGCGGCGTCCTCGCTCTGTGTACCTACGTTAGACCGATTAGAGTGATTAGAGTCAGAAGAACTATAATCGGTATAACCGGTCTTACCGGGGTGCACATAGAGCGCATACGCGATCTTCCTCACCTCACCGTCCTTGACCATCTTGCCGAGCAGGACATTGATGCTGGCGGCCTTTGCACCGATCTCCTTGGCACGTCCGCGGGGGACATAGCGCCTGTGGCCTGTTCTAATATCTCTAGCACCCGACGCCGTTCGGTCGAACGCTTCACATCGACAGCATCGCCCAACACCGACCACTTACCGTTGTCGAACCGCAAGGCCTTCTCTAGCTCCTCAATGTCGCGGCCTCGTCCGTACAACTTGGGCCCGTCCGTATCGCGATTCAGCACTAAGATTGAGTCGGCAGCACCCGTAAGACCATTGGTACCCGATATCATCTCCAGTGGGTCTGACGCCTCCATCTTGCGGACGTGCGTCACCACGACGACGGCAAGGCGGTGCTCGCCGGCCGATTTCTGCAACGGTGACAATGCAGCATAGTCGGCCTCGTAAGAGTCCTGCGTTTTCTTCCTTGCGGGGCGCACCATCGCCAGCGTGTCAACAATGACCATGCGCGGATTTTCGGCGCTGAGTCGCCATGCATCCAGGCGACCAATAAGGCCACCATCAATCTTCGGCGCCTCGGTGTCCAACTCGAGGTGGGTAAGATCTGGCCACAGCGATTTCAACGGTGGCAACAACACCCTCAGCCGGTCCTGTAGCCGCCTTTGATTGTCTTCCAGTGCCAGATACAGCGCGTCCCCTTGCTCGCATCGCATTCCTAGCGCGTTGCCACTACAGGCAACGGCGATGGCAACATCCAGCGCCAGCCAACTCTTGCCGAGTTTTGGGCGCCCACCCAGAATCGTTAGACCTTCGGTAATGACGCCAGGCACTACGTATGAGACAGGCGGAAACTTCATACCGAGCAGGGTTTGCGCGTTATCGCTGTGGCTGGTTTGTTATCGTTGGCCGCCTTAAGTGGCTCTTTCTTGGGCGCCTCTTTGGGCGTTGTCGTCTGGCGTACCTTCAGCGGTTCATCATCGATGAGGGCTTCCGTGATGAGGTAGTGATGGGGTTGTCTAATCGCCGCTGGGACGTCAAGCATGTAATTGCGTCGAGACGACCCTGCCGGGTGCATGGTTGTCTTCGCGGTCGACATCAGTCGCCGCATGATGGAGCTCCGCGGACGAGCCTTCAATGTGGACGACGCACTTTGCTGAGACGGTGCAACCCCATCAGCGGAATGGCTCGGCTCACGTCCCGGCACGGACGTCTCAGGCGCTCAGATCCTGAACGCTATTCGCAAGATTTCATGCTGTGGCGCCTGCATTTCGATCAAAGAACTCACCGGTCTTGAGCATCGAATGCATTATCACCGCCAGTTTGCGCGCCACAGCCACGGCAGCTCGTTTGAAGCCAACCCTCTCCCGGAGCTTGAGGCCCCACGTGCGCAGGCTGCTGTCGATCGAGCTGCGTGTCAGGATGACCGCCGCAGCCTCATAGAGAAGTCCCCGCAAATGTCGATCGCCGCGTCGGGATATATGGCCGTCATAATCGACTTCTCCCGATTGGTAGCGGCGAGTTGTCAGGCCGATCCAAGCGGCAACAGAGCGGGACTTCTTGAAGTTGCCCGGATCTTCAATGGCAGTGGCGAAAGAGGTTGCGGTAATGGCGCCGATGCCGGGGATCGACATGAGTATGCGGCATGCTTGGCTTTGACGTGCATCTGCGACAAGCTGGCGCCCAAGCTCGGCGGCACGGATGCGAATGCTGCGCCAGGCTTCCACCATCGGTAGGACGACAGGAGCAAGCTCGCTCTGATCGATAAGAAGGCTCCGGACATTCTTTTCGAATGTAGTTCCCTTACCGGCGGGAACGAGCAAGCCGAACGTTTTCATGATCCCTCGGATCTGGTTGGAAAGCTCGACGGTGATCCGGACCAGCCGAGTGCGTGCTGCCACGAGCGTGCGGGTCAACATACTGTCGAAGCCTTTCACGCGCACCTCGCGAAAGAATCCTGCTTCAGCAAGACGCGCCAAACCATCGGCGTCATTCGCATCCGTCTTGTTCGCCGCCATATCGAGAGCGGCTTTGGCATGGCGCGCATCGATGCAGATGGCTGGCAATCCCTCGGCGCGCAGCGCATGGTAGAACCAAACTGACAGCGGGCCGGTTTCGAACACGACGCGCTTTGCGGCCGGCGCCCGCTTGCGGACAAGCTCGGCAATGATCCTGGGATCAGATGCGCACTTCCCGCGCCAGATCCGTTCGCCTTCACGGCGGATCGACACTGCCGTCTCTTTCATCGACACGTCGAGACCGATATGTTCTTCCATGGCTGTTCTCCGTTGATGCTGGGCCCGGCGTCCAGTCGTGAGCCCGTATTTCATCTTATCGGGGAACAGCCACCCTCCAAGGCTATGATCGGTTCAGGGCGCGTCGCTCCCGCGATTACCCCATGTGGACGCCCCCTCGACGGCATCGATGTGCCAGAATGGTGGTGTTTGACAGCCACCGTAAGAGAGGGAGCGTCCACAATGGAAGTTAACACGATCGGATTGGACCTAGCGAAGAATGTGTTTCAGGCGCATGGAGCCGATGCGGCGGGCGCCATTGTTTTCCGCAAGCAACTGCGACGCGACAAGGTGCTTGCGTTTCTCGCTGGGCAGCCGGCCTGCTTGGTCGCCATGGAGGCCTGTTCTGGGGCGCATCACTGGGCGCGCGAGATCGGCAAGCTCGGGCACACCGTTCGTCTGATCCCGCCATCCTATGTGAAGCCTTTCGTGAAGCGGCAGAAGAACGACGCCGCCGATGCCGAGGCGATCTGCGAGGCCGCGCAGCGGCCGACCATGCGCTTTGTCGCCGTGAAGAGTGAGGAGGAGCAGGCGAGTGCGGCCGTATTCCGGGCTCGTGATCTGCTGGTGCGGCAGCGCACCCAGACGATCAACGCCTTGCGCGGCCATCTCGCAGAATATGGACTGGTCGTTGCCCAGGGCCCTTCTCACACCGCCAAGCTGATGGAAAAGGTAGAGGATCCTGAGGGCGATCTGCCAGAAGCAGCCCGCCTGGCCCTCACCATGCTGGTCGATACGCTGAGTCGCTGGAGGAAAGGATCAAGCAGCTCGATGCCGAGATTGCACGGCGTGCCCGAGAGGATGAAGACGTGCGGCGGTTGGCAACAATCCCCGGCGTTGGTCCGATAACGGCAACGGCTCTGGTTGCACTGGCGCCTTGCGCCGCAATCTTCCGAAAGGGGCGCGACTTCGCCGCTTGGCTGGGCCTGACGCCGCTGCAACGCTCAACCGGCGATAAACAGAAGCTCGGTGCAACATCGAAGATGGGCGAGCGTACTTTGCGGCGCCTGCTTATCATCAGAGCGAGCGCTGTCGTGCGTCATGCTCGTCGGCGAGGCATTCGTGAAGGATCGTGGCTTGGGCGCATGCTCGCCCGCAAGCCGCCAATGCTTGTGGTCGTCGCTCTTGCCAACAAGATGGCCCGCATCGTCTGGGCGCTCATGGCAAGAGGTGGGACCTACAGGGCTCCGGCCGTGGCAGCATAGCAGCTCGGTCTGAGGTCGTCGCAGGTGTAGGAAGGTCACACGGAGAGGTATGGCGCGACAGTCGATGAGAGACGGATCGGAAAAACCAGTTCAGCACAGAGCGCCTCGAGCGCGCGGTAGTGATATGGATCCGATCGGCGAACTCCCATACGGGCCGGCGGCAAATGGAAGGCCGCATCAGAGGCCGGACAGATGTCAGCACCCGCCTACGCGCCGCTATACTGCCTTTCGAAGAGTCTTCTTGCGCTCACGGGGGCGTCCACAGATGTGCTGCGGGGCAAGGAACGCCATCGATCTGACGAACGTCAGGCGTGCCGCCGCGCCACAACGTTACAACCGAGACGTCCTCAGCGTTCTCGATGAAGCGATTGAACCCGTCTGTTAGCACGGCGAGCCGAGCAATATCTTCCGGCTTAATCTCAGACCAGTGACCGGACAACTTGGTGAGCGTGTCGCGTGTGGTGTTAGGCCAATCTGGCTGACCGTCCGCAAAAGGCAGCAGAACCATGTCGCCGTACAGCACGTCGGCAAAGTCGGCCAGGCAGTCCAGTGCGTGCTCACGCGGATCTACGCCGATAAAAGCCACGGCAGCCCGTGCAGCATCACCTTCGCCAAAACCGGCAGGCAGTTCGAATGCCTTCATTTCATGCGGGTTAGGATTGGACATCGGCTACGCGGCCTCCGCTCAACGCCGCGGCTGCCGCCTGGCTGATCTGCTCTGCAAGAATGGGATGGAACGTCGCGGCATGCTTGCCGCAGGCGTTTGGTGCCATCGTGCGCAGCTTCCCGTCCGCACCTCTTCGGAGCATCAAATTGTAAATTCGCAAATGCTCGCCGATTTCTATGTCGAAATAGGCAAGTGTCTTAGGTCCGGCTGTCGGCCGGATTGCAATAATGTTCACGTTCTGGTGGTTCCCGTTTTGGAAGTTGCCGCGGTTGGGTCCGCGGTGGTTTTTTTATGAGAAACGCGCCCGCGGCCATCGTCCGGTCGGTTTGCCGCACGCGCCGCGGGCGCGCGTCGATCAAGAAAGCGGAGACTGACTAAGCCCTGCGCTTCTTGATCTTTGTCTGTTCGGTCGATGGGCCAGCCCTCCTGTAAGAGGTGCAGTCCGGTTGCGAACTTTTCGCTATTGAAGTCCGGAACGTCCTCCATCAGTCGGATGAGGAGATGCTGCAGGAATGCCTTCTCGGTAGCCTTCCAAAGCATAAACATTTCGCCAACAGTTTCGGCATCATGGCTCATGCTGCCGCCCTCGCGGCGATACGTTTATCAATCCACTCTTCGACCTCGGCACGCACATATGCACTACGTCGTTCGGATAGCTTCGGGAACTCCCCGGCTTCGGCCATCAAAATCAATAGTGTACGAGAAAGAGACGTGGCTGCCGCCGCGTCTTTTGGTGCCATCAGGCGCGGTCGGTTGTCGTTTGCGGTCATCGGAATCCCCATTGCAACCCGGCGCAAAAAAGCGCGCGGAAATCCAACGTGCGAAAAGGCACGTTTCCAAATCTGAATCTTTAGAGAGGGGTTCGGGTCGCCATTAACTTAGGCGAGGTAAGCCAAGGTGAACAACAATATGCGTTTTCGCCTGCTATGTCAATGTGGTCAACGGGCTTTATTTTCACAATACTGCGCCCAGTCTTCCATCAAGCCGCGCCTTTTTTGCAACGCGGTGCCACGTCTGTACGCAGCTTCGGTCTTATCCTTAAGCACATGAGCCAAGGCCGCCTCGGCTACATCGCGCGGGTAGTCGGTCATATCGCCAGCCCAATTACGGAACGATGAACGTAGACCATGCAAGGTGGCATCGCCCCCACCTGCGGCTCTAAGCGCCTTCGTCATAGCTGTGTCGCTGATTGGCCTTCCGTTGCGTCCACCTTCGAACACCAGATCGCCGGTCGACTGCTGCTGTCTAGCGCGGAGGATCGTTAAGGCGCGCTCGGAAAGCGGAACCTCATGGTCGCGCGCAGCCTTCATCCTTGCGGCGGGTACCGTCCACAAGGCCGCATCAAGTTCGATCTCAGGCCACACTGCGCCACGCACCTCACCGGAACGCGCTGCGGTCAATGCGGCGAACTCCACAGCCCTAGCTGACACGCCAGCCGCGGCTCGTAGGCGCTTCATGATGACAGGCAGTTCCTTGTAACCGACTGCTGCGTGATGGCCGCGCGTGAGCTTCTGTCGAGCCGGAAGCATATCCTTCAGGCCTCCCCGCCAGTCGGCAGGGTTGTCGCCGACATAAAGCCCCCTCGCCTTCGCGTGATCCATTACTGCTGCAATGCGCATGCGGAGGCGGTCAGCAGTCTCTGGTATCTTCTCCCAGATCGGCTTTAGCGTCTCGACCACGTCGTCGCGCGAGATCTCGGCGATCGGCCTTTTATGCAGAGGCTTGGCATATTCACGCAACGTCATCGACCACTGCGCCTTGTGCTTCTCATTGCGGAAAGACTTCTCCTTCAGAGCTATCACGTCGTCCATAACGTCAACGAATGTCTTGCGGGCGGATAGTTCGTCACCGCGCGCCAGCCGTTGTCGAACCACCTCTGCCTTCTCCCGCGCCAGGGCAAGTGAAACCGGCGCTGTGCCAAAGCCGTACCCACCGAGGCCAAGCTCGGTTCTTTTGCCTGCCCGCTTATATATAAGGAACCACTGCCGCGACCCCTCTTTCCGGACGCGCAGGAACAGGCCGTCGCCGTCGCTATAGATCCCTGCTTTATTGAGGGTTCGAATCCGTGTTTCGGACAGCTTGTGCTTGGCCATGTCGATTCCCCTTGCCATAACTTTGATGGTGGAAATAGGGAAAATGCGGCAAATAGCAAGGTCAAAGCATCTTAAATATCAAGAAGTTACGAGGACAGGCGGACACTCAGGCCGCCGCAGACGAGGAAGCAGGCAGCATTCATGCAAAGCACTCGCGCAGATCGTGGAGACCGGCTGCGAACGATTTCCTCCAGCATCGTTATCCGACCGCGGTGCACCCCGCGACATCGGGCGAACTCGCTCCAGGTGGTGTCGCTCGGCGTAGCAAAGCCGCTCGCGAGCGCGCCCTCAACAGCGCCGTAGCGAGTGACGGCTTTGCTACCGCCGAGCCGCTGATGAAGCTGGATCTGGGCGCCGCACCGGCGCCGCCCCGGGCGAGAAGAACCTCTGCGGCGGGCTATGTGCCAACGACTAGCGCGAGCGCGACGAGCAGATGCGTGCCGGCATCGTGACGCGCTCGGCCATCATCTCCTTAGGATCGTGCAGTCTCACACAGTGCCCAGATGCCGGCCAACGCACAAACCTGGTAATCTGTGCCGCCGGCTCGTCGTCAGTTTGGCCTCCCTCCCGATTGCCCGCCCCCACCACGTGCACGCTCGAGCACGTGGATGTGAGGGAGCGCTGTTACTACGATTTAACCTTCAGATCAGACCGCGAATTTCATGGTCAGACAAATCGAGCCATGATTTCGGATTGAATGGTCGTCGCGGTGTACAGGGAAGCGTCTAACGGCAGATTCCCAAATGCCAGTTGAGAAAGCAGGTAGTTGGCACCTGCCTCTTCCAACTGATCTAACAGAGCTTTTCGCACAGATTCTGCTGATCCTACCACGCACAATTCACGCTCTACTGCCTCATCGAAGGTCAGCGGCAGGTTTGGTGGAGTGGGGATAGCGTTAAGCTCGTAAAGGAATTGGAAGCTCTTGAGCCATCGTTCGTAAGCAGGTGCCGCGAGCGAATAGGCATGTGTGTCACAACGCCCAATCACCACCATTCGGAGCAATCCAATAAATGGCGCTCGATCGCCCGTGTCAGTGTTGTCCTCTCGATAGGCGCGGAACGCATCAGTAGTTTTGCGAACAGAAGAGGAAGGTCCTACACACGCGATATTTGCTCCATTCGCAGCGGCCCAGGCTGCGGACTCGGGTCGATTGGCGGCGACCCATGTCGGCGGATGTGGGCGCTGATGAGGTCTTAGCGTCAAAGGAACGTCATTGAGCTCAAAATGGCGGCCTTGATAGCACAGCGTGCCAACCTTCATGGCATTAACAAGTATTTCAACAAGAATTTCGCTGGCTTCCGCATAGCGGCCCGGCACCGCGTCCGCACCAATCCCGAAGTAACCCAATTCGATCGGGAGAGCACCGCGCCCGATGCCCAGTTCGAGCCTGCCACCGCTCAACTGGTCCAGCATACAGATCTCTTCGAACGCACGCAGCGGATGATAAAGCGCAAGCAGCATCACCAAGGGTCCGAGACGCAGGCGCCGGGTGCGCTGGGCGACGCTCGATAAGAACAGATTCGGCGATGGACCTCTCCCATGGGGGGTACAGTGGTGCTCTGCGAGATGATAGGCATAGAACCCTAGCTGATCGCACGCCTCTGCTAATATCAGGCGATCTTCATACTGCCGGGCGATATCGCGGCCGTCCTCGTCCAGATGATCGAAGATGCCGAAGGCTAGGTTTGAAGGAAAGACGTTTGTCACTCGATATTGTCCCCGATTTTAGAGCAGGCTGTTCTCTTGCTGGGATGACCAAGCAAGTCGAAAGATAGCAGTGTGTGATCTCGGATTAGCGTCAGCGTACCGAACGAGCAGAGCCTGACGCTCCCCTGCCCGTGGTGCTTGGTATGTTTAAGCTTCCAACTATATCGCGAGCGGCAGCAAGAAATGCATCCAATTGCTCTTTTGTGCCGATGCTGACGCGGATGCAATGTTCCAAACCACTGTCCGGAAAGTAGGCAACGAGTATCTTTTGCCTCTCCAAGGCTGCTTGCCACCATGAGCCGTCCTGTCCCGCTGGCACACGGGCTAGCAAGAAATTTGCGTGGGAGGGCGTTACGGAAAATCCAAGTTGCGACAGTGCGGCCGTCACTCGCTGTCGTTCATGTCTGATGTGCTTGTGGTTCTCTGCGTAGGCGCCGCGATGCGCAAGCACGCTGATACCAACCGCATGCCCGATCACGTTCATGTTGAACACGTTCTGGATGTTGCGCAGCCTGCCAATAATCTCAGGGTGACCGAAACCGAAACCGACGCGTATGCCGGCGGCGGCATAGCTCTTCGAAAATGTTCTCAAGATCAGAAGGTTCGAATAACGGTTGATGAGGCGCAGCCCGTGATCGGGCGCAAAGTCGACGTAGGCCTCATCAAGGACGACCAGGCGATCCGATTGTGCCACGAGGCGTTCGATATTGCTTATCGAGAGGAATGTTCCGGTCGGATTGTTTGGATTGGCCACCAGAATGAACTTGGCGTCTTTTGCCGGACCGGAAAGCAATTGCTCCATTGGCAGCGAATGAGTTTGACATCCGATCTCGAGAAACTCAGCACCATGCAACATGGCAAGTTTGCGGTTGAACGAAAACCCTGGCGATATCATCGCCACCTTGTCGCCAGGGGCGAGGAAAGCTCTGTAGATGAGTCCGAGCAGTTCAGACGACCCGTTGCCTGCGATGACCTGATCCGTGGATACCCCATAGGTATTGGACGCTGCTTCCCTCAAGCTGATGTTATCGTCGTCCGGATACAGATACTGGCGATTGAGGGCCGCCACTGCACTTTGCATTATGATTGGCGGCAACGGAAACGGGTTCTCATTCGTATTCAGCTTGACAAAACTTCTGTCCGGCGCTGGTCCTTTGGACGGCAGAGCATCTAACTGTCGCGTCCCTTGCGGAAGAGACGAAAGCACAGCTTGCAGTTTTGCATCGGACATATTTTATCTCCGTTTCAGTCGCACAGGGCATCCGTATGAGCTCGCAACGAGAGCAACATGGCGGACGGATTGACGATGGCAGCGTCGCCTTTCACAAGATGGTCGCAACGCCGGCTGCCACGGGAATTCGGCCAGGCTGTCCTCGGTCGGATCGACTTGACGCGGACGCGGATCTGCATCCCTGCGCGGGCCAAGCCGCTAAGCGGTCTCAGCTAATCCGCCTGAGTCATGCTTTCACAGACGCTTGACCTCGATGCCGTATTTCCTCAGCACGTAGCCAATCTGGCGCGGGGTCAGTCCAAGCAGGCGCGCCGCCTTTGCCTGCACCCAGCCACATCTTTCCATGGCAGCAATGACGCGCTCGGCGTCGGTGGTCCTCGCGCCCAATGAGTGGGTTGCTCCGGCAGGCGGGACTGTGGTGGCGGCCGAACGAGCGGCCGCATCCGGCGGCGTGGCCGGATTCACTGCCTCTGGGAGGATCGGCGCTGGTTGCAGCGCGGCCTTGCCCGATCTGCTCTTCCGCAGCGCCTCGGCAAAGCATTGGTCGTGGGAGCACGCAAAGTCGTTTCTCCCGATTGATCGTCCCTCCGCCAGGATCGCTGTCCGGTGCACGCAATTTTCAAGCTCGCGAATGTTGCCGGGAAATTCACATTTCATCAGTACTTCAATCGCACGCGCATCGAAGGTCAGCGTACGGCCGTTCTCATCGTTGAAATTCTTGAGAAACTCAGCTGCGAGGAGCGGAATATCGCTGCGCCTTTGGCGTAATGCCGGCACCAGCAAGGGAACCACGTTGATGCGATAATATAGGTCGGCACGGAACTCATTCCTTGCAACCGCCTCTTCAAGGTTCCTGTTCGTGGCGGCAATCACGCGAACGTCGACCTTGATGGTCTGGTTGCTGCCGACGCGCTCAAACTCCTGCTCCTGCAGCACGCGCAGTAGCTTTGCCTGGAAGGAGGCCGAGATCTCGCCGATCTCATCCAGAAACAACGTCCCCTTGTCGGCGAGCTCAAAGCGACCCTTGCGGGAATTGAACGCGCTTGTGAAGGCACCCTTCTCATGACCGAACAATTCGGATTCCAGGACTGTCTCTGGCAGCGCTGCACAATTGAGTTTGATGAAGGGCCGCTTGGCGCGCGGCGACAACTCGTGAATTGCCTTGGCGACCAGCTCCTTCCCGGTACCGGATTCGCCTCGCAACAGAACCGTGGTCTTTGCCTTAGCTACCACTGCGATCTTCTCGAGCAGCGCGCTTAGCGCCGGACTATCGCCAATCATCCCCTTGACGTGAACCTTCTTGCGCGGCGGTGCAGGGTGCTTGACATCAGAGAATTGCGTTTGCAGCCGATCTTCCACCTCTGTCGGTCGTTCGCGGTCGCCCGCGGAGAAGCGGTGCAACTTGACTGTCTGTCCCACCATGTTGGCGATCATGGTGAGCAGCCGGACATCATAATCGAGCCGATACGTTGACCTGCTGTCCAAGGCGCGGTCGATAGTCAGCGTGCCTACGGCGTTCCCATCAACACGAATGGGAACGCCAATGAACGACACGGGGTCGGAGGCCCCAAGCACCTCTATGTCAGCGGCAGTGAAGGCCGAATGCACCGCTATGTTCTCGGCGACGAGCGGCGTGTCCGTCGTCACAATCAGATCGATTGCCTTGCGCGGCAGGCGCATCCGGGAGCGCTCATCGCTGTTCTCGTCGCAGCCGGTGACTACGGTGATGTCCAGTGCGCCCTCAGCGTCGAAGAGAGCGATGATGCCGTGCCGCATCTGCACAAACGAGGGCAGGAGATCGACGACCTTGGCCAACGTGACTTCGAGCCGGGCGGGGTCGGTGAGTACTTTCGATATTTCGAAGATGCCGATAAGCGCGTGCTCGTGCGATGGCACGAAAGGGACCGCGGTGGTCGTCTCGGACTTTGGGTAAGCCCTTTTCGCATCCGGAAGCGAAATGCGGCACTCGCTGGCATTTTGTTCTGATTTGGGAATGTTGTGGTGCATGTGATCCTCGATCTCGCGCCATGAAATGCATGCCGGCGGCATGTGCGCCCGCGACGTCGCGGGCAAGCGCGAAAATGCTCTGACGTGAACTCGTGCCACCGCCGTGTGGTCGAGTACAAAGCGGGTCGACCCCTGACGCATCGCTTGGCTCTCCCTCCACGAAGCTTGGCCACGTTCTCGGCTTGCACGGGGGCAACCACACGTTGATTTTCAAAAGACTGGAGCGAGGCGGGATAGTCAATCGAGCTTTCTTTCATTCGTGAAAGGAAACCTCGCGGCCTATGATAGAATTCATCAGTTCTAATTTTTGTCGGCGATGTTGAACGAGAGAAATACGGCGCCGGCGATGCGGTGCCCGAGCGGCTGACCGCGCCGAGTTGCCGGGCCGTGCCAGTCACCAGCGCCTGCGAACCAGGGGCGGGAGCGATAGTCACTGCCGACGACACTGGTCGGTCGCGGCAACCGCCATTTCCTCGATATTGATGACGCAGATAAGGCGGCGGCGTCGCGTGTGAAGGCGCGAAGGTGGCGGTCGAGCGCGGCTTTCTCGGCGGTGCTCGGAACTTCTGAACCGCATCGTCGCGGTCAGCACCAGCGGCGTCAATCCCTACGTCTCGACGTCGCTTTCAAGCTGTCGCTGCAGCGGGAGCGCGGCAAAGAACACGGCAATTCTGCGCCCTGGTGCCAGCGATGCGGCCCTTCCCAAAGTCGGCAAACCGAGGAGCCCGCCACGATGTGCAGCAAAACCGCAAGCCAGAGAGATCGACCGGCAATCTGCCGGAGAACATCAAGCGCGTGCTGGACGGCGGCCTTGTCATTCCCGTCTTGTGCCACCGCATTCATCCCATCATTGGCGAGCCCAACGTCAGTTCAGGTCATGCGGATCCATTTGGCATGGGTATTGCGGCGGCGTTGGTGCAGCGTTCGACCGGAGCGCCGCGATAGGGAGAAGCCCGGGAGAAGTCACGCCACCTCGATCCGGTCAGGGAGAGAGAAACAGTGTCAGCTGCACAAGTCCGCGGCGCGAGTCCCGCGCCCCGCAAACCCTTCTATGCCAAGCTTTACGCGCAGGTGCTTGCCGCCATCGCCCTAGGCGTCGCAATTGGCTATTTCTATCCGGGGACCGGCGAGAGCCTGAAGCCGCTGGGTGATGCCTTCATCAAGCTGGTCAAGATGATCATCGCGCCTGTCATCTTCCTGACAATTGCGACCGGCATTGCCGGCATGAACGATCTTCACAAGGTCGGCCGGGTCGCCGGCAAGGCAATGGTCTATTTCCTCACCTTCTCGACGCTGGCGCTGATCGTCGGCCTCATCGTCGCCAATGTCGTCCAGCCTGGCGCCGGCCTCAACATCGATCCGGCCTCGCTCGATGTCCAGGCCGTGAATACCTATGCCGCAAAGGCCCACGAGCAGTCGGTCACCGGCTTCCTGATGAACATCATCCCGCCAACGATTGTCGGTGCCTTCGCGGAAGGCGACATCCTGCAGGTGCTGTTCTTCTCGGTTCTGTTCGGCATGGCGCTCGCGATGGCCGGAGAGACGGGCAAGCCTGTCGTTTCCTTCCTTCAGGCGCTCATCGCGCCTGTCTTCAAGCTCGTCGGCATTCTGATGAAAGCCGCGCCGATCGGCGCTTTCGGCGCAATGGCCTTCACCATCGGAAGATATGGCATCGGTTCGGTCGTCAACCTCGCGATGCTGGTCGCGACGTTTTATTTCACCGCCTTCCTCTTCGTGTTCGGGGTTCTCGGCGCGGTCTGCCGCTACAACGGCTTTTCGATCTGTTCTCTTATTCGCTACATCAAGGAAGAGCTGCTGCTTGTCCTCGCAACGTCCTCCTCGGAGGCCGCGCTCCCCTCGCTCATGCAGAAGATGGAGAAGGCGGGCGCCAGGCGTTCGGTTGTGGGTCTCGTCATCCCGGCCGGATATTCGTTCAATCTGGACGGCACGAATATCTACATGACCCTGGCGGCCCTCTTCATCGCGCAGGCGACGAACACCGATCTGTCAATCGGCGATCAGGTGCTGCTGCTGCTCGTTGCGATGCTTTCCTCCAAGGGCGCTGCAGGTGTGACAGGTGCGGGCTTCATCACCCTGGCTGCTACGCTCGCCGTAGTTCCGAGTGTTCCCGTTGCTGGGATGGCCCTGATACTCGGCATCGACCGCTTCATGTCCGAATGCCGGGCGTTGACGAATTGCGTTGGTAACGCAGTGGCATCCCTCGTCGTCGCCCGCTGGGAAGGAGAATTGGACCAAGCGCAGATGAAAGCCGCCTTCTGCGGTCATCAGCTTGCCGAGGCATCAAACCGGCTATCCTCCGCCGAGTAAGGGCGACGCACCGCGACCGGTTTCGCCAAGCTGGTCACATGACCTGAACGATCGACTCGCAGGCTCTAAACGGCGCCTCACGGACCATGTATCAGAAGCGCTAAATGTGTGAGTGCAAATCATCGCCGCCCTAAGCGAATGAACCTTCCGTTATACCCGGCCGGTCTACGTCTGGAGTAGTCCAATACGCTGTCGATCATTCAGTATGCGGGCGTCTTCACTTTGCCCACCCGAAAGCATTGTCGAATCGCGCTAGGTGACAGAGAGCCAGCCTGCGTCAAAAACCAATCAGAATAGGACCCATGACCAAGCGCCCCACAATTACCGATCTCGCCCGCGAAGCCCGAGTCAGCGTAGCAACGGTCGATCGGGTTCTGAACGCCCGCCATCCGGTGCGCGAGGAGACCGCGCGGCGGGTCCACGACGCCGCCCACGCGATCGGCTATCATGCTGCCGGGCTCATCAAGCAGCGCTTGCGGCGAGACCTACCGTGCTACCGTCTGGGCTTCATCTTGAGAAAACCGGCCCAGCATTTCTACCAAGACTTTGCGCGCGAGGTCGAAGCGTCGGTCAATTTGGCCCAGTCCTTCCACGGCATTCCGCTCATCCAATTCGCCCCGTCACATATGCCGAGCGACCTAATCGCACCGCTCAAGGATTTGGGCGCACGCTGCCATGCGATCGCGATGGTGGCACCGGACCACCCAAAAATTACAGCAGCGGTTGAGGACCTCAAGGCCAAAGGCATTCCGGTTTTCTCGCTGCTTTCCGACTTCGCCGCCGGCGTGCGACAGGGCTATATCGGCCTCAACAACCGAAAGGTGGGGCGCACGGCCGCTTGGATGGTGTCCAAGGTCGCAAAACGGCCCGGCAAGGTGGCGGTGTTTGTCGGTAGCCATCGTTTCCAGGGGCACGAGCTCCGTGACGTCGGCTTTCGCTCCTATTGCCGTGAGAACGCGCCAACGTTCGAGGTGCTCGATCCGCTTGTGAACCTGGAGAAACGGCAGGTCACCTACGAGGCAACGCTTGATCTCATGCAGCGGGAACCCGAGCTCGTCGGCTTCTATGTCGCCGGGGGCGGCATGGAGGGCGCCATCTCCGCGGTCCGGGAAGAGGGTAAAAGTCGCGATCTCGTCGCGATCGTGAATGAAATCACGCCGGAATCTCGGGCGGCACTCGCTGATAACATCATCACGATGGCGGTCGCCACGCCAATGCGCCGGCTTTCCCAGGAGTTGATAACGCTGATGACGCGGGCTATCGAGACCGGCACTGCTGAAACACCAGGACAGACATTTCTGCCGTTCGACATTCATCTGCCGGAAAATATATGAAACTGATGGCTTCTATCGTAAGCGGGGAAGTTTCCTTTCATAAATGAGAGAAAGTTGATTGATGATCCCATCCACGCGGGGTAGCCGCACCCCACAGGCCTCAGCCGCGGCCCAGGATGAAGCGCCAATTGGTGAACGGATCGGCCACGCGTTCAGGCGGAAGCGCGAGGTAAATTGCCTACATCCGCAGCGTCAATCGCGACCGGCTTCATTGCCAACATCTCGACGTTGTCGGTGCAGGGCGGTGTCGTCAAGGATGCCTCACGCCAGTAGCCGAGCGAGGCCGGCACAGTCCATTGCGATTGACCTCGTCGACCGGCATCTCCTCGCCAGGCCGCGCGTGAAAAGCCGCGGCAAGGCCGGCAAAGTTGGCATTGAGTGGGGCTAGACATCTTCTGGGACTTCGCACGCGAAATCGGAGGCGGCAGTCAACTCAGCACCAACCCGGGCATGTGTTCTGCTCGTTCCTGGCCCTCGTACTCAGCAAGGAACTGCGCCGCTCTGCCGAGCCAAAGGCCTGACGCCCGAATGGCAACCGCTCCTACGCGATCGCGACCGCCTCCAGGAAGCCCGAGACGCTCAATAGCTTTCAAGCAAAGGCGCCAGGCGAGATGCCTCCTGCAACATCATTTCCCGCATCCACAGGCTTGCCGGATCAGTATTGTGAAGCGCGGGCCATTGGACGGCCTCCGTGAATGCGGGATGAGGAAGTGGCGGCGGAAGTCCGACAATCCGCAGGGGTGTTGTTTTTGCGAAATGCTGCGCCAGCCGTAAGGGCATGGTCCCGATGCGGTTGGTGCCTGATAGGACGGGCGCGATCAGGCTAAAGCCCTGTACGACGACCTCGATACGTCTCTCGAAACCGTGCTCGAGCAAATACCACTCCTCCATGGTGGGCTGCCGGGTGTGCCTGAATTTGAGCACGACATGCCCCATCGACAAGTATCGCTCGAATGTAAGTGGCTCTGACAGCTGCTTATTCGTGCCGCAGCCTACGCATACGAGCATATCTTCGAACAGGGCTGCGCGAGGATGTTTCGACATGAACACTTCCGGCATAATCAGAAAATCAACGTCGCCGCGCCGGAGAAGCTCCTCGGGGTCGTCGCAAATAGGCAGACATTCGAAGCGGACGGCGGGAGCTTCCCGCGCAGTACGCTCTACGATCCTCTTAAAAAGCACGAGCGTGAGGTAATCGGAAAGCATGATTCGGAAGAGACGATCCGATTGGGCTGGGTTAAAGGCGTCGGAGGAAATAATCGATAGCTGGATGTGCAGCAATGCGTCCCGGACTGCTGGGGCAAGCCCCTCCGCGCGCGGTGTCAAAATGAGCTCGCGGCCGTTCATCGTAAATAGCTCATTGCTGAAGTAGGCGCGTAACCGAGCGACGGCGGCGCTCATGGCCGGCTGGCTCAGGTTAATACTGTTGGCCGCGGCAGTGACTTTACGCTCCCTGATCAGAGCGTCCAGCACAACGAGGAGATTCAGATCCAGCCCCTTAAACCGCATATCCTGATCTATCCAGCGTGTGGATGGGCATCATCTAAACAATCAATTTTACGAATTTACGAACCATGCATTAGAGGAACGTAAATGACCGACGTCAAGCTCAAATCGACGGCGCCGCCACACGGGCGGGAACATCGAGAGAGCTCATTGGCGAGCCCCACCGGCTGGCTCACCGTCGCTAACGACAACGGTTGAGTGCAGCCAACAACGCCGCCGCTTTGGCCGGGTAATGCGGCCCGCAAGAAACTATTTTGAAGAGAGGTCCTGAATGCGCCCTCAGGTGCAGTGGAAATTGTGCTGGGAAAACGAGTTGCAGCTCTCGGACCACGTCGAGCTCGCCCAGTTCTTTCGTAATACCTACGGGCCGACTGGGGCGTCCAACGCAGAACCGTTCGAAGGTAGTCGAAGCTGGGCCGGAGCCAGGCCTGAACTCCGCGCAATCGCCTATGATTCGAGCGGTGTAGCGGCTCACATGGGCATACTGCGCCGTTTCATCAAGGTTGACGCGGTCGATCTGTTGGTGGCTGAGCTGGGCCTGTACGGGGTACGTCCGGATCTTGAGGGTCTCGGAATCGCCCATTCAATCCATGTCATGCTTCCAATACTGCAGGAGCTTGGCGTTCCATTCGCTTTCGGAACCGTCCGGGACGCGCTGCGGAATCATGTTGAGAGGTTCGGGCGGCGATACAGCCCTATGGCCGTTTTGTCGGGAATTCGCGTGCGCTCCACCCGACCAGAGGCCCGCCTCGACCTGCCGCCCACACGCATCGATGACGCACTCACCATTGTTCTGCCAGTTGGACGCCCGATCAGCGAATGGCCCACGGGCACGATGATCGATCGGAACGGACCAGAGCTATGAGCCGTCCCGATTGCTTGTACGAAGTGCGCCGTGAGTGCTCTGACGGCACCGGCCGTCGCAGCGTTTATCTGACGTTTGACGACGGTCCCAATCCACTTTTCACACCGGAGATTCTGGATGTGTTGGCAGAGCAGCGGGTGCCGGCGACTTTCTTCGTCATCGGCGCCTACGCCTTAGAGCACCCGGATCTAATCCAACGAATGTTTGCAGAAGGGCACGAGCTAGGCAACCACACGATGACTCATCCGGATCTGTACAAATGCGGCTTCGGCGAAGTGCAACGTGAGATCTTTGAAGCGAACGGCGCCATCATGAGGGCGTGCCCGCAGGCCTCGGTGCGCTATATTCGCGCGCCCTATGGCGCCTGGAGCGAAGAAGTCTTCACAGCGTCACAGATCGCCGGGCTGACGGCCCTCCATTGGTCCATCGACCCACGAGATTGGTCTCGCCCTGGGGTCGACGCGATTATCGATACCGTGCTCGCCTCTGTCCGGCCGGGCGCAATCGTACTCTTGCACGACGGATGCCCTCCCGGCGAGTTGAGCCAGGGCGCTCACGCCGGTCTGCGCGACCAGACGGTCACGGCGCTGTCCCGGCTGATTCCAGCACTTCATGAGCGCGGATTTGTAATCCGCTCACTTCCTCAACATCACTGAACAAACGAGATCCCATGACTCTTCTTGGTACAACCAGCACTGTGGCCATTTCGCTTTATGCACTGCTCTCGACTGCTTATAAGAGCATGCAGGGGATTTATGCTCTGCCGACAAACGACTCATCGGCGTTGGAGGATCTCGTCGGCTCCGATCAACTGCCCAGCGTGGATGTCATCGTCCCCTGCTTCAACGAGGATCCGCGCACGCTTTCAGAGTGCCTGGCGTCCATTGCAGACCAAGAATACGCCGGAAGACTTCGGGTCTATGTGGTTGATGACGGTTCTGGAAATCGCGAAGCCGTAGGAACTGTCCACGAAACCTACGCGCGCGACCCTAGGTTCGACATCATTTTGCTTCCCGAGAATGTTGGAAAGCGCAAGGCGCAGATCGCCGCGATACGCCGCTCATCCGGGGATTTGGTGCTTAACGTTGATTCAGACACGATACTCGCGTCCGACGTCATCACCAAGCTTGTACCGAAGATGCGAGATCCAGCGGTCGGCGCAGTCATGGGTCAGTTGATTGCAAGTAACCGGAGCGAGAGCTGGCTGACAAGGCTGATAGACATGGAGTACTGGCTGGCTTGCAACGAGGAGCGCGCGGCACAGGCTCGCTTCGGTGCCGTTATGTGCTGTTGCGGCCCATGTGCCATGTACCGCCGGTCTGCGCTCCTTTTGTTACTGGACCAGTACGAGTCGCAATTTTTTCGGGGCAAGCCAAGCGACTTCGGGGAGGATCGCCATCTCACCATCCTCATGCTGAAAGCAGGCTTTCGAACCGAGTACGTTCCGGGCGCCATCGCGGCCACAGTCGTTCCGAACAGACTCGGACCGTATCTGCGCCAACAACTCCGTTGGGCACGAAGCACATTCCGGGACACGCTGCTTGGGCTGCGCTTGCTGCCCGGCCTCAATAGCTATCTCACGTTGGACGTGGTCGGACAGAATCTCGGGCCGCTACTCCTCGCCCTATCGGTACTAACGGGCCTCGCACATTTCGCACTGACAGGCACTGTGCCTTGGTGGACAGGACTGATGATTGTGTCCATGACCATGCTCCGATGCAGCGTGGTAGCATTTCGTGCTCGACAGTTTCGATTTCTGGGCTTTTCCCTGCACACGTTCATCAACATCTTTCTCTTACTTCCCTTGAAGGCCTACGCGCTGTGTACATTGAGCAATAGCGATTGGCTGTCGCGAAGCTCTGCTGTCGCTACATCGAACACTGGGGGAAAACAGGCCCCCACCCAAACTCCGATCACTGGATCAAGCAGGGCAGAATTCTCACCGCATGCGGCTCCGCTTCGCAGGCTCAATCTTGCGCGGATTCTTCGGGATTAGCGCTGTCGAGCAACATCTGCGGCGACGAGTGATCGCTAATTACCTAGGTGGACGAGAGGTGGACGAGTTTGACCCAGAACATGAATCATCAGTTGCTCGATCGGGAATTGGCCGCAGACGATCCGTGGCGCCTCGACGGCAATCCGTTCGAGCGGGAGCGCCACACGCAAATGCTCCAGCTGGCGCTTGCCCAAGGCTCCATTACAAATGCCCTCGAAGTCGGGTGCGCTGCCGGCGCATTCACGGAAAAACTAGCCCCCTACTGCCAAGGGCTCACCGTCATCGATGTCGTGGCGCAAGCGATAGCTCGAGCACGTCAACGGATAAAGAAGCCGCCGCGCATCAACTGGATAGTCTCCGATGTTCAACAGTTTTCGACCGACGAGTTGTTTGACCTGATCGTTGTGGCGGAGGTCCTATACTACCTCGAAGACATAGCCGAGATGCGCGCGGCCGTCAAAAACCTGGTGCGGGTGCTTGCGCCAGGCGGGCATCTGATCTTCGGATCGGCAAGGGATGCTAATTGCCGTCGCTGGGGTCACGCCGCTGGTGCTGAGCCGGTCATCGCCATGCTGAACGAAACGTTGATCGAGGTAGAGCGTCTTGAGTGTCGGGGCGAGTCGGTCAACGAAGACTGCTTGCTCGTCCGTTTCCGGAACCCGCTTTCCACTTCCTGATGAATCGAATCTATCGCCGTTAACGTGGAGACACTATGCGCATCTGTGGTACCAAGCTGACCCATGATGGGGCGATCGCCCTTGTCGAGGATGGACGGCTCGTCTTCTGCGTTGAGCAGGAAAAGCGGCACAACAATCCGCGTTATCAAACCATCGATAATCTCGACGCAATTGTCGCCGCTTTGGCGGAACAGGGGCTAAATCCTTGTGATGTCGATCAGTTCGTTATCGACGGCTGGGATGGCGAAGACGAGTCACAGTTTCAGGTCCGGCAGGCAACAGCAACCGCCAGTCGTGGCGACGCTCTCGGTAAAATGAACCCATGTCCACGGTAACGATCGATCTTACTGACGTAAGCAAAACTTATGACAAGCTCGTTGTCGACAGACTGTCGTTCCGCGTTACGGCGGGGGAATGCTTCGGGCTCTTGGGACCGAACGGCGCGGGCAAAAGCACGATTGCGCGTATGGTCCTCGGCATGACATCGCCTGATGCGGGGAAGATTACTGTGCTCGGCGCTCCAGTGCCGGCGCGCGCGCGTTTGGCACGTATGCGCATCGGCGTGGTCCCGCAGTTCGACAATCTTGATAACGCGTTCACTGTACGCGAGAACCTGTTGGTGTTCGGGCGCTACTTCCGGATGAGCAGACGCCAGATCGAAGCGGTCATACCGTCGCTGCTTGAGTTCGCCCGCCTCGAGAACAAAGCGGATGCGCGCGTCGCCGAACTGTCCGGCGGCATGAAGCGGCGCCTGACGCTCGCGCGTGCGCTGATCAATGACCCGCACTTGCTAGTGATGGACGAGCCGACCACCGGCCTCGATCCGCAGGCCCGCCACCTGATCTGGGAACGGCTGCGATCGCTGCTGGCGCGGGGCAAGACTATTCTTTTGACTACCCATTTCATGGAAGAGGCCGAGCGGCTGTGCGATCGGCTGTGCGTTATGGAGGAGGGGCGCAAGATCGCCGAAGGCCGCCCGTCCGCACTCATTGACGAGCAGATCGGCTGTGACGTGGTCGAGGTCTACGGCGGCAATCCGCATGAACTGGGTGCGCTGATCCGGCCGTACGCACAGCGCATCGAGGTAAGCGGTGAGACGCTTTTTTGCTATGCACCCGATCCGGAGCAGGTGCTGGTGCAGCTACGCGGGCGCGCGGGTCTGCGCCTTCTGCAGCGTCCCCCCAATCTCGAGGATGTGTTCTTGCGGCTAACCGGGCGCGAGATGGAGGACTGAACAATGGGCGAACGTTATGCGGCGGCCATGCCCGCCAATGCATGGAATTGGGTCGCGGTTTGGCGCCGCAACTATCTTGGATGGAAGAAAATCGGGCTTGCATCGGTTCTCGGCAACCTCGCCGATCCGATGATCTATCTGTTCGGTCTCGGCTTTGGCATCGGAACAATGATAGGTCCTGTTGAGGGCACTTCGTACATTGCGTTTCTCGCGGCTGGCATGGTTGCCACAAGCGCGATGGCATCGGCGACTGCTGAAACGGTTTACGGGAGTTTCGGCCGCATGGACAACCAGCGCACCTGGGAAGGAATGCTATGCACTCAGCTGACGCTCGGCGATATCTTACTCGGCGAATTGGCGTGGGCAGCCACCAAGGCCCTGATGGCGGGCACAGCAATCACTATTGTTGCCACCACGCTCGGCTACACATCGTGGCCATCCATCCTCTGCTTGCTGCCAGTCATCGCTCTCAGTGGCCTCGCCTTCGCGAGTCTAGCGATGGTCGTCACGGCGCTTGCGCCCAGTTATGAATATTTCATATTTTATAATACGCTTGTTATAACACCCATGCTGTTCCTTTGCGGCGCGATGTTTCCGGTCAACCAATTGCCCGGCGCTTTTCAGGACGTCGCCTCCTTGTTGCCGCTCGCACATGCAATTGACCTCATTCGTCCGGCGATGCTTGGCCGTCCGGCCGGCAGCATGGGCCTGCATATCGGCGCGCTTTGCATATACACGGTTTTGCCGTTCTTCCTATCGGTTGCTCTATTTCGTCGTCGGCTGATGCGTTGACGCTACTCACCATTCGTAAAATTGATTCTTTGGGCGATACCCATCCACGCGTCGGATAGGTCAATACATGCGTTTTAAGGGACTTGATCTAAATCTCCTCGTTGTGCTGGACGCTTTGATCAGGGAGCGTAAAGTCACCGCCGCGGCCCGCAGTATTAACCTGAGTCAGCCGGCCATGAGCGCCGCCGTCGGTCGGTTACGCGCCTATTTCAGCGATGAGCTATTTACGATGAACGGCCGCGAACTCATTTTGACACCGCGCGCGGAGGGGCTCGCCACAGCAGTCCGGGAGGCATTGCTGCACATCCAGCTGTCGATTATTTCCTGGGACGCCTTTAACCCGGCCCGATCGGATCGTCGCTTCCGCATCATCCTTTCCGATTACCTCACGCTCGTATTTTTTAAGAAGATCGTAAAGCGTGCTGCGCGGGAAGCTCCCGCCGTCCGCTTCGAATGTCTGCTTATTTCCGACGACCCCGAGGAGCTTCTCCGGCGCGGCGACGTTGATTTTCTGATTATGCCGGAAGTGTTCATGTCGAAACATCCTCGCGCAGCCCTGTTCGAAGATATACTCGTATGCGTAGGCTGCGGCACGAACAAGCAGCTGTCAGAGCCACTTACATTCGACCGATACTTGTCGATGGGGCAGGTTGTGCTTAAATTCGGGGACACCCGGCAGCCCTCCATCGAGGAATGGTATTTGCTCGAGAACGGTTTCGAGAGACGTATCGAGGTCGTCGTACAGGGCTTTAGCATGATCCCGCCCCTTATATCAGGCACCAACCGCATCGGGACAATGCCCTTACGGTTGGCGCAGCATTTCGCAAAATTAACACCCCTGCGGATTGTCGGACTTCCGCCGCCACTTCCTGCCGCATTCACGGAGGCCGTCCAATGGCCTGCGCTTCACAATAATGATCCGGCAAGCCTATGGATGCGGGAAATGATGTTGCAGGAGGCATCTCGTATGATTACCCCGCCTAAGAGCACCGGACGTCTCAGTTGTCGGCCGACGACCCCTCGGTTATGAGAGGAGGCATGGATGGCGATTGGGATTGGGCGATTCCTGCATTGTCGAGAACGATGCAGGGAGAGCAGCTCCTTCAGCCTGAAGAGGTGGCAGCGATGCTGCCGCTGCATGAGCTTGGCTGGGGAACCGACGGGCGAACGAATTCGGGTGCGCTCGCAACACGGTGCCTCGGTATCTAAGCGAGGGCGGGACTGTTCCGTTTCGCAAGCCTGTGCGGCCGACCGCGTTTGACGGACTGGACGATTGGCTGCGGGAGCGCTTCTTCCCCCATGGCTCGGGCTGGATGACGATCTCGACCCGCTCCAGATGCGCCGGGAACGCCTTGCGCGGTCGCGCAGCACGTCGCGGCTCGCCTGTCGGTCTTGCGGCCTCGAGCTCGGACTCAATCGCGCCGAGCCCGGTCTGGATTTCGAAGGCGAAGGCCTGCTAGGCACGTTCGAGCTTCTCGGAGCTGCGACCGAAGCGGCGCGCTCCAGCTGCTTGACGATCCCATGAAGGTCGGCGATCCTCACCTGGGCACGCTCGTTGAGTGTCGCCATCCGGACGATCTCGGCCTTGAGTGTTTCGCTCCGGAGTTGTTGCAGTTCGGCCTTCTCCGCCGCCATGGCGACGAACATCGCCTTGAGCGTATCGATTTCGTGGGGACGGGCCGAAGCGCTTCTCATCATGACGCCGACAGAAGCTTATTGTGCACGGCCTGAAGCCCGCCTTTTGCGCCTGAGTCACTTCGCCACCGCCTTCCGGCCGGACGCCGTCGCCGTTCGGCTCGAACGCGTGTCCAGTCCATGCCTTCGACGAGCGCCATCAGTTTCGGCGCGGCAAGCCGATCACGCCGTTCTCCGCCAGCGGAACTTGTCCTCGTCCAGCGCTCACGGTGCGGGTATGCCGGCGTCGAGCAAACAGAGAGAAGTTTGGGGCCCAACCAGGACGGCCCCGTTACGAAGTTCGTCCTAGTCCCGGTTTGAGTGTCGAATCTTCATCGATTGCTTGGGCGACCAGCGTCCCCGCCGCCAGCGAGCCCGCAACTGCTCAGCAGAAGGGCGAAGTGAACGTGAATGCATCCATTTCGTAAATGTGTGTCTATCCAAGCAATCGATTTCTCTAATTCTCCGATGAGCAATATGAACGCGTCAGGCAGGGTGCATCATTAGGAGTATTTTCGATGGCAAAGATTATCGAGGGTGGCCCGGGTGCCGAAACACTCATCGGCACCGAGCTTGACGATTGGATGGAGGGTTTCCAGGGCGGTGACTGGATTGACGGTCGTGGCGGCAACGACGAGATCTCGGGTGGCCCGGACAGTGACCGACTCATCGGCGGCAAGGGTAACGACCGCATCTTCGGCGGAGATGGCTGGGACGATCTCTCCGGCGACAACGGCCGCTTCAACCCGCGCGTCTCCGGTGAGGACAATGACAGGCTCAGCGGCGGTCCCGGCCAGGATGTCCTCTACGTGGGTGACGGCCAGGACACGTTGACCGGGGGCACCGACAGTGACACGTTCGTGTTCCAGTTCCACAATCCGGTGCCTGGGGTTGTCGGGTCGAAGTCGGACATTACCACTATCACCGATTTCAACCCGGCGGAGGACAAGTTCGCCTTCGATGCGGTGGGCCTCTACAATGACGGTTTTGGCGCGAACTTCGTCAACAACGCCAGCATACAGTCCGGCTACCCGGTGAGCAGCTTCTACAGTGGTGCGGCCTCAGGTGCGAACGGCGAACACGTCGTGGTAATCACTGGCGAATCTTTCAACTCTGCTTCTGAAGCCGCGAGTGCGATCTCCGGCGAGCACGCCGGCGACATCATTGTCTACCAAAGCAGCTACACCGACAGAGTCGCAACTCTGGCCTATGTCACCGCCGACAACAACGCGCATGAATTCGTCCACCTGGGCGGTGTGGTCACCGTGGCCGACCTAGGCCTGACCGCGTCGGACTTCACCTTCGTTTGATCCAGAAAACCCATACGGAACAGCGCCCCGCCCCCCGGGGGCGGGCGCTTCCGTTTCCGCTACTTGCGATGGGCCGGGGCGCCCGGGAGCAGTCGCAGCGTGTACAGCTTGACGAAGCCCTGCACGTCGCGCTGGTCGTACACCGAAATCTCCCTGAAGGCGTGGAGGCGGAAGCCTGTTCGGGCCCTTGCGGCCGGCCACGATGACGTTGCCCTTCCAAACCTTCAGCCGGACGGTGTTGTTGTTGACCCGCTCCATTAGATGCCAAACCAAACACATTCGGCGGGAGCACTGATCCTGAATCAGCGAGCGGATGCAGTCGGTTGCCGCTCGGGGAGCAATATAGGGAGCTGGGTCGCCAGATCCTCACGGAGACCTACGTGAGTAACCATTCCTTGAAGGATTCAGCTTTGAGACCTTTCCCTCTGACTTCCGCTATTTGGGGAATTCTGTTGATCAGCGGCGTGGTCAACGTGCTTGCGCTGATCTCGCCGCTGTTCATGCTTCAGGTCTACGACCGCGTTCTGGCAAGTGGCAGCGTATCGACGCTAGTGGGGCTCGTCGTGCTTGCTGCAGGGCTTTATGCGTTCCAATGCCTGCTCGACGTTTTGCGCGCCCGCGTGCTGCTGCGGATTGGCGAGCGTTTCGATGAACAGTTTTCCGGACGCGTTCACGATGCGATCGTTCGCCTTCCGCTTTTAACGCGCATGCCGGGCGACGGCTTGCAGCCGCTACGCGATCTCGACAATGTTCGCGGATTCTTAGGTGGAAACGGCCCGACAGCGTTCTTCGATCTGCCATGGATGCTGCTTTATCTTGGCATTTGCTTCCTCTTTCATTTCTGGATCGGCATGACGGCACTTATCGGGGCGATCGGTCTCACATCTCTGACACTCCTTACCAACACTCTCTCGCAAGGGCCGATACGCGATACCATTGACCACAACATGGTACGCAATGGTCTACTGGAAGCAGCGCGCCGCAATGCCGAGGTCGTGCAAGCTCTCGGTCTCGCAAAGCGGATCGCTGCCCGATGGCACAAGGCCAATGCCAAGTATCTGGCCGCCAACCGGAAAGTCGGGGACGTGGCAGGTGGGCTGGGTGGCATTTCAAAGTCGCTGCGCGTGCTGCTGCAATCGGCCATTCTTGCCGTCGGCGCGTACCTTGTCATCAGGCAGGAGACTACGGCCGGGGTCATGATTGCCAGTTCGATCACGATGGGGCGTGCGCTGGCTCCGGTCGATCTGGCCATTTCAAGCTGGAAACCCTTCCTCATGGCGCGCCAGGGTTGGGCGCGGCTGGAGGACCTCTTGGGAAAGGTTCCTGAAACCGCTCCTGTTATGCCAATGCCTGCACCTGAACGCGAACTCCGCCTCGAAGGCGTGACAATCGTTCCGCCCGGCGAAAGGAAGCCGACCGTGACCGGCCTTGCGTTTGCCGTTCAGGCGGGAAGCGCACTCGGGATCATCGGTGCATCGGGTTCGGGCAAGTCGACACTCTCGCGCGCCATCGTCGGCGCATGGGCGCCGGTCGCCGGAAAGGTTCGCATCGACAGCGCAAGCCTCGATCAATGGGACCGGGAAGCGCTAGGCCGTCATATCGGCTATTTGCCGCAAGGTGTTGAACTATTCGACGGCACCATTGCCGAAAACATCGCTCGTTTTGAAGATAATCCTGACCCTGAGGCTATTGTCACCGCGGCGAAAGCAGCGGGCACGCACGAACTGATCCTCCGATTTGAGCACGGCTACGAAACTCCGATTGGTGAGGCCGGATCGGCACTTTCCGCCGGGCAGCGCCAGCGTATCGGTCTTGCCCGTGCTCTTTATCGAGACCCTTTCCTTGTTGTGCTGGATGAACCCAATGCCAATCTCGATGCGGAAGGCGAGGCTGCGGTTGTCAAGGCGATCGCCTCCGTGCGCGAGCGCAAGGGCATTGCGGTTGTCGTTGCCCATCGGCCGAGCGCCATCCGCGCCGTGGATTTGGTGTTGGTGATGGAAGGTGGACGGCAGCGAGCATTCGGTGCGCGTGATGAGGCGCTTTCCAAAGTCCTTAAGGGGGCAGCGATGGCATCAGGCGCTGGGGTCAAGGCCATCGAGTCTACACAGGATAACGAGCGCGCTGACATGGAGGATCCCGGTGTCCGGCATTCATCAGAACAATGACGTTTCTAGGTCCATTCGCCGGCACCTGGTGGCGGGCCTGCTGGCGAGCGTGATCTTTGTGGGAGGAGCCGGAGCCTGGGCGGCCTTCACGAATCTCTCCGGCGCGGTTGTCGCGTCCGGACACTTTGTCGTCGATTCCTATGTGAAGAAGGTGCAGCACCCGACCGGCGGGGTGGTGGGAGAAATCCTGGTGAGCGAAGGTGATAAAGTAAAAGCCGGCGACATCCTCATGCGGCTCGACGCCACCCAGACGCGCGCCACTCTCGCTGTAGTCACCAAGCGGCTCGATGAGCTGGCCGCCAACCTGGCACGACTCGAAGCTGAGCGTGACGATCTGGCGGAGATCGCCTTCCCGGACTGGCTGCTCGCCCGCAGAGATGTTCCGGACGTAGCTTCGGCAGTACATGGCGAGACGCGGCTGTTCGAATTCCGCAGACAATCCCGCGACGGAAGGCAGGCGCAGCTAGCGGAACGCATCACTCAATATGAGCACGAGATCGAGGGGCTCAAGGCGCAGGCAATCGCTTGTGAGAAAAGCACCGAGATCCTCCAAAAGGAAATTGCTGCCCTGAGTGGGCTGCGCGACCAAGGCATTGTCTCGGACCAACGCTTGAACAGTCTGAAGACGCAGGTTGCCACTTTCGGCGGCGAACGCGGTGAGAAGATTGCACATCAGGCACAGACGGCAGCCCGCATAGCCGAAACGCGCCTGCAGATCCTGCAGATCGATCCGGATTTCAAGACGGAAGTCGGCCAGGAGCTCAGAGAGGTTCAGGCGCAGGTTGGGGAGTATGTTGAGCGCAAGGTGGCGGCTGAACAGGAACTGCGACGGATCGATATTGTCGCGCCGCAGTCAGGCGCCATTCAACAACTCGCAGTTCATACGGTCGGAGGAGTGATCACGCCCGCCGATCCGATTATGCTAATCGTGCCGGAAGGCGACGATCTTGCGCTTGAAGCACGAATCACCCCGAAGGACATCGACCAAATCCAGCTTGGTCACAAGGCCGTGCTGCGGATGTCAGCCTTCAATCTGAGGACCACGCCGGTATTGAACGGATATGTCAGCCGGATCGCAGCCGATCTGGCGACGGACGAAAAAAACGGCGTTTCGTATTACCTGGTGCGTCTGTCGGTTCCGCATGCGGAACTGACGAAGCTCAAGGACCTGACGCTCGTGCCCGGCATGCCGGCCGAAGCGATGATCCAGACGGGCGAGCGTACGGCGCTTTCTTATTTTGTGAAGCCGCTGTCGGACCAAATCAGTCGCGCATTCCATGAGGAATGAAAGTAACCACAGAAACATTTTGTTGGTATTCTTGTTGGTTGTTACGCATGCATGAGAGTCATAACCGTCTGAAACCACAGCCATGATTCCGCCTCTGACTCAGATTCGTGGTTCCACGGTCATTTTGCCCTTCCAAGTCGCCGACCATTCAGTTCTTGGCCTCGAGCGCATTAAGATACCCATCATCGTACACAAAGGCTGGAAAAGAAACCGGTGTCTTGAGCGATCCTGAGGTCTGGAGACCTAGGGTGAGCCTGCAAGCACAGGGCTAGGACATGATTGAGCGTCTGCAATATTCGGACAGGTACATAGGAAGACAGGCAGGCGTCAAAAACGCGCTTTCAACGCGCTAAACCGATGCTACGCACCCCGAGCGTCTTGCCGCCCTCGCTCCCGCCGGTAGGAATCAATCGCGAGCAGGCTGCGACGTTCATCGGCGTAAGCTCAACGACCTTTGATGAAATGGTCCAGGACGGCCGGATGCCCCAGCCACGAATGCCGAGCAAGGGGCGCATTGTTTGGGACGTCGAGGAACTTGTATTGGCCTTTCGAAAGCTCCCTCACCGCCAAATCGGAGGAGCACCAAAGCTTGACGAAGATTCGCCGCCACTAGACAATCCTTGGGATCGAAAACCACGAACATGACGGATGAGCCCGTGAAAATCGATCTTAAGGGCGTAGTGAAGGACACTGATCGCCACGGCAATGATCGGTACTATTTTCGCGCACCGGGTCGGAAGAAGGTCCGGCTCCGTGAACCGACCGGCAGCGACGAGTTCCTCGAGGAACTGCGGTGCGCGCGCGCCGAGGTCACTTATGTTCGGCCCGGCACTCTTCCCGAGATTTGCCGGCGCCTCCCCAAGCCTTCCGAGCCAGCGAAGAAAGGCACGTTGCTGTGGCTTTGCCAGGAGTATTACCGTCGGGGCGGCACGGAAATCACCCAAGACACTATGGCGCGCCGACGAGCAATTCTGGAGCGCGTATGCGAATTACCTCATCCCCTCGAAGGTGACCCGGATCCTCAGTATCCCACCAAGGGATCTCTGCCATTCGCCGGTATGAAACGGTCTCATGTTAAGGAGATCAGGGACACCAGGCTCGACGCCCTTGGCGCGGCAAACAATATCGTAAAAGCCATCAGCGCGATGTTTGAGTGGGCAAAGGACACAGAGATTCCGGGCGTCGACTCCAATCCCGCCCGCGGCATCAGACGGCTAAAGAGCGGCGACGGCTGGCACCCATGGGACGTGTCGGAGATCGTTCAATATGAGAAGCGGCATCCGCTGGGTACCGCAGCCAGACGTGCGCTCTCGATCTTCATGTTTACTGGCCTGCGGTTGTCCGACGTCGCGATCTTCGGTCGACAGCACATCACGCTCGTCTACAACGAGGAGACCGAGCAGTGGGAGAAGTGGATCAGAATTAAGCCTGGGAAGACCAGTCGTAACAAGGATGCGGTGTTGGTGGAGCTCCCGCTTCTGCCCGAACTAGAGGCGGAACTTGAGCACACGCCCTCCGACCAGATGACCTTCCTGGTCAATGAGTATGGTCGCCCGTTCTCGGAGAACGGTCTGGGCAACAAGATGCGCCAGTGGTGTGATCAAGCTGAGCTGCCGCACTGCAGTGCTCATGGAATTCGCAAGGCCGGCGCGACGATCGCCGCTGAGAACGGCGCGACGCACGAGCAGCTGAAGGCGATATATGGGTGGACTACGTACCAGCAGCCCGACCACTACATCAAGAAAGCGCGTCGCCGGAAGGTAGCGAGAGCGGCGAAATACCTGCTGGTTATCGATCGAAAAGAGAACAAAATTGTCCCACTTTCTGAGGGGGTTGAAAGAGGTGGGACAAAAATGGCCAAAAAATCCAATTAAATCAACGGCCACAAAAGCCAATGGTGGGCCCGGAGGGACTCGAACCCCCAACCAAGCGGTTATGAGCCGCCGGCTCTAACCATTGAGCTACAGGCCCCACGGCGCTGGATTAGTGTTTTTCCCTGAACCGCACAAGGCTTTCCGAGCAGGCGTTCCAAGGGGGCTGGCAGGGATCGCCCAAATCAGCCCATATTGATAACCTATTGCACGTCGCCCATTGGACGCCGGCCAACACTCGGCTGTCTTGGGATCCCAGATCGAGGAGATTTCATGACCAGACGTATCTTGCCCCTGGCGATTGCCGCCGCAATCGCATTTCCGGCGATCGCGGCCGCCGCCGATTCGCCACCGCCGCCGCGTATCGTCGTCACCGGTGAAGGCGAGGCGGCGATAGCACCCGATCTGGCTCTGCTGACGCTCAGCGTCATGCGCGAAGCCAAGACGGCACGTGCAGCGCTCGATGCCAATAACGACGCCATGGCCGCGGTGATCGCTGCCATGAAATCGTCCGGCATCAAGGAGCGCGACCTGCAGACAGCGGGCATCCAGATCAATCCGCGCTATAACTACACCAACAAGCCCGACGGCAGCCAGGAGGCCGAGCTTGTCGCCTATCAGGTGACCAACACGCTTTCGGTGCGCGTCCGCGACATCGACAAGACCGGCGACATTCTCGACAAGGCGGTGTCGCTCGGCGTCAACCAGGGCGGCGGCATCTCCTTCTCCAACGACGATCCGGCGGCAGCCGTCACCGAGGCGCGCAAGAAGGCCGTCGCCAATGCCATGGCCAAGGCCAAGACGCTGGCCGAAGCGGCCGGCGTCGGCATCGGCCGGGTCCTGGAAATCACCGACCAGAATTTCGCACCACCGCCGATGCCGATCAACGCCAAGGCATTCGATGCCGCCGGCGCGTCGGTCCCGGTGCAAGCCGGCGAGAATTCCTATACCGCACAGGTGACGGTGACTTTCGAATTGAAATGATCATCGCTTGCAGCATGAAAAAACCCCGGAGGATCGATCCTCCGGGGTTTTTTGAGCCGCGCTTTCCGTCCTGGCGGAAAGGGCTCCGCTACTCTACCGGCTGCAAGTCAGCCGGCCGCAAGCCCGAAGACCTTAGCGATAGATGATCGGACAGCCGCGCTCGTTGGCGAATACGATTACGACGCGGTCGCCATACTGGCGGCCGGCGACCTTGACCGTGCGGCGGTTGATGTCGATGATGCGGGCGCGGTGCAGGCCCATGCGTTCGGCCTTGTCAATGGCACGCTCCGGCGAACAGGACCGGCGCCAGCCGCCATGACGGCGGTGTTCGCGATAGTAACCATCATCTTCGTCGCCGGTATAGACGCCGACGCGCGGATCCTGGTTGTTGCCGAAGCCGAGATAGATGCTGTCAGCATGAGCGGGGATGGCAGCAAGCGTGCCAAGGCCGACAAGTGCCGAAAGAGCAACCGTCTTGATGGTATTGAACATTGTCTTCTCTCCTTGTTTGAGGGTTTCCACCCGTTTTCGTCAAACCTATGCGAGGAGAATGCACCCGCCTGTCTGAATTTTTTGCGAACCGGCCATTCATCCCCCGTTCATGCGGCAAGAATGGGCCAGCCGTTAGTCTGTCCGTTTCTGGAACCGTTCTATGCAGGGCAGATGGGGAACGTACCCTTTTGCCATGGTTCCCGGTCTTCGTTACCGCAGGAAATCCTAAGGCTCGTCCGCGAGCATATGGTCGAAATAGTCGTCCGGCTCGGCAAGGTCGGTCTCGCTGGCGCTGACCCGGCCGCGCATCGAGATGCCGGCCTCGTGCACGGTCTCGTCGCTTCCCGACACCAGCCTGTGCCACCAATAGAGATCGCGGCCCTCGGCCACCAGCCGGTAAGCGCAGGTCTTGGGCAGCCAGCTGATGGTGCGCACGTTCTGCGGCGTCAGCCCGACGCAATCCGGAACACGCGCCAGCCGGTTGGCATAGTCGGAGCAGCGGCAGCTTCCAGCGTCGAACAGCCGGCAGCCGACGCTGGTCCAGTAGATCTCTCCGGTGTCCTCGTCTTCGAGTTTCGACAGGCAGCACTTGCCACAACCGTCGCAGAGTGATTCCCACTCGGCCGGGGTCATCGCCTCGAGCGTCTTGGTCTTCCAGAACGGCTTTTCCATCGTCGGCATGTGGCCCCCGGACGCTTCAAGGTCAAGCACGGCAACCGTGCACCCTCGTCCGAACGATACGCCGGGACCATACGCCGGAACATACGCCAGGACCATACGAATGACATGAAGTCGCCTTCAAAACGCCGGTCAATCGCCCTGTGCCACAGCTAGAACCTACAAACAGGAACCAAACATGGTTGCTGAAAGTTTGGGCATGGATGGGACGCCACAAGGAGTGTTTATGATGAAACGCCAACCACGGATTCTGGCAGGCACGGCGCTTGGCCTGTTGATGGCGTCCGCGCCGCTAGGCGCGTTCCCACTGCAAGGCGACGCCGCATTCGGCCCCGTGCAACGTACCGCAGCGCCGCTCATCCCAGTGCAATCGAGTTGCGCCGAGGGCGAGTCGGCGGAGGCCTGCGCGCAAAGCCAGCAGGCAGAGCAGCCCAGAAAGAAGAAGCGCGACCAGCAGCAGCAAACGGAATCCGCTCCGGCCGAGCAGGCGGCTCCAGCCGAGTCCGAGCAACCCCGCAAGAAGCGGCGCAATCAGCAGCAGCAAACAGAATCCGCTCCGGCCGAGCAGATCGCTCCAGCCGAGTCCGAGCAACCCCGCAAGAAGCGGCGCAATCAGCAGCAGCAAACAGAATCCGCTCCGGCCGAGCAGATCGCTC